>DYLS01000057.1 GCA_020721965.1 Blastopirellula marina | reverse complement strand
AGCATTGTCTTGCAACCACTTGCAATTAGCATCCCCCTAGTTCGCGGGGGGAAGTTTGGGTTAGCACTCCCGCGATATGCCAACGAAAGGCCCGCCACGCTGAGCGAGATCGGCGTGGCGGGCTTGGTCGCAATCCGTTCACAAGTGCCCGCGGCCAGCGGTCAAAGTTTTCCTGGCCGCATCGTCCGGGCCAATCAGCCTTCCAAAATCTGCTTGGACACCGCGTCGAAGAACTTGACGCACTCGGCAATTTCGGGGAGAGAGTTTTCCCAGTGATACTCGTATTCGATGGAGAACACCGCCTTCAATCCCTGACGGTGAATCTCCCGCAAAAGCGCCGGGACGTCGGCCTTGCCGGTTCCCCAGGGCACGTCGTGCGCATCTCTACCGAATGCGTTCAGGTCTTTGAAATGGAAGGAGATGATTCGCCCTTCCAGCTTTTTGATGGCTTCCAGCGGAACGATTTCGGATCGCATCCAGTGTCCCGTATCGGCACACGCCCCGAGGCGCTTGCCGCGCCCTTTGCACGCCTCCAAGACGGTATCCGGATTCCAATACAGAGACGGCTTGGGGTGATTGTGGAGCGCCACGTTGATTTGATATTCATTGCACAGCGGCTCGATCGCATCGAAGGCGTCGAGGGACGGCTCCGAGACGATGGTCTCGATTCCCATCTCCTTGGCGAACTCGAACACGGCGCGGTTCTCGTCCACGTTGTTTCCCAGACCGCGGACGCCATAATTCACCAGCTTCACGCCGGCATCGGCAAGGCGTGACTTCACTTCGCGACGGTTATCCGCAGACATCGATTCGTCGAATTTCGCGTCCCCCTCCGGAGTCAACCGTTGACCAGGATACGCTTCGATATAGCGAAGCCCTAGCTGGGCCGTCTTGCCGATCGCCTCGAAGAAGCTGAACCGGTTGAAGCTGTAGGCTTGGCAGCCCAACCGCCATCCAAGCTTTTCCGCATGGGGAGCACCCTCCGCCAGTTTTGGCTCCTGGGCCGAGCCAATGCTCACCAACCAGCGTGGGGCGGCCAGGCTTCCCAACACCGCAGCCGACGTGCTTACAAATCCTCGACGACTCAACATGGCGAAATCTCCTTGCAGCATGAATCGGACCAAAAGCTGTCGAACACCGTGGTCACATCGAAAAAGGATGTGGTCAAGTGAGGCGTGATTGAAACCCGCCCCATAGGGCGCAGCGTACCGGCCCCGCTACAAATACGCGTGACGCAGGACACATCCTCCGAGTCCAGGGAGCACCGACTACAAAAACGCGTCCCCTTCAGCGGTCGGCGCCGCGCCAACCCGGCGTCAGCCTTGAGTATAGCGCGCCTCGAATGGCAGAGCAACGAATATGGGAAAGAACGAGTGCCCGAGCTGTGAGAGGCAGCCTGCCTGAGGTCGCTCACATCCGCGCCCAGCCCTAGTTCCCGCTGGATTCTTCGAGCTTTCCGGTGAAACGGTCAGATCTGGTCTGCGAACGCGGGAGTCGCTACCTCTGCCGGGAGCGGCGTGAGAACCACCGGACGAGACGGCACGGAGCTTTCCGGGCACGAGAGCGACGGATTCCGCCGCTCCAGACTGGACGAGGGGCGATTCTCCGCAGAGGCAGCCGCCGCGGTTGCCACGGCGCACTCCAGGTCTGCGATCCGTTTCGCCACCGCGTTACATTCCTCCGCGAAATTCTGCCAAAAATCGTCTTTACGGAATCTCAATCGGGCGACGCGCTCCCCGCGAGCCAATGCCCGCATCGTCCTCCGAACACGAATCAGCGGTCCCGAAAACCGGTTACTCAAACGAATGATGTCCATAAGGATCAACGGCAGGACGATCAACGATGCAAAGAACGGGGGGCCGAACCTGAACCACAGGTCCTCCAAATGGCCCCAGATGGATCGCGTTGGGAGGGACACGACCTGCCAACAAAAGAGCATCAACGCGACGGCCGCCAAGCAAAGCATCCAGTACGTCATGACACGAAGAATCAGTGCAGCCTGCACCTCGGGATCGACGAACAGGCGATGTCGCAATTGGCGTGGGCTTTCCATGGTGGCCTCCTGGAACAAACCAACGGGGCAACGGGGGGGTTGGGGAACCTTGAAATCCCCCCACATTGCCGCCAAGCATTGGTACAAAAGCTATGGTTGGTTAATGAAGTCTAGCTTACGATAATTGAGGGAGGCGTCGCCCCGAATGCACCTCGCGTGGCTCGGCCCCCCCGCTGCTGCCGCCACGATCATCACCGTTCACGCCTAAGCAATCGTTCACGCCTGAGCAATAATGGAAAAGGATGGTGAGACAACGAGGGTTATTCAGAGGTTCCAGAGGTTCCCTGAGTATGGAAGGGAATGTCATTTCGATGAGCGCCAGCGAGGAGAAATCCGATCCCCGAACGAGAAGCTTTCTCGCTTTGCAAGATTTCTCGCTTCGCTCGAAATGACAGGCGGGTGAACGGTTTTGCAAGAACGAGAACCACTGTGAACGACTACCCACGATCCGACGCACGTTGATCCGACGCACATTTAGCGCCTACGCCGACCGCCCGCGTCACATGCCAATGACCCAGCGGCTTCCGTATAATCGAAGAAACTTTTTCTTCTCCCCCAGGATTGGGTGAATCTCGACGCGAAAGATTTCACGCCATGCCGTCATCCGGAGCCAATTTCGCCGCCGCAATCCCCATTCCTTCGCATGTCTGGATTTCCCATTGGAGGCCTTTGGTAACCAAGATCGGCGAGCTGGAACCGCAATGCCAAGCACTTACGGACGCGGACCTGCGCAAACGTAGCCTGGCCTTGCGCTATCGCGCCCGCAGCGGCGAGCCGCTCGGCGGGCTCTTGCCCGAGGCCTACGCCCTCGTTCGCGAGGCTGGTCGCCGGCGTCTCAACATGCGGCACTTCGACGTTCAACTCCTGGGCGGAATCGCCCTCTTTCACCATGCCATCGTGGAGATGCAGACCGGAGAGGGCAAAACGCTCACTGCCACGCTACCGATGTATCTCTACGCCTTGGCCGGGCGAGGCTGCCACCTGGCCACGGTCAACGACTATCTCGCCAAACGGGACGCCGAATGGATGGGTCCCATTTACGAAGCCCTGGGACTGACCGTCGGTATCATCCAGACGGACATGTCGCAGGATGCACGGCGGAAGGCGTATGCGGCCGACGTTACCTATGGGACAGCCAAGGAGTTCGGCTTCGACTTCCTCCGAGATCGTCTGCTTCTCCGTAGGATTCGCGAGGGGCAGGTCGATCTCATTGGTGCCATGTTGACGGGCCAAGGCATGCAGCAGAGCGAGCAGCCCGTCCAACGCGAGCCTTTCTTCGCGCTCGTTGACGAGGCGGATAGCATTCTGATCGACGAAGCGCGGACCCCGCTCATTATCAGCGCGATGCCGACGGAGGAGGCCAAAACCGCGGTGGAGTGCTTCAAATGGGCAGCCAGCGTAGTCGATCAATTGGTCGAAGATGAGGATTACACCTATGATCACGAAAAGAAGTCCGTGGAACTGACCCGATTGGGACGCCGCAAAGCGCGGCAACTGGCAAAACCGGACGCCCTGGCGGCCGTTGGCATGTTCCATGTATACGAATATTTGGAACGGGCCATCAAAGTGGCTCGCGATTTCATTCGCGACCGCGAGTACGTGGTTCGCGATGGCGAGATTGTAATCGTCGACGAGTTTACCGGCCGTCTGGGAGAGGGAAGAAAGTGGCGCGACGGGATCCATCAGGCCGTGGAGGCCAAAGAGGGCGTGGAGGTCACGGTCGCGACGGGCCAGGCCGCCCGCGTCACCGTCCAAGATTTCTTTCTCCGCTATCGGCATCTCGGCGGCATGACGGGCACCGGTAAGGACTCGAGCCGTGAATTGCGCCGCATCTACAAATGCCCCGTCATCATCATCCCCACCAATCGCCCCAGTATTCGCAAACGTTTGCCCGACCTGATCTTTGGGACAGAAGAAGAGAAGTGGAACGCGGTCGTCGAGGAAACCTGTCAAATGCTTGCCCAGGGGCGGCCCGTCTTGATTGGCACGCGATCCATCGAAAAATCGGAATTCCTGTCGCGACTCCTGGAAGAGCGGAGTATCGAGCACCAAGTCCTGAATGCCCACCACATCGAGAAAGAGGCGGCCATCGTCGCCGAGGCGGGAAGGAAGAGACGCGTTACCGTCTCGACCAACATGGCCGGTCGGGGAACGGATATCCGCCTGGGGCCGGAGGTCGCGGAATTGGGCGGGCTTCACGTCATTTGCACAGAGATGCACGATGCTGCCCGGATCGACTGGCAGTTGCGCGGCCGATGCGGGCGGCAGGGCGATCCCGGATCTTTCCGGCAGTTCCTTTCCCTGGAAGATGAACTTCTAGAAAAAGGGCTGGGGCCGAAACGGGCGGCACGCCTGGCAGCTCTTGGGCGACGCCAGCGCCGGATGTTTCCCGATCTGGCCAACCTATTTCGCAAGGCTCAGCGGAGAATCGAACGCCGACACTTCCGCGAGCGCCAGGCACTGATGCACATGGAGCGAGAGCGAAAAAAAATGCAGCGGCAGATGGGCCAGGACCCCTACTTGGATACCCCCAACTGACCCGAAAAGGTGCCCACAATCTGGCGCGAGAACGCACCTCTCATCGCGACTTGCCTTCGGTTTTCTTCCTGCCGGTCGTACCGAGTGGACTGCCTGGCCTTCGCGGCCTCAAAAACAATATCAGCAGGATCAACGGTACCAGCACCAGGGCATAACGTGGGCGAAACACGATGACAGCCGTCACAAACGGAATCGTTAATGCCAACCATGAAGGAAGGCGACTCAATTCTGGGTAGGCCAGCCAGAGCAACACGCAAAAAATGCCCATCCGGCGGCACGCCGCTTCAAACATGGAGTGAAATTCGCTCGTAGGCGGGAAAACTAAGTAATAAATCGCGCCGCCAATCAACGCCAGACCGAGCACACCGATCAAATGGCGTTGCAAGTCTCTCGCAAAGTCGCGCATCGGCCCGGTAGTCTCTTCTGATCATCAATCTAGCAACCGTGGCGACTGCCGTGCCAGCTCCACGTGGAAGCGCTGGCCCAACACGCCAATACTACTGCGCAAGCTTATCGGCTTGGCTCAACATCTTGTGTCGCCCCGTCATACGCCTCGCAGCATATTCTTGGCACATCATGCATTCAGGCGGACTTTACGCTGTCGGACGAGGCGACCGCCGTGAGCGAACTCGAGCGTCGCCGCACCAACCAGCAACAGATGATGTCGGAGCAGCCCCCCTGTTAGTACTATAGCGCAAAGTCCGCGTGATGGCACGATGTGCGCAGCAGAGGTTGCGAGACGTTATGTCCCATCAGCACAAGGTGTAAAATAAAGCAATCTACCTGGCGCCTTAGTATTAGGTCGTTGGCAGTTAGCGTCGCCGGAAATGTTATCTTAAGATGCCCCGGCGCACATGTCCACGCGGCATCGGGTTGGAAGCAGTGCAGCGACAGTGCGTCGGGGCCATCCTGGAGGAGTTCGCCCAGCCCCGAGCTGGCCTGCGGTGCGATGTTGCGTCGCCGCTTTTGAGATTTTCCGCGTCTGCACTGAGCCCCTGGCCGCGGCGTCTCCGTTCCGTCCCCCGCGGCGATGCCGGCCAATCGCATTGCCGACCAACGGATTCCTTCCGAGAGAAAGCCCCCGATTCACCATTCCCCGCTTACAGTTGATGAAGCAGGTACTTCCAAAAGAAGAGCACGGCCGCCATCAAAAAGGCGGGCAGGATGACGAAAAACACCATCGGGCCGACAATTCCCGCCATACCACCTGACCGTTGTCCACGCGAGGCCTCCAAGGGGACAATGGAAGGCTCGATCAACGCGCTTGTCGTGTGGGGATCGGCGCTGGTTTCGGTCTCTAGGGGAACCTCCTCGCCAATGATCGGCAAGTTCGGTTTGGTTTCGGCAAGATGGAGCTTGTCCCAGGAAAGTGGCACGGCAACCCGGAGTCGCCTCCGTCGCTCCCGTCCCGTCGACGACCGCAGCCAGGCCGATTCGTCCAACGGGTACGGGATGTCGGCCCAGGGTTCCAGCCGCGTGATGACTTCGGCCGCGGAGCCAATGCGCTCGTTGGGATGCTTGGCCATCATGTCGGCCATCACGTCGACGAACGCCGCATCCAACTGCGGATTGAGCCGCCGGGGATCCAACGGCTTCAATTCGCAGTGGGCTCGGACCTTGTCGGCCGTACTGCCGCCCGGAAACGGCACCTTCCCCGTCACGGCGTAGTACAACGTGCAACCCAGCGAATAGATATCCCAGGCCGGAACGGGATTGTGGGGATCGCGGATATGGCCCGGCGAAAGATAATCGACCGTGCCCACAATCCTGCCGTAGCGGGGATCATGAACGGCGTCCCGACCGGCTGGCCCCGCCAAACCCAGATCCGACAGCTTGGCCAGTCCCTGGTTGGTAACCAAGATGTTGCCGGGCTTCACATCGCGGTGAACCAATCCCTTTTGATGGGCATGGTGCAGTCCCGCCGCCACCTGGGAAACAATAGAGGCCGCGGCATGCATGCGCAACGGACCGCGCTGCCGAATGAGCTTTCGCAGATCGTTGCCGGGGACGTATTCCGTAATCAAATAGACGACGTTTCCGTCCATGCCGGCATCCAGGGCGCGGACCAGGTTCGGATGATCCAGCATGGCCTGGGCGCGAATTTCGCGGAGGAAGTTTTGGACGGCCTCGGGATTGGATTTGTGCCGGGGCAGGACTTTCACCGCTACCACGCGGTGCAAAACGGTATGCTCCCCTTTGAAGACCTGCCCCATCCCACCTCGGCCTATCGAGTCGAGGATTCGATAGGGGCCGAGATTGAACTTGGTACGGCCTTCCAAAAGCTGCTTCGCCTGCCACGGATTGAGCCGCCCCAATTCCACCAGCTTTTGTGCCAATCGCTGTTCATAGACGGCGGCTCCGGCCACGAAGTCTGGGCCGGTCCCCAGCGCAGACCTCGCCTCCTCCAGGTGGTCTTGCGTGGCCAGGTTGCTGGCCAAAGCACACATTTCAAAACTGGTCTGCCCGGGATCAGCCATGCGTTTGCTTGCAAGGGGAGCACGACAGGCAATGGACCTCAACGACTCGTCCGGCCGGTTTTGGCGCCCCACACCGCCAGAACCATTCCTACTGTTAGATTATAACGTCAGCCCCCGGATCGACGACGATTTTTCCCAACGATTTCGCGGCACGTTCCCCCCCAATGCGGCAACTCGCGGCCGGCACGCCGAAGTCAGTCCCTGTCCGGCGCTCGTCCCGTCTGAAATGACCGGCAAAATCGACTCGCACCCTCCGCGCCCTTCGCAGCCGGTGACTAATACGGCAGCGCTAGTTTCAAGAAAAACCCCAGCATAGAGTGGCAACCGCCTTGTCTGGGGCACAATAGGTTGGGCTAAATCCTCAATATAGCGCTGTAGTACTGACACAATAAAATAAGACGTCATCGCATACGCCCATTTAGGCCCAGGCTGAGTAAAACCCTCAGTACGGGTAAAGCCCCTTTAGGGACCTCTCCCGTAGATCAGGAGTGTGATACTCGATGACAACGTCCGCCTTGGTGACCTCGACCCCCCCCAGTGCGGAATCCCAAAGCCAGGTCCATTGCCTCAGTTCGTTCCGATGCAGGATACAGCGATCGAGCACCCGGGTGCGGCGTTCTTTTTTCCAGCCGCCGTACGCCCAAGAGTACTGCCAGATTTCGTGGCGGATCGTAGCCGCTCCGGGAAAGTCGCCTTCGTGGCTGGTGGGCAAATCCCGGATCAGCATTACCAAAACGCGGATCGCCTTCTCGTCTCCGCCGAAGTAAAGCGGCTCCACCTTGTTCTCATAATGACGCGAGGCTCGGATGTCCTCTTCGACCCACGCCCGGGCGTCTTCATCCACCTGGCTATCCCCCTTGAAGAAGGGGTCGAACTCCAGGACGGGAGGGAACTCGAACCCATCGATACGTACCTTCCCCTCGCCGAGAAGAATCAAATCGTATCGCCCCGGTTGGAGATTGCGCAGCAGCCATGCCTGGGCACCGCTCTTTTCCCCCACGGCGTCGAGAACGGGCGATTCGATCTTGCCCTTGGGGTCCACCTGACGAATAGCGTTGCCATCCTGATCCCAGCGGCGCACGGCCCCAAGTGTGCGGATTGGCAGCTCACCAGTCACGTGCACCGTGAGATCGGCCGCCAAGGCCGATGGCCGGGCTTGATCGGCTGAACCCAGAAACATCATACCCGTTGACGCCGTGAGGCAAACGAACAGCGAGAATCGGTTCATTTTTTCGCTTTCGCTCCCTGGATTGGATTGTGTTGAGACATTCGCCGCCAGCCCCCGCCCTACCGTTCCACGTCATTTCCCTTGGCTGGCAGATTGTCGCAAGGTTTCCAACATTTGCCGCGATTGTTCCACCAAAGGGCTGCCGGGATAGTCTTTCAACAAGGATTCCAAGGTTGCGGCCGCGCGTTCGTGCTGTCCCCGCGCTACATCACTTTTTGCCGACAGCAACAGCAGTTCTTCGATATAGGGCGAATAGGGGTTGACGACGAGCAGACGGTCCGCCAGGGCTGTCACCAAATCGTGGCGTTGGCGTCCCGCCCAATACTTGGCCGTCACCAGCGGAAGATAGCCCTCGATCGTATCGGCGGGGAACTCGTCCTGCCACAATCGGATCTCATGGATGGCACGCTCCCACTCGCGGTTTTGCAGGAATTCTTCGGTGGATCGGCTGTGTGCGCCCCGCCATGCCGTGCGTTCGATTTCATTCTGATGCGCGGTTGCCGATTCTTCCGCACGCCGATAGGCCGCCACCGCGGCTTCCGCATTGCCGGTAGCGGCATTGTAGTCGCCAAGAACGCGCTGGTGCTTCCGGTACAACTCAGGCTTGGCGGCCGCCCCCCCCAGCAAGTGATCCGCTTCCTCTAAATGCGATTGGGCGGACGGCGGATCCGCCATATCATTGATGCTCACATCGGCCAGGGCCAAATGGCATTCCGCCTTGGCGATGGGATCCTGAACGCGGGCCAAGCAACCCCGCCACACCTCCACGGCAGTCGCTGCATCCACGAACACCTCGCGTGCCAACGATTCCCCCACATTTGCCAGCTCCAACCACACGCTGCCTTCGCCCTTTTGCGCAGGGGCCCCCGCCAAAGCCGTCTTGATCGCATCCAGGGCCATTTTTTGATACTTCAGTCGCTGTTTCTCCAATTCCTTCGGGTCCTTCGCGGGCGTCGCAGCGGCTTGTTCCTGATCCACGAAAATCGTATTGGCTGGTGGCGGAGGCAGATACTGATCGGCTTTGGCGAGGTAGGCCCGAACCAGTTGCAACAGCAAGGCAGGCTCCAAACTCGCCGGCTGATAGCCTTCCAGGATGCCGATGACATCATCCAATATCAGGGTTTTGTCCTGCGGGTTGAGTCTGGGGCGATCAATTTGAATGCGGTTCGAGATTTCAAAAGGCCGTCCCGCACGAATCAGGGATAATTTGACAGAATAAATCCCCGGCCGCAAGAAAACGTGTCCCACCTTGCTCCCTTCCGCCGTCTGTCCGTCGCCAAAGTCCCAGACCACGCGCGGCGATCCTGCCAGCGCGCTCGGTCCCGCCTCCGAGAACTCCACAGCGATCAAGGGCACGTCGTTGTTTGGGAGGGGGATATCGCTAACGATCCGAAAACTGAAATCCGGAAGAAAACGCTGGTCGGGTGCGGACGGCGGCCCCACCTGCGGTCGGACAATGGCGTCGGCGCGAAACGCTTCCGGAGGTATAGCCGAGGGCATTGCCGGTTTCGGTCCCTTTGGTTCTACTTCCCAGGCCGCCACCGCCACTCCAGCCTCAGTTGTCGAAGCGTGGTAATACTCGAATCGGTGCCGCCCGGGGTCGAGGCGAATATCATGCCGAGTTTCCGGCTTTGCCCAACGGGTCGGCTCATGCCGCCCAGGGGCCTGAGCCACCACCTTGCCATCGATCAACAGGAAGCTGCAATCCTGGCTGGAAGTGAAAAAACCGTACGTCCCGCCGCGGGAAATGGCCAGAAAGCCTGAATACCGGCTGAAATACGGCTCCGCGCTGAGCGTGAAGGGGTTGCCCGCATGTTGAACGCCTGCCACGTAATCCGCCCCGATCGGCGGGGCGGTCTCGAAGGCCTGACGCACGGAGTCGAGGTTGTTCAGATTGCAGTCCCGATACGCCCGAACCTCCAGCAGCAGCCCCGCGTCCGCGGTCCAAGCGGGGCGTCTCTCGTCGGGGAAGGGCGGCCCCCCGTAGAGAATCTCGTAAGGCGATCGGGTCGCAATCGTCTGAAACGCCAGGCGACAGAAATCGCCCGGCCCCAATTGCAACACCCGCATCGGCGGCAATTCATTTCCAGTCGCGACGATCACGTTCTTGCCGTCGCTTTGGATGGCACCATGATGATAGAACTCGACGACCACGATCGGGGTCGATGCGTCGGGTGGCAGGGCGATCGGTCGAAGGTATCGAAACTCCTGACCGCCTCGCCGGAAGTTTTGCCCCCAAGCGACAGAATTGGGCAAAGCTAAAACCAGAAAAATGATGCCCAGCCCTATCGACGAGCATACCGACGAGATTGAGCGAGATTCCTTGGGCCATCCATGCTTTCTTGTGTTCATGGGTCTCGGTCCTCCTCGAGTCTACGTATCGATGAGCCTAACACTACACAGCACAGGGTCGCTTGCCTGCCTCAAAAATTTTGTGGAGATGGAACATAGCGACTCGCAAGATATGCTAGGCACATCATCCAATCAAGGAAACTTTGCGCTGTTGTAGTACTAATAATCCGGCTCTCAACTGTCTCTCCACTGTCCCCAAAGATGTGCTCGGCGTGATGGCGGCGGCCCGTCGCCACCTGGTACTACTGCGACGGGTTGTTTGCTTGACTTAACATCTCGCGGTGAATTTCGCGGTGACGGGGCATAACACCTCGCAACACATCTTGGGCACATCGTGCCATCAGGCGGACTTTACGCCGTAGTACTAGCTCTACCGTTCCGCGCTTTGCAAGGTTGCATCCGGCCCCGACACCCATTAATGTATTAGGCGCCAATCATCGGTGAAAGTAAAGAATGCCGCGGATCTAGTACGAGCGTGAGGGTTATTGGGGGGGGCCGGCAGGCACGCGGAACCCGATCGCTTGGCAAAACGTCACCCCGATCGGCAGCGAGGAAAGGATGAAGCAAAGGTCTGGGCCAGCTCCGCGGCGGCCTGCAAGGACCGGGGGCCATCAACGTCAATTCGTGCTTGCCGGATGGGCCGACCTGGCCACCGACAAGCCGCACTAACTGCTCGTAGGAGACCTGTCATGGAACGAAGTAGCGTCCGCGTCGCGATCGTGGGCCTTGGATTTGGGGCGGAATTCATCCCCATCTATCAAAGGCATCCCCAGGCCGAGATGTATGCGATCTGCCAGCGAAACACCGGCCGGCTCCAGCAGGTCGGCGACACCTTCGGCGTACCCGTTCGCTATCACCGCTACGAAGACGTCCTCGCCGATCCAAACGTGGATTTCGTTCATATCAATACGCCAATTCCGGATCATGCCTGGATGTCGATCGAGGCGATCAAGGCCGGAAAGCATGTCATGTGTACCGTGCCGATGGCTACCACCGTGGAGGAATGCCGACGCATCGTGGAGCTGGTCCAGGCGACGGGCTTGAAGTACATGATGGCCGAGACGGTCGTCTATTCCCGTGAGTTCCTGTTCCTCAAGGAGATGTACGCGAAAGGCGAGCTGGGTAGGATTCAATATCTGCAAGCGTCTCACACCCAAGACATGGATGGCTGGCCGGAATATTGGGATCGCATGATCCCGATGCACTATGCGACGCACGTTGTATCGCCCTGTCTGGGACTGATGAACAGTCGTGCCGAATACGTTTCGTGTTTCGGCTCGGGCCAGGTTCGCGAAGGCATACGGGAAAAGTCGGGAAACTCCTTCGCGATCGAAAGCTGCCATATCAAGATCAAGGATTCCGACGTCGCTGCCCACATCTGGCGTTTTTTGTACGACACGGCCCGCCAGTATCGCGAGAGTTTTGACGTCTACGGCAGCAACAAGAGCTTCGAATGGACCTTGGTGGAAGGGGAACCGCACGTATTGCACACGGCCAAAAAGCCCGAACCGGAGATTCCCAGCCGAATTCGCGTGCCGGATTACGCGCATCTCTTGCCCGAGCCGATCCGCCCCTTCACGCAAGCGATTCACGATCCCCAGCATCGTTCGTTCATCCAAGGCGCTGGACACGGCGGGTCGCATCCCCATTTGGTACACGAGTTCGTTTCGGCGCTCATCGAAGATCGCGATCCCTGGCCCAATGCCGTGCAGTCCGCCAATTGGACGTGCGTCGGCATCTGTGCACATCAATCGGCTCTGGAGGGCGGGCGGATCGTCCCGTTGCCCGATTTCACTTTGGCATGACACTCCCCTGCAACGAAAAGGGCCGATTCATTCTCAGCATAAAGCATTCTACAACCATTCACGGCCGAGCTATAAGAGAAAAGATCTGTGAAACAACGAGCGTTGTCCAGAGGTTCCTTGAGCGTGGAATGGAATGTCATTTCGACGAGTCCCAACGGTGTCAGTTCGACGAGCGCCTGCAACGTCACTGCGATGAGGGCGAGCACTGTCATTTCGACGAGCGTTAGCGAGGAGAAATCTTGCCCCCTGTCGAAAAAGCTTTCTTGCTTTGAACGATTTCTCGCTTCGCTCGAAATGACAAGGGGACAAGCCGTTTTGCTGTGACCAGAACCCCTGTGAAAGACTACAGCATTTTTAGCGTACAGCATCGCGGACCTTGTTGTTTTGCCTCACCCAAAGCGGCCGGCTGAGTTAGACTTTGCATCCGATGATAGGAGTGAACCTCATGGACCATTTGCCCGCCATTCCCATGATCCGAGCGTTGGTAATTGTGTTTGCCGCCACGGCTCCTTCTTGGGCAGTTTTTGCAGCCGAGCCTGGTGGCGCCAAAAGCCCGACCCAGTTCCGCGTCTATTTCGGCACCTACACGCGCGGGATCAGTCGGGGCATTTACGCCTGCGAAATGAATGCGGCAACGGGCGAGCTGTCCAGTCCTCGCTTGGTCGCGGAGGTCCGCAACCCGTCGTTCCTGGCCTTTCACCCGCGGCTGCCCCGCATCTACGGCGTCAGCGAGCTATGGCAGACGGACGGTCCGGATCGGGGGGCCGTCACGGCTTTTGCGATCGACGACAGCTCGGGGGACCTTCACGAACTGAACCAGGAGGCATCAGGTGGCGCCGGCCCGTGCCACCTGGCGGTCTCCCCTGGCGGACGCTGTTTGGTGGCGGCCAATTACGGCAGCGGCAGCGTTGCCGTATTACCTCTCGATGACGAAGGTCGCTTGCGGCAGCGTAGTTGCCTCATCTCGCACGAAGGTTCCGGACCGAATGAAGCCCGTCAAAAGGGGCCGCACACCCACCAAACGATTTTTTCTCCCGATGGTAGAATCTTGCTGGTTCCGGACTTGGGTATCGACAAAATCGTGCTGTATCGCCTGGATGAAGCAAACGGCTTATTGACCGCCTGGGATCCGCCCGCCGTCGGTGTTCCGCCAGGCTCCGGACCGCGCCATTGTGCGTACCACCCTTCCGGAAAGTTTCTCTACGCAGTCAACGAACTCGCGTCGACGGTCTCCGTTTTTGCTTGTGCGGGCGAGGTCCCAGAGCGACTGATCCAGACGATCTCCACGTTGCCGCCTGAGTTTGAAGGCAAGAACACAACAGCGGAAATCGAGGTCCATCCCTCGGGACGATTCGTTTACGCATCGAATCGCGGCCACGACAGCATCGCAGCCTTTGCCGTGGATTCCAGCACAGGGAGATTGACCGAGATCGGCCGCTTCCCCAGCGGCGGAAAAACCCCGCGGAACTTCTCCATTGCGCCCGGCGGCCGCTTCATCCTGTCGGCCAACCAGGATACGGACAACGTCGTGGTCCTTGAGATCGATCCAAAGACTGGGGAGCTCCGCCAGACCAACGTTTCTATCCAGGTCGGCGCGCCCGTGTGCGTCGTCTATCGGGCCATTCGAGGCTAGGGCGGACGGGGGCCTCGCGATCCCCGGCGGTGGCACACCAGCATGGGCCCCATCGGGGCACGCCTCGCGTCACCCGAGACCGGCGTCCGCGTTGCATCACGCTCAATTCCAGAGCACGTGCACGACGCTCAGAAGAGGCGTGCTACTGGCCGCATCGATGCCCTGCCGCGTGCCCATAATGCGCACCCAAGATGCGCACCCATGAGGCGTGCCGGCCGTGCCTCGACCGCTGGCCTGCCAGGCTCGTCACGCGGCCAAACGCACCATCGTGCGCGATGCTTGGCGCACACCGTTGACGAATTCTTCGAAGATTCCGAAGTCCAGGGCCGATGCTGCCTCGCATTCCGGATGGAACTGTACGCCGATTGCGAACCAGTCCGGATCCACACTCTCGAATGCCTCGATGATCCCATCCGGGGCCCAGGCTGTGGCCACGAAAGGCTCGGCCAATTCGAGAATGGCCATGTGGTGCCGGCTCGCCACACGAATCTCCCCTTCGCCATATACGCGATCGATCAAGGATGCGGGCTTCACCGTCAACGTGTGGCGGTGATCGGGATCGCCGCGGTCGAAGTGCGGCATGGCATTCTCAAAATCGTCCGGGATGTGCAGCGAGAGCGTACCCTTCATGATCACGTTCAAGAGTTGCATCCCTGCCCCGATCCCCAGGACCGGTTTCCGATGCTCGCGAATAGCGCGGCTGAGGAGACGATCGAAGTCCTCACGCCGCGAATCCATCAGGTGTGTTGTGGAATGAAGTTGGCAGCGATCGCGGCGGGGGTCCAGGTCAGCCCCTCCGATCAAAACGAATCCATCCAATTGCTCCAGCACGCGTTCCACATCGGCACGATGAAAGAGGGGAGGAATGACAACCGGAATAGCCCCCGCCCGTATCAGGCAATCAAAGTATCCAGCCGTGATGTAGCCGAGTGCCGGACGCTGCCGCGTGGCCGAACAATAGTCCATGTTCAGCCCAATCATCGGCTTGCCTTGCTTGCCAGTCTCTCGCGATGGAAAATCCCAGATCTGATCGTGCGATGAAACCGCCATGACTTTGTCCTCCTGGACGACCGCATCCTACGGCCGCTCCTAAACTAGAGACATGGAATAGGAACCGGACTCCGGTCGCTCCGAGCAAACCGGAGCGGGACACGCCAGGAAAGCAAGAGCGAGGACGAGAATGAGGTGCTGAGCCGTCTTGCGAGAATTCGGTTCGTCCATCCTTGGTCGCCTGTCCAAGCAATCCCGCTTGAAAAAACCTGCCGTCAAGCCGTCCCAGCACCGGTCGCATTCCGGGACGCGGATCGGATCGACAAACCATGGGCGGGAAGAGGGGGAAGCCATCCCTGTCTGTGCTGCGCGGCTGGCAGCGGCTTACCGAATCATCCCCACTCCCTCAAGAGACGCTCGCAGAAGCTGTTGTCAATCCGTTGATCCTGGGCCGTCTTGTTCGGCATGCCGAACGAAGCATAAGTCGCAGTCTAATGCAACGCAAAAAAAGGTCAAGGCTACGAACGACATCTTGACGCATCTGGCGTGCAACCCCAACAGGTTGTGGTGACATCGGTGCATGCTAATGAACAAGCGTAGAGTTATTCCCCTAACGTACGCGCGCTTCGCATTACTCGGTGATTCAAGCCCCTGCCAAGCTGTTTCGTAACTGGCTCCAGCACATCGCTTGTCTCGCCGGGTTCCGTCCCGTTAAGCGATCACTCGAATGCCCGGTGCACGAAAACGATTCTCTCCCGAGGATCGGCATGATGAGTAACCTTTTCAAAATCGGGTCCCCGGCGTACAACAAGAGAGTTTGAAGGATGAGCCTGGACGATCCGCCTGACTCTACAATCGATGAGATCGCAAATGATGAGTTCGCGTGTCGCGAGAAGATCCGTTGTGGTAGTGATGCTGCTGTTTGGGGCGGGAGGCATATGCCTGGCGTGGATGGCGGAAACGGGCTTCTCCGTCGCCCAGGCCCCGCTCCAGCCCTCAACAGTCCCAACGCGCAATGCAGAAGACACGCTTTTTGCCGGCGAACCGTCGCCGTGGGACGCTGTCCTGCCTCCGCCGGGCCGATACACGCCGGATGAGCTGGTCAACATTGCCGTTTACGAAAAGGCCAACCGGGCCGTGGTTAACATCCGCACGCAAGGCGTTCGCGAGAGCGGCTTCCCCCTTTTGGACGTGATCACCGAGGGCGAAGGTAGCGGCGCGATCATCGACAAGCAGGGCCATATCGTCACCAATCACCACGTGATCGAGGACGCCCGGTCAATCTCGGTCACCCTCTTCGACGGTACGGCATACGAAGCTCAGTTAGTGGGCGTCGATCCACCGACGGATATCGCTGTCCTCCAAATCGCGGCCCCGGCTGAAAAACTGATCCCCGTGGCCTTCGGAGATTCCACGAACCTCAAAGTGGGTCAGCGCGTTTTCGCCATCGGCAACCCCTTCGGGCTGGAGCGCACGTTGACGACGGGGATCATTTCCAGCCTGAATCGCACGCTTCCCAACCCAAGGAGCGGCCGATCTCTCAAACAAATGATCCAGATCGACGCTGCAATCAACCCGGGCAACTCGGGCGGCCTGCTGATCGACAGCCACGGAACGATGATCGGCATGAACACGGCCATCGCGAGCAAGACTGGCGAGAGCGCGGGTGTCGGCTTCGCCATTCCCGTCAATACCTTGCGGCGCGTCGTTCAGCAACTCATCCGCGACGGTCGGGTGGTTCGAGCCGATGCGGGTATCGTGCAAGTGCTGCAAACAGAGCAAGGGCTGTTGATTGCCGTTCTGCGCCCCGGCGGGGCAGCCGAACGGGCCGGTCTCCAGGGCTTCCGCCTCATCCGCACGCGAAAGAGGCAGGGGCCGCTCGTATTCGAGTCCACGAGTATCGATCGCTCGGCCGCCGACCTGATCGTCGCCGTTGACGGGAACCCCATTCGCACCGTTGACGACTTGCTGACTATCCTCGACACGAAACAGCCGGGGAATAAAGCCATTTTTACCGTCGTTCGAAAGGGGGGGCGCATCGACGTGCCCGTCGTCCTTGACGCCGAAGAGTAATTTTGAAACGATAAAGGTTTGGTGACCAGCAACGTGAAAATCGAAAGGCTTCAGCTCGGTAAGCGGGACAATCCTGTGGAGGTGATTATGAATTCTCGGCAGCAACAGTTGGCACGACTGGCGGAAGTCAAAGACGCCCTGGCTCGCAAGTACAGTCATTTGGCACAACTAGCCACGAGCGAAACAAAACGCAAGACATTTCTTTACAAATTTGGGCGATATTCCCGGGAAGCCGCCAGGTTCAAGTCCCTTACCGATTCCAATGCGTGATGGTTGGTGTTCAGCAATGCCCATCGGCATGACAATCCAAGCGTTCCAAAGAATCTCGGGCTGAATCGGCTGGGAGGTATTCGCGGCCGACCCATTATTGCTGGTTATCACTGGACTTCTGCAACTTGGGATCACAAGCTCAGCGCACCCCTCCTGAGGTGGTATGGCGAAGGTAGTTTGTTACGAAAACAGCTTTCCCTGTTTACACAAACTGCCCAATCTCACGACTGCCTTCCCCTCTTTATTGGGGAGAGCGGTTCCTAAGAGTCCAAATGTTACCATTACTGTAGTTCAGAGTGCGCCCGCGTGGACGACGTTCCCGCCATGAGTCGCGATGCGTTTTGCCCCAACACCACACCGTTTGGAGTCGAGCAGGCAACCCTGCGCTGTGGCCTTATTTGGGGCATCTTCCCCCCACTGTACGGTAATTTCTCGCGGCGCGAGTGTGATCTTGGGCGCCGCCCTTTTCAGACGGGGGTTCAAACAGTACATTGAGATGGTTAGTCAGGTTTGTTGGTGTTGTTTGACAGACTTGGTGTGGTACGGCAACCCCGGCAGAGTCGCCCAGGGGTCCGTTGCAAAGGGCTGATTTTGGCAGAGAGCACTTGCGGGATTCAGATGACGATCACCAAGGAAAGAAGGCGGGAGTTGATTGAGCAGTATCGACGGTCTGCGAATGATGTGGGTTCGCCGGAGGTACAGATCGCAGTATTGACCTCGCGAATCCGAATGCTGACCGAGCATCTGAAAGCGCACCGCAAGGATTTCGCCGGGCGGCGTGGCATGCTGATGATGGTCGGGCGGCGGCGTCGCTTGCTGGACTATCTCAAACGCATGGCGCCCGATCGCTACATCGAGATCGTGCAAAAGCTCGAGCTCCGCAGGTAGATTCGAGCTGCCGGGCCGCGCGTGGCTCAGTTTCGATTCTCCCGCACGATATCGTATTGTGCGTTTGCTAGCCCTGTAACGGAGAAGTCCCCTTGAGGCGTCTTTGCTTCCGCCGTCGCACCGCGGATTGCAAAGGTTGAAAAGTTGAAGACGCGGGTAGAAGAGAAGATTGGTGGCGAGTCTCTATGGATTGAGACCGGCGAGCTGGGAAAGCAGGCAGCAGGCTGTTGTTTGGTGGGGTACGGGGACACGGTTGTCCTGTGCGCCGTGACGGGTGGGCCTCCGCGACCCGGAATCGATTTTTTTCCCTTGAGTTGCGACTATCGCGAGCGCTATGCCGCGGCGGGAAAGTTTCCCGGCGGCTTTCTCAAGCGTGAGGGGCGGCCTACCAACCGGGAAGTCCTCATCTCTCGTCTGGTGGATCGGCCCATTCGGCCGCTCTTCCCCGAAGGTTATCGGGACGAGGTGCAGATTCAAGCCATTACCATGGCTGCGGATCGGCAAAATGATCCGGCCGTTCTGGCCATGATTGGCTCTGCTACGGCCCTGATGATCTCGCCCATTCCTTTTGAGGGGCCATTGGCGTCGGTCCGCGTCGCTCTGATCGACGGCCTGGTCGTTCCTTTCCCCACCGAGGAAATGTGCAGTCACGCGGATCTCGACTTGATCATCTCTGGGTCGGATGCCGGCGTCTTGATGATTGAGGGCTTCGGCCGTGAAGTCCCCGAGGATGTTGTCAGCGACACGATCATGGCCGGGTTCGAGTTCATCAAACAGGTCATCGCCCTCCAGAAAAAGCTGGTCGAGCAAGTGCAGCCGGAGAAGGTGGCCTTCGAACCGGTTCAGCCGGGGGCACTCTACGAGACGCTCCGCTCCCGCTATTACGACGCGTTCCGCACGGCCAAGACGACCGTTGGAAAACTGGAGCGTGCAGCCGCGGTTGCCGCATTGAAGGAGCAAGCCCTGGCCGAGTTGATGCCGCCCGAAGGGCAGGAGCAAGAGGCCGCATTCACGATCGAGCAATTCGAGGACGCTTGGCACGAATTGGAGCGGCGTGTCGTCCGGGACTTGCTGCTGGCTGGAACCCGCCCGGACAGACGGGCCATGAACGAGATTCGGCCCATCACCTGCAAAGTGGATGTGCTTCCCCGCGTGCACGGTTCGGCGATCTTCCAGCGGGGTGAAACTCAGGCCATGATCACGGTCACGCTGGGAACCCCCCGGGATGAGCAGCGAGTAGACGGCATCATTGACGAGTATAGCAAGAAGTTCATGCTGGATTATTACTTCCCGCCGTTCTGCGTGGGAGAGTGCCGCCCCATCCGTGGCCCTGGCCGGCGCGAAATCGGTCACGGCGCGCTGGCCGAGCGAAGTGTGGAACCCGTGCTGCCCAGCCCGGAGGAATTTCCCTACACCATCCGCATCATTTCGGACATTCTGGAGTCCAACGGTTCCAGCAGCATGGCCACGGTGTGCGGTGCAACGCTGGGGATGATGGCCGCCGGGGTGCCCATTGTTAACCCGGTCGCGGGCATCTCCATCGGATTGGTGAAGGAATCCGAGGAACAGTGGTCTCTGTTGACGGACATCATTGGGGATGAAGATCACTTTGGCGACATGGATTTCAAGGTCGCCGGTACTCCGAATGGGGTTACGGGTATCCAACTCGACCTGAAGGCGAAGAGCATCAGCGAAGCCATCATCCGTACGACCCTGAAGCAGGCACGCGAGGCACGCGTCGAAATCCTCAAGAAGATGCTGTCCGTCATTCCGCGTCCGCGCCCGGATATCTCGCCATGGGCACCGCGACTGCTCCGGACCAAGATCGACACCGAGAAGATTGGTGCGTTGATCGGCCCCGGTGGCAAGACCATTCGCTCGCTGCAAGAGAAGACCCGATCGGTCATCGAGGTCGAGGATGACGGCACGGTCACCATTTCGGCGACGACGCTGGAAGATGCCCAGGCCGCTTTGCGGCAGGTCGAGGCTCTGACGGCTTCCATCGAAATCGGGAAGATCTACGATGGTCGCGTGACCAGCATCAAGGACTTCGGGGCCTTTGTGGAAATCTTCCCCGGGCGAGACGGCTTGTGCCACATCAGCGAACTGGCCGATGAATACGTGTCGAGCGTTTCCGACATTTGCAAGGTCGGGGACGCCATGCCCGTCAAGGTCATCGCCATCGACGACCAGGATCGCGTAAAGCTGAGCCGCAAGATCGCGCTCCGAGAATTGATGCAGAAGCAAAACGGTGGAGAACAGGAGGAGGGCGTGGCCCAACAGCAGTCCCCGCCCACGCATCAGCACCGCCGTCAGGGACCGGGGCACCGTCGGCGCTGAGCTTGGAGGGCTTATTGCCGCACCGAGCTGCAACGAGGCGAATCCGATTCGGATGCCGTGGAACCAAGCAACCGGAAGGCGGCGGAGTCCGCGCCGCGTCCCCGGGATCGCTTCCACGCGGGTATCTGTTCCGCTGGGCTCAGGACCGGTTCGACCTGAGCCTAGCCTGCCCGACCGGGGCGCGCCTGCTGGAGCGATGCCTGTGGCCTACGCGATTTCTGGTACCGCAACGAAAATGCGTTAAACTAAAAGACTGGACTTTTGTA
This sequence comes from Blastopirellula marina, assembly GCA_020721965.1. Taxonomy (GTDB): domain Bacteria; phylum Planctomycetota; class Planctomycetia; order Pirellulales; family Thermoguttaceae; genus Thermogutta. The sequence goes on along the minus strand of DYLS01000057.1, from coordinate 9,037 downwards.
AACAGCTCGCTCCCCTCCGAAAGACGACGGAAAATGGAGGTGCTGGGCAATACAGAGAAATAACGAAAGCTGTTTTCCGGGGGAACTGCCTTCACTTTACGATCTTCCGGTGGAGAGAGAAGCTCGTGGCCTCAAGTTGCAAAAGTCCAGTTAATACTACAGCGCAGAGTTGATCGCTTCGTTCGAGATCTTGTGGTGATGAGACATATCGCATCCCAAGTTGTGCCGGAAACGTGATGCCATCAGGCGGAGCTTGCGCTGTAGGATGTAGTGCCTTGCTGGCGCACCGCGGTTTCACGTCCTTGGCCCGATGAGCGGATTGGCGGAAAATGGGGAGAAAGGGCGTCGCGACATGTCGGATCGGCCATCGCAGCGGGAGCTTATCGACCGCTACCATGAGATCGCGCGGTTGGCGGGCGCGCTGGCGCATGAGATCAAGAATCCCCTATCCACCATTCGCTTGAACATGGAGTTGCTGGCCGAGGATTTCGCGGATCCCCATACTCCGAAGGAACGCCGCACGCTGAACAAAGTGAAGATGGTTCAGCAAGAATGCGACCGCCTTCAGATGATCCTGGACGACTTCCTGCGCTTTGCCCGCGCCGACCGCCTCAATCTACGGCCCGCCAGCCTCAATGAGGAGGTGCGCCGGGCACTCCATTTTTTCGCGCCGAAGGCCAAAGAGTCGGGAGTGGAGATGATCGAATACCTGATGGGCGATCTTCCCAGCGTCCTGCTCGATGCCGGCGCATTCCAATCCGCCCTGCTCAACTTGCTGATTAACGCGCAACAGGCCATGCCCGATGGCGGGCAGCTCGTCATACGGACCTTTCCCAGTCCGGAGGGCGTTACGGTAGACTTGATCGATTCCGGGTCTGGCATGTCGCCTGAGACCTTGGATCGTGCCCTAGAGGCCTTTTTCACGACGAAACAGGGTGGCACCGGCTTAGGATTGCCCACGGCCCGGAAAATCATCGAGGCGCACGGCGGAAGTCTGCGAATCCAGAGCGAGCCAGGCAAGGGCACGCAAGTCAGCATCACTCTGCCCATTCTGCCCAAGTTAGCGGCGCAGCCCGGGCAACAACAGGCTGACGCGGCAGCCGGATAAGGGAGGGACGACATGGTCGCAGCCGAAAAAGGACGCGGCAACGATCGGCCATCGCCGCCGCGGGTTCTCATCATCGACAACGATCGCGCCCATGCCGAGACCGTGGCCGAAGTCTTGCAACGGGCGGGGTTCGTTTGCACGACCGCTGCCTCCGGTCCCGACGGCGCACGCCTTATCCGCGATGGTGAATTCGACGTCATCATTACGGATTTGGTAATGAACGACATTGACGGCCTGGGCATTTTGAGCATCGCCAAGGAAGAACAGCCCGAGGCCGAGGTGATACTGATCACGGGCCACGGTACGATCCAGTCTGCCGTAACCGCGATGTCCCGGGGGGCGTTCAACTATCTACTCAAGCCATTGGATCTGTCGCAACTTCGCGCGGTCACCGAAAAGGCCGCCGAAAACGTGGTCCTGCGTCGAACCAATCTGGAACTGCATCGCCGGCTGGATGAGAAATTCGGGTTCGAAGGCGTGATCGGCGACAGCCCACAAATGCGCGACGTGCTCGAAAAACTCAAGCGGATCGCGCCGACCAACGCCACTGTCTTGATTCTGGGGGAAACAGGCACCGGAAAAGAACTCGTAGCCCAGGCCATTCATCAGAATAGCCCGCGAAAGAACAAGCCTTTCGTGGCCCTGAATTGCGCGGCCTTGAGCGAGAATATTCTGGAGAGCGAGCTGTTCGGGCATGTGAAAGGGGCGTTCACCGACGCTTGCAGCGACCGCGTCGGCAAGTTCGAGTATGCCCACGGCGGTACCCTCTTTCTGGACGAAGTGGGGGATATGCCGATTGCGACGCAGATCAAGCTGCTGCGCGTCTTGGAAAACGGGGAAATTACCCGCGTCGGATCCAACGAACCCATCAAAGTGAACGTTCGCGTGCTGTCGGCGACAAATCAGAACATCGAGGAGGCCGTCCAGGCGGGGCGATTCCGCGCTGATCTGTATCACCGCCTGAAAGTGATCACCATCCGGCTTCCCAGCTTGGCCGAGCGACCCGGCGACATCCCCGTCTTGACCGATCATTTTGTGCGCATGTTTGCCAAGAAGCACGGCAAACAGATTCGCGGCGTTTCGCCCGCCGCGCGGCGGGTCTTGCAATCCTACCGCTGGCCAGGAAACGTGCGGCAGCTCCGCAACGTCATCGAAAGCATGGCGGTCGTCGATTTCGATGGAGTCTTGGACCTCGACGACTTGCCCGAAGAATTGGTCGATCGCTCGACTCCTGTCGACACCCACGACCGCGTCTCCCTGGCGAATCTGGTGGGCAAGCCCCTGGAGGAACTGGAGCGGCTGTTCATCGCCGAGACGCTTCGGGCAACCGGCGGTAACCGCGAAGAAGCCGCGCGTCTACTAGGCATCGGGGAGCGAACTCTCTACCGAAAAATCAAGGAATATGAATTATAGAGGCGGGGGAAGCGTTCACGAGCGGAACAGTGCGGCAAACACGGTTTTTCACGAGGAGTATGGCTAAAACGCTCTGCTCAAAGCCGATTACTCAGTGTCAATGGGATTCTACCGAATACTTTGGTCGATGCAGCTTGACGCCCCCAATCGTTCGTGAACGATTACGAAACGGGAATTTCCACAGGTTTGCCTCGCGAGAGGCACGATCTGTGCTTTTCAGGTCGGTTATGCCGACAAGCGAGGTGGCTCCCCTCACGCTGTGCAGCAGGTTCGGGTTATTACTGGATTTTTGCAAAGTGCTCGATTCCCATCTGAGAGAGGGCTACAAACTGGAATGCTGGGAAATTTAGGGGGAACAAGGAAGGCTATTTTCATAGGAAATAGCCTTCGCCGTACCATCTCCCAGGGCAGCGGGGCCTTGTGACCCCAAATTGCAAAAGTCCAATTATTGCTTACCGGCGGGGCTATCTGACGCGCTGGCAAGACTCGTTTAGAATGAGGGGAGTTGGAGCCACGGGCGGAATGACTTGAGATAGGAATCGGATTCCTCATCACGTATGGGTCGCATTCACCGACTACCCCAGAGCGTTATCAACAAGATCGCCGCCGGCGAGGTGATCGAGCGTCCCGCCAGTGCCGTCAAGGAATTGATCGAGAATGCCATCGACGCCGGGGCCTCCCGTATCGACGTGTTGATTGAAAAGGGCGGTATCGACCTGATTCGTGTGTGCGACAACGGTTGCGGAATAGCGGAAGACGATCTCCAGGCGGCGGTCACCAGCCATGCCACGAGCAAGATCGCAGACGCCGACGACCTGTTCCACGTACAAACGTTGGGATTTCGGGGCGAGGCCTTGGCGTCCATCGCCGAAGTGAGTCAACTTACGATTCGCAGCCGCACGGCCGACCAAGATGTTGGGCACGAGCTTTCGGTCCGCGGCGGAATCTTAGGCCCCATCGTGCCGTGCAGTTCGCCTGTCGGTACAACCGTCGAAGTCCGCGAGCTTTTTTTCAATACACCGGTACGCCGCCGATTCCTCCGCTCCACGGCCACTGAGGCGGCGCACACAGCGGAGACCGTCGCCAAGATCGCCTTGGCGCACACGCGCATCCACTTCACGCTGCGGCACGGCGATAAGGTCGTTTGGGCGTTGCCTCCCGTGGATCGCGAGATCGACCGCATCGCCTCCTTGTACGGTCGTGAGGTCGCTGACTATCTGATCGACGTGGCAAGCGAGGATGGCCCCATCCGCATACGCGGTTTGGTCGGGCACCCACAGCTCTCCCGTTCCAATGCCCGGCAACAGTTTCTTTTCATCAACGGTCGTCCGATCCGCGATCGCAGTTTGCAGCACGCCCTGACCGAGGCCTACCGCGGGCTGCTGACTGTCGGGCGTCAACCCGTAGCCTTTCTTTACCTAGAGATGCCCACCGACCTCGTCGACGTCAATGTGCACCCTACCAAGCAAGAGGTACGATTCTTGGATGGGGGACGGCTGTACGGTCAGTTGCTCGGCGCGCTGCGGACACGGTTCCTGACCAGCGATTTGAATACGCGGGTCCCGGTAGCGGAAGTCGACGACCCGCACGAGGCGCATGATCGGGAGAAGATTCTCGAGATGCGGCGGCGCGTCGTGGATTGGGCCAAAGGCTCTGCACCGTGGCTGACGTCACTGGGAACGGCGACCTTGGGATCACCAACCGGAGACATTCCGACCGGCGCGGACGTTACTTCTACGTGGAGCGGCGAGGCGGCTGATCGGGATCGTACCTCGGCACCCGCTCATCTCGGCGTATCATCGAGCGAAGACGGCTTCACGGGCGAAGGCTCCTCGCAGGCGGCACGAACGACCGCTCCGGAGATCGGCGAGGGCGGCCCAGGCTTTTTGGGGGAAGCTTGTGAAGAACCCCCGCCGCTGCCCAAGGCGATTCAGGTGCACAACCGCTATTTGATCGCGGAAAGCGATGAAGGCGTGGTCGTCATCGACCAACACGCCCTTCATGAGCGGATATTGTACGAGCAGCTCCGTCGGCGGGTGGAGCAAGGTCCCTTGGAGTCGCAGCAACTATTGGTCCCTGAGCCGGTGGACCTCAGCCCGCCTGAGGCCACCGCAGCCCTGGAGGCCGCGGAGGTCTTGGCCGATCTGGGTATTCGCGTGGAGCCGTTTGGCGGGAGCACGGTCCTGATTCTCAGTCGCCCCGCCATTCTGGGCCGAATCCCACCCAGCGAACTGCTCCGCACCGCTCTGGAACCCCTGCTCTCCAAGGACCGGCCGCCGGGACGTACAGAATTGATGGACCATATCTTACACAGTATGGCGTGCCGGGCCGCGATCAAGGCCGGAGACCGTTTAAGCGAAGAGGAGATCGCGGCATTGCTGGCACAAAGCCGCGGTGTCCTCGACGCCCACCATTGCCCGCATGGGCGTCCCACCGCATTGGTGTTCAGCCGCGAAGAACTCGACAAGCACTTCAAGCGAGTGTAAAGGAAAGAATGTACAGCAAAGAGTGTAAAGGTTGAAAGGAGGTGGAACAGAAGAAGCCTTGGCAAACGTGGCGATCCACGCCGCCTTTGCAACCCGGCTTCATTGTTCCCAGGCTATGTATCTCAGTATCTCAGGGTGACCGTTTACGGAACATTCGGGAAACCACGCCGTGTTGGCCGCAACATCCTGTGGTTCCCTTGAACAATCGTTCGCTATGAGCAGATCGTTCGTGCCACCCGGCTCGTGAAAACGTGGCGTTGTCCGCATTATGCCACCCGTGAACGGTTACGAATCTCAGGTCATCCCAAAGGACGGCATCCCTATGATTTGCGTCAGCATCGCCCGAGGTCGCCATCGTCATGTCATCGCCGAACATCGCCACCTGGCGGAACAAGGCGCCCAACTGGTCGAAATACGCCTGGATTATATTCGCGGCTCGGTGAACGTAAAACGATTGCTACAGGATCGCCCGTGTCCGGTCGTTATGACTTGCCGCCGCGAGCGCGACGGAGGCAAGTTCCCGGGAACCGAGGCCGAGCGTCAATTGCTGCTCCGCACGACGATTGCGGAGGGAGCCGATTACGTCGATTTGGAAGAGGACATCGCGGCCTCGATCCCCCGGTACGGCAGTACCAAGAGAATCATCAGCTATCACGATTTTCGTCAGACGCCCGATAACCTGGAGGCCCTGCACGCCCGACTAGCCAAGCTGGACGCCGACATCGTCAAGATTTGCACGATGGCCAATCGTCCGCAAGACAATACCCGAATGTTTCGCCTGCTTTCCCAGGTGAATGTCCCTACCGTGGCGTTTTGCATGGGGGATATGGGCATCCCGAGCCGCCTTTTGGCTGGCAAGTTTGGAGCACCCTTCACGTACGCCACTTTTCATGTGGATCGTGCCTTGGCGCCTGGCCAACTGAGCTTTGAGCAAATGAAAACGGTGTATGCCTACGACGACATTCGACGAGATACCGAGGTCTATGGCGTGATTGCCGATCCGGTCGGGCACAGCCTTAGCCCGCTGATTCATAATTCCGCCTTCCGCCACTTCAAGCTCAATAAGGTGTACATTCCCATCCGTGTACCCCGTGAAGAGCTGCACGCCTTTCTTGACGAAGCTCCCATCTGGGACATCAAGGGTTTGAGCGTCACGATTCCTCACAAGGAAGCCGTGCTGGGAAGATTGAGCAAGGCCGACTCCATCGTGCGGGGGGTGGGAGCCGCCAATACCATCGTCTTTACAGAGAACGAACGGCTGGGTTACAACACCGATTGCCGGGCTGCCATGGAGGCCATCGAGGCGGCCCTGGGCGGGGCCGTCGGCGGGGCCAGCCCGCTGAAAGGGAAAAGGGCCTTGGTCTTGGGCGCCGGTGGCGCGGGAAAGGCAGTGGCCTACGGGGTTCTCCGGGCGGGGGGCGAGGTGGTCCTTACCGACGGTGACGAAGAAAAGGCTCGACTCCTGGCAGAGAAGCTCAACTGCACTCACACGCCTTGGGAGGAGCGGCACGCCGTCCAGCCGGACATCCTCGCCAATTGCACGCCGGTGGGAATGCACCCCAACGTCGACGAAACTCCCTTCGAGGCCCAGCATCTCCGCAGTGCGATGCTGCTTTTCGACGCCGTCTACAACCCCGAGAACACGTTGCTGATCAAAGATGCCCGAGCACGAAACTGCAAAGTGGTAACCGGCGTGGAAATGTTCGTGCGGCAGGCCTGCATGCAATTCAAGCTGTTTACCGGCAGGGACGGACCCGCGGAATTGATGCGGGAGACGCTGAAGCGGGCGACATCGGCGGCGAAATGGTGAGAGTGGGGCACTGACTTGCGATCTTCCCATGCTGCGTGCTTGCACTCCAGCCATTACGTGCATCATTGACGACGCATCGAGAACCGCCCTGCCGTTGGAATCCGTCCAGAAATTACGTCTTGCCGGGGACATCGACCTAGGGGAGTGTCCATGAACTTGATCCTCATCGGTTACCGAGCAACCGGCAAAACCACGCTGGCACGGCTTTTGGCCCAACGGTTAAAATGGTCCTGGATCGATTTGGATGAGGAAATCGAAAAGGCGGCAGGCAAGCCGATTGCACGGATCTTCGCGGAGGACGGGGAACCTGCCTTCCGCGAGCTTGAGGCGCAACTGGTGTGTGCGTGGTGCGGCCGCGAGGCAGTCGTCATCGCCACCGGTGGCGGTGCTCCCTTGCGAGAGGACAACCGGCAGGCCATGAAAGCGGCGGGGAAGGTGATTTGGTTAACCGCCACGCCACAGACCATCCATGCCCGTATGGCGGGAGACGCCACGACAGCTATGCGACGCCCCGCCCTGACATCCGCGGGAGGACTGGCAGAGATCGTCCGTCTGCTCGCGCAACGGGAGCCGATCTATCGGCAGACCGCCGATCGGGTCGTGGATACGGAGAATCGCACACCGCAGCAGTTGGCGGAGGAGATTCTCCAATGGTTCCTAGCGGGTGAAGAAAGGAATTGAGACCTCGTGGATCGGCTCATGGATCTGCCGTTTCCGCTGCGTGCGGGGTTGGTTTTCCTGGTTGGAGCGGTGGTGGGAGCCGCCGTCAACTGGGCAGTTTACGCGTTGGCGTGGCACCCCCGACGCCTCAGCCCCTGGTGTGCGTCCTGGCCCGGCCAATCGGCACGGCGCGTGCAAGATTTCGTACCCATTTTGGGCTGGTGGTTTTTGCGCCGGGAGCAAACCACCCTGGGACGCCGCTTTTGGCTACGTCCCATGCTCGTAGAGATCGCCAGCGCTGTGGGGCTGCCACTCCTGTATTGGTGGGAGGTCGAAACGCAGGCCCTGGGAAGCGCCGGGCCGGGTGCTTCCAGTGCCGCCGTGCTGCACTCCGTCTTTCTCAAGCATGCCATTCTGACGGCCTTCATGCTGGTCGCCTCTTTGATCGACGTGGATGAGCGAATCATCCCGGACCCGGTCACGATTCCCGGAACACTGCTGGGGCTATTCCTCGCGGCGATCCTGCCGACAGCCCATTTGCCGACGAGGGAAGCCTGGCTGCCGTACTCGATCTCTTTCGAGGCGTCCCAGTCGCGGGCACTGTCCCCGCCCCAGGCCATGTCCTCTGACGTGGCGGATCATGCGGCGGCGCGCCGCCAAAACGTGAGATCAACGGGCGGATTCCTGACCTTAAGTTCCCCCTTCCCCTGGCCGAAATCGCTCGGCGGTCAACCCCACGGAGGCGGCGCCTTGGTCGGGCTGTTTTGTTGGTGGCTGTGGATTTTCGCCTTGTTGCCACGACGCTGGTTTGGCCGAAAGGGCTGGGGCAAAGCGTTCGTCTATTTCTGGGCCCACCTGTTCCGCTCGCGTGTGACGGGCGGTCTCTTGGTGTTGGGCATCGTCGGGACGGCTCTCATCCTGTTTGTGTGGATTCTGGGAGGCGAGGCCTGGCAGTCGCTCCTTTCGGCGCTTTTGGGCATGGCCGGCAGCGCGGCCTTGGTCTGGCTCATTCGCATTGTTGGCTCCATGATCCTGGATCGCGAGGCCATGGGCTTTGGCGACGTCACCCTGATGGCCATGCTCGGTGCGTTTCTCGGCTGGCAGCCGGGAATCATTCTTTTCTTGCTGTCCCCCTTTGCAGCCCTCGGCGTGGGTCTCCTCATTTGGATCCTCCACGGACGCACCGAAATTCCTTTCGGTCCCTTTCTTTGCCTTGCCGCCATGGCCACCATCGTATCTTGGGCCCCATTGTGGGCATGGACCATGCCCATTTTTGCCCTAGGACCGTTGCTTCTTCTCGTCTTCGCCGTCTGCGCCGTACTGTTCACACTGCTTTTGATGGTCCTGAGGCTGATTCGCGAGCGTGTGCTTTGACGATCTCGGACAGGGCCTTTTTCATCGCCCGAGAGATCTCACCAAAGAAGAAACGCTGCCAGCCGCCATAGCGGCCCAGGCGGTGTTCGAAATTCGACAATCGGGATGGGTAGTCGTTCACAGGGGTTCTCCTGACTGCAAAACGGATCCTCCTCTTGTCATTTCGAGCGAAGCGAGAAATCTTTC
>DYLS01000195.1 GCA_020721965.1 Blastopirellula marina | reverse complement strand
CGGAGGGGTTGACCTCGCCCGAGGCCGCCACCCACTGCTGCGTGCCGAGCTGAACATCGATTAAGGCCGGCGTGCCGCCGCTGGCAGCAGTGTAGGAAACACTCGTCGTGGCCAAAGAGCCTTTGGTGTATTTGACACGGATGTCGCCGGCTTCCTGGCCTGCCTGGTCGGCCGTGATCACCACGTCGTTATTCAGGCCGAAGCTGGAGGTCGTAATCGTACCGGCCGTGGCTTCCGTCTGAACAACGGCCCGGATTCCCAGGGCGTCGGATACAAGGTTGATGGCCTGGGCCATGTCCTCGATGTTGCTACCGGCGCCAAAACTGAAGGCCTCCGCGCCATTCTTGCCAGCGATTTCCAGGACCACGTCGTCCGCGATCGCCCCATATTCGTATTGCAAACTGCCTTTGGTGGCCTGCGAGACGACATCGAGATTGACGTCAATCTGGCTCAGCGTGCCGAAATTGGCTTGATCGATCTGAAGGCTGGTGAGTTTGCTGCTGTCCACGCCCGAGGTAATGAAGTCCAGGCTGCCATCCAGGAGCCGTTGGCCTTGGAATTGAGTCACGTTCGCGATGCGGTCGATGGCCTCGAGCGAGGAGTCGATCTGCAACTGGTTGGCCTGAATCTGCTCGGCCGACAAAGCCCCGGTGTTGGCGGCCTCGGAGACCAGCCCGCGGATATCGTTCAGCAGCGAGCTGACCTGCCCCAGGGCGCTGTCCGCCGTGGCGATCATCTGATTGGCACGTTCGCTGTTGGTGATCGCCTTCTGCGTGGACGTGATGTTGGCACGCAGGGCTTCACTGGCAATCAAACCGGCGGGGTCGTCCTTGCCCACGTTGATCCGAAGGCCCGTGCTCAACCGGGTCAAGGCCTCCTGCAATTGAGATTGTGATCGGGCCAAAGTCTTCTGAGCGGTCAACGAACTGACGTTGGTGTTGATGCGGGTCATGGTCTTTTCACCTTCTTCCTAAAAACAAGCGGGAATTTGCCGGCACGGAACGCCTCGGTTGGGCCCGGGGCGTCGGTCCCCTCCCCAGGTGCGGGAAAGGAAAGGCGACCGACCGTGAGTTCTGAGTTACCTTCTTTTCGTGTCCCCTTTTCGCGACTCACAAGACGCATTTTGCGTCTCTCAACAGGACGCATGGGTTGGAAACGTTACTCTGCACGCGCTTACGCTCAAGCGAGTTGCCGCATCCAAGCGGGCGGAACTCCGTGCCCTAGGCAACCGCCATCGAAAGACATCGACTAAGCAAAATGGAGAGTTTAAGCAAAATGGAAAATGTTTGTTTCTCCCCGCCGATGCCTCTCATTTTGCGTTTCGTCACGAAAATGTAGGTCACAAAAACGAAAGCGGCCGCCACGAAGGAGGATTTTTTCTCGTGGCGGCCGCATGTTCGATACAAGCGGAAGTCTGCCGATCGAATGTATCAGTTGCATCACTTCTTCGGGTCAGCAGTACCGGTGTCGGCGGCGGGACCTTTCGCGGCCTCCCGCTCCTTTTCGCGGAGAATGGCCTCGTAAACCTCTTTGCGATGCACCGGAATTTCACTGGGAGCTTGAACACCGAGGCGGACCTTGTCGCCCCGAATGTCCACCACCGTGATGACGATGTTGTCCCCGATGATGATGCTCTCATCTCGCTGGCGAGACAGGACAAGCATCGGATGCTCCTTCACCATAATGAAAAATGAACGTCTCGGCTCATGCGGTCGGCCTCGGCGGACAGAGTGGCTATGATTGGCAGTTTTGCGCTACGAGCTGGTAAACTTGCCTGCCTGTGCGTTGGAATCGCCACCGCTTGCCTCTCCCAAGGCACTCGCACCCATCGCGCACGCATGACGCCGTTGAGCCATTCCTTTTGCCGAGCCTTTTTCTAGGGCCGCAAGGTGTTCCCTCCGCCGGAAACACCCCACCCTCACGCCGCAGATTGCTACCGTCCATTATCGCTTCGGCAAAATTCCCCCCCTGAACGCAATCCCAATAGCTCCGCTCGGGTTATAGCGAAAAAGCCGAAAACGGCAGGGCATCCGTATCGCCCGCCTCCGCTGACTGAACCGGTGGCTCGGAAAGAATCGTCTTGTTTCGTTTCGCGCGATTCGCCAAATTAGGAGAGGCGGGCTATGCACTGGCCGGAAAAGGAGGCTGGCCGTTAAAAACCGGTCAGGGCCCGGCCGTCCCAGCCAGCAAGCTGGAAATCGCCCGTCCAATTGCCCGTCCCCGAAAAAGGAGCTGCAAGCCTTGATGGCGCGGATTCGCGTTCTTGTGGTCGGTGCCACGTCTTGGCCGGAGTTCCGGCCGTGCCTTCGGGTCGTCGATGGTCTGGACGAGGCTACGGTCCGGCGATGCCCTCACCTCTCCTTGCCGGGCGAGCACGACCGTTACGACCTGGTGCTGCTTTTGCAGCGGTATCCTGGAGAACATCGTATCGAAGACCTGGAAGGCTTGCGTGCGCGGCTGCCGCTGGCTCGATTGCTTGTCATCCTAGGGAGTTGGTGCGAAGGGGAGGTGCGATCCGGCCAGCCCTTGCCGGGCGTGATCCGATATTATTGGCACCAGTGGCTTGCTTCGTGCGGAGAACCGTTGCGGCTCTGGCGCCAAGGTCACAATCCGGCGTGGGATTTGCCGCCCACCGCCACCGACGAAGACCTCGCCCTGGCGGAGGCCTCCGGAGTCCCGAACGAAGCTGCCCTCCCCCGCCGCCAGGCACGCCCAACGGAAAAACCACCCGTGGCCGCGGAGGCGTCCCCCGCTTCCGCAGCCGAAAAGCCGGGCCTGGCGGTCGTCGCGCGGGACTACGCCGTGTTCGAATGGTTGCAAGCGGCCGCCCATTCGTGGAACATGGCCTGCCAATGGTATCGTTCCCCCGCCGAACTCGCTAACTTGTCAGAATCTGCCGCGATCGTCGTGGACTTGGAGCACGACGGCGATCTGCCGCCGCGGCAACTCCGCTCCCTGCGGACCCGCTTAAGAAAGGCATGGCACGACGCCCCCATCGTCCTCTTGATGGGATTCCCACGCCTACACCAAGTGAACCGTTATCTGCGCGCGGGAGCCGCTGCCATCCTCTCCAAGCCCTGCACGCTAAGCGATCTGGAGAGAATCGTCCGGATTCGACCTGACTGCGTCGATCGGCTCGACAGCCCCAGGAAACACCTTTCCGACTAACCGTGATAGGGAGGCGAACGATGTTCGAGTTGCTGTGGTTATCAATCTGGTTGCTGTCGCAAATTGCGGCCGCTCAAGATGTCTTGGAACTTGAACCGGTGGTTTGCGAGGGGGTATATCCGCATCACTTGCAGGGCATCGCAACGGACGGTCAGGCGATCTATTGGAGTTTTACGACCACCCTGGTAAAAACGGATCGCAGCGGCAAGCTTCTGGCCAAGGTCGCCACGGCGAATCATCACGGAGACCTCTGCTACCACGAGGGCAAACTGTATGTGGCCGTAAACCTGGGCGAATTCAACAATCCCAGGGGGAACGCCGATTCCAGGGTTTACGTGTATGACGCGGCATCGCTCCGCGAACTCGCTCGGCACAGGGTACCCGAGGTAATCTACGGCGCCGGTGGGATCGGGGTTGCCCAGGGCCATTTCTTTGTCGTGGGCGGCTTGCCATCCGACATGCCGGAGAATTACGTCTATGAATACGACGCGGACTTTCGCTTCATCGCACGGCGCGTCATCAAGAGCGGCCATACCCACCTTGGCATCCAGACCGCGACCTTCGCCCACCATCGCTGGTGGTTCGGCTGCTACGGCGTGCCGCCGGTCCTACTTGTAACCGATGCCGACTTTCGGTTGCTGGGCCGCTACCCGTTCGATTGCGCCCTGGGAATCGAAGGGTTGCCGGGAGGGCTGTCTCCTGGTGGCCGGCGGGCGGTGCGGATCGGCCGGGTGCAGCGGAAGTTGCCGGACCGCGGTCCCGGACGATCAAGCCGGATTGCAATATCTCCCAGAAAGCCGCCCCTAATACTACCGTGCAGGGTTGTTTGCTCCGCCCAGCATCTTTTGATGATGGGACATGACTCCTGGCAACATAGGCTGGGCACGTCATGCAAGCAGGCGGACTGTGCGCTGTAGTACGAACGCCCTTTATCCCCCGGCTTCCGACTCGCTCCCACAACACCGCACAAGGTTGGTACCTCAATCGCCGGGGGACCGGCCATTCCGTGGAAATCCGCCAAATTGGCATTGTCAAGGTGCTGGTCACATCGTTACGATGACACCCGGATAGGCGGGGGCGTGCCCGCCGGCTCAGGTGACTCGTCACTTCAAGGGGGTTCGATATGGCCGGAACCGACATTTCCCGCAAACGCGGCACTGCCAACGTCAAGGTTCATCAACAGGCCCAGGGGAAGGGGCGAAATCGAGGAAAGCGCTCGGAACAGTCGGAAACCACGGAGATGATTCAGGTCGCCGCGATCGTGGAGTTGCAGCTCGCCACGGTGGAGTTGTGGCATCAGATGCCGTACGAGAATCCGTATCGTGGGTTCCTGGCCCTGGTCTGCGAGCAGCATCGGCGGAACTTCGAACTTTGGCACGAGGAAGACAAGGCCCGGGACCCCACCGCCGACGACTCGCAGATCGCCGCCGTCAAACGACGCATCGACAAGCTGAACCAGGAGCGGAACGACTGGATCGAGCGAGTGGACGCCGCCCTCCTGCAAATCATGGAAGGCTGGGGCGTGCGCCCTCGTGCCAAGGCGCCCCTCAACACCGAAACCCCGGGAAGCGTGATCGATCGGCTCTCCATCCTGGCCCTCCGCATTTACCACATGGAAGAGCAAGCCGCCCGCAACGATGCCGACGAGCAGCACCGAGCCGCGGCCAAGGCCAAACTCGCCATCCTCCTCCGCCAGCACGCGGACCTGTCCGCGGCCTTCGAGCAGTTGTTGCGGGACCTGTTGGCGGGACGCCGCCGCACACAACTTTACCGGCAGTTCAAAATGTACAACGATCCCAGCATGAACCCTTACCTCTACCGCACGGCAAAACGCCCGGCCGCCTGACTCCCGTGCCCCGTTACTACCACAGCCCAGGTCCGTTTGCTCGGCTCAACATCGTGTGGTGACGGAGCATAACGCCTCGCAGCCTGCGCCGGGCACATCCTGCATCCGGCGGACGTTGTGCCGTGGTATTCCGCGCCGTCCTCCAAGCGTGCCAGCCCACGAGCCTCGGGCGTAAGCCCGAGGTGGA
>DYLS01000056.1 GCA_020721965.1 Blastopirellula marina | reverse complement strand
CGCTGTGGGGTCCCGGTGGCCACGACAATAGGTAAGGACCCCGTGAACGGTCACAAAAATCGTTTGCGACGGCACATTCCTTCTCCTTTTGGTGGATTTCGTTTAACGGAATTGGCGGACATCTTGAAGACCATCTCGCAATCGCACCCCTCGTGGAGGGAGGGCTCGGGACGGTGAACGCAGGGCTTAACCAAAAGACGTAACCGTTTGCGTGTGGCACAATGCGAAAAACAGGGTATCTGCATGAGCTGTGCAGCAAGTCGCTCTGCTCGTAGCCCTCGACAGCTCCAGGGAACCACAATATGTTGTGGGGAAGACGGCGTGGCGCCACCAGTGTTCCGGGAATGGTTGCGAAAAGAGAAAACGGCTTTCATAGTGGAGTGGGGCTTTGACTCTCGCATCCCTCTTTGCTACCATGCATCAGGGATAGGCGTGATGGCGCTAATGGTTGCAGGCGCTGGGGACAACGGCCAGCGGCGCGACCTCATTTCTGTGTCATCATCGCTAGATTGAGTTGACTGATCTCGGAACGGCGAAAGGCAAGTTTTATTCCTAGTCGTCTTGGGGCAGGAAACCGGCATCATTAGATGTGAGGGAGACCTTGGGCCTAAACTCCACGGGGGGGAAGGCGAGGTCTTCCGACGGTTCCAGGCGGAGGCATCCGCAAACCCATGGCGTAATTGCACAAAGGTATTGAGCGATGGATGTGAAACTTGTCGTCGCGAACGGGAAATACGCAGGAAAGGTCATTCCCGTTGTGGGGCCAAAGTTTTTTATCGGGCGGGCGGAGGACTGTCAGCTCCGTCCAGCCAGCGAGTTGGTTAGCCGCCATCACTGCGTGATCATTGTGGAGGGCGATTACGCGGCAGTCCGCGACTTCGGTTCGAAAAACGGTACCTATGTCAACGGGCATCGGGTTCGTGGCGAGGTTACGCTCAAGGACGGCGATACGCTCGTGGTGGGGGTCCTCGAATTCACCGTGCGGACAGCGGCAGCACCGGCAAAACCGGCCAAGCCCAAAGTGGAATCGGTGGCTGAGGCTGTGACTCGGACCGCCGCCCAGGCAAATTCCACCGATTTCGACGTCGATGCTTGGTTGGAAGAAGGCACCGCTAAGCCCGAGGCCCATGCCGAAACGAAGACCATCGAGGTGCCACGCGACGTTCTCGCCAACGCTACCAAAGACACCCATCCACCGCATGATTCTGATTCACCAGAAAAAGCGGTTGATCCAGAATCGCGTAAAGCCCTGGCCAGCTTTTTCAA
Source organism: Blastopirellula marina (assembly GCA_020721965.1). GTDB lineage: Bacteria > Planctomycetota > Planctomycetia > Pirellulales > Thermoguttaceae > Thermogutta. The sequence continues at coordinate 28,952 of DYLS01000056.1, read as the reverse complement.
CGACGACACGGCGACCGCTTCGGAAACGGGCTCGAAAAAGAAAGAAGAATCCGGGAAATTCAAAAAGCCGCAACCGGCGAGTTCGGATTCCGCTGCCGCTAGTGTGCTCAAGAATCTGTTCCGAAGAACATGATCGGCTTCCCGAAGAGGTGCAGCTTGGGTAACAAAAACGAAGAATCTTCCCATCGTCCCGATCGGAGGAGAAAGTCGAAGATCAGCGGTATCCTTGGGATTGGCTTGGACGGCGATGATGGGCATACTCGGATCACGCGGGGAAAGAATTTCGTGCTTTGGGGGGAAGTGAAGACACCCACGCGGTGATGCGAGAGACCGCCATCAAAGTCAATGAATCCCTCGACAAAAAAGGAAAACAGTTGGGCGAGGTGTCGCCCCGAGAGCTACGGGATATTTTTCGTGAAGTCACCGAGTCTTTAGGGATCCGTCGCGAAACAGACGAATGATCCTTGCCCCCGTAAGGGGCGTTGAGCCGCTGCATGGACTCGGTGACAGTCGCTGGGTGATTCACCGTAGCGATTTGGATGAAGATTCTGCCGGCCCCAGTCTTAACGACCCGGGCCGTTTTTCGTGCGCCGCACCGCTCGTCACAAAGCAACTCATCCCTCGAAAAAGAATCTTCTGCAGTAGATGCTACGCTGTGAATTCGTGCAGGCTACGAAAAATCTTCGGGCAGATTTCGCCAACATGCAAACCGTGTGTTATACTTTCTTGCCCGTATAGTTTCACCAGATTCCACAAAACGCAGAATTCGCCAATATCTTTGCTAAAAAGGTTGGGCACCATCGGAGCGGTTTGAGGCCAAAGCCTGCGTCTTTCCTAAACCAGGCTTCCGCCACAATCGCCCGCTGCGATCCTCACCGACACAACGATCCCTCGTGCATGAGTTTACTGATTGCCGCCGGCACGTGACCTGCGCAGGATCGGAAAAAAGAGTGGATCACAAACTTCGCAGTAAATCGTAATCCGCGGAACGGACCGTGAGCCAGAACTGCACCAGGCAAGGAGACCCCAGTCGTGGCACGCGAGAAGAAGCAAACAACGAAATCGAACTCGGCAAAGCAGGCTGCCCACGCTCGCATCGTTCGAGAAAAAAAGCGGTCCCGCCCGGCCGCACCGATGTTCACGCGATCCCGGCGAGAAAGCTCGGAATCCAAATCCTCCCTAAAGGCATCGGCAGCAGGAGAAGCGGCGGACCAGTCCGCCGGCAGCACAGTTGTTACGCTCGATCGTCGGGGCGGAATCGATCGACGAACCGGCCAGGACCGGAGACACGAACAGGTGCCCGTGGCCGTGGAGCGGCGAGGTCTTGAGCGGCGTGCCAAGGTTCCTCGGCGACGACAAATCGACCCTACAACCTGCGAGCGGGACTACTCCGCTGATGAAATCGAATTCATGCGGGCGCTGGAGGCGTATAAGCGGAGCAGTGGGCGGATGTTTCCCACTTGCAGCGAGATTCTGGAAGTGTTGCGAAACTTAGGCTACCAGAAGCAAGCGATTGCCACCCCGGCGGAGCCGATCAAAAGTGATGAGGTGGAGGAGTCGGCAGAAGCAGCCGTATAGGTTATGCTGTAGGTTCTCACTCGGCTGCGAAGGGTTGATTTTGGCCGCAACCAGCCGACGATGACCTGCTACCGGTCACGACCGCAATCGTTTGCACACATGGCCCGCTGGCATTAGATCACGCTTTCCAGAATGAAATACAGAGAAGCAGTCATTTATGATGTCGTCTTACGGTCCCTACGACGATTCAGCGACGCGAGGGGCTGGCTGATCGAGCTTTTTCGCCAGGACGAGCTAGACCCCGCGGTCTATCCCGTCATGGCTTACGTGAGTGAGACCCTTCCGGGTGTGGCACGAGGCCCGCACGAACACAGGGACCAGACGGACGTTTTTGGATTCCTCGGACCGGGGGACTTCAAGCTATACCTCTGGGATGCCCGACCCAACAGCACGACTTTTGGTTGCCGGCAAACCACGGTGGTCGGTGCATCGAACCCGACGCTAGCCGTCATTCCACCGGGGGTCGTCCACGCGTACAAGAACGTGGGGCAACGACCGGGCTGGGTATTCAACGCGCCAAACCGGTTATACGCCGGATGGGGCAAGAAAGAAAAAGTGGACGAAATCCGCCATGAGGAGATAGCGGATTCGCCCTTTATCTTGGATTAACGTCCGAGCTAACGACCGGCCCTGCTATCGCGATGAGATATCAGGAATCCTCCGGGTCCGACAGCGCAAAGACCGCCTGATTCCATAATGTGCCCGGCATATCTTGCGAGGCGATATGTCCCATCACCGCAAGACATTGAGCCAAGCACACGGTCTTGCGCCGTAGTACGAGTTCGCCATCGGAGCAGCCTTGGGAGCGGTCAGTCGAGCGGTTTGATGCGGATGTTACGGTAGGCTACCGGACCGTGATTGCCTTGAAACATCAGTGGTCCGCGAGGGGCTTCCGCGCCGGTCACGCCGCCCGGGGTCTGGCTCGTCAATTCCAGGTTCTCGTGCAAAACTTGGCCATTCAAAACGACCTTGACCAGCATACCGTTGGCCGTCTTCTTGCCGGTCGCATCGAATCGAGGAGCGCGGTATTCGATGTGATATTTCTGCCACTCCCCCGGCGCCTTGGATGCGTTGACCTTGGGCACCGCCATACTGTAAACGGCTCCCATATCGCCCATGCCCAGTTGACTCTTCCCGTAGCTGTCCAGGACCTGAATCTCGTATTCACCCATGATGTAGATCCCTGAGTTGGAACCCTTCGGTACCATCACTTCCAGTTCGATCGTGGCGTCGCCGAAGGTCTGTTCGGTATAGATGTCCACGCCGTGCTCCTCGACGTTGACCAGCTCGTTTCCACCCTTCTTGCAGCCGAGGGCGGTGGGGTTGGCAGGATCGAAGGCCGCGGTGCCAACCGTCCAATGGCTCTTTTCAGACTCACCTTTGAGTTTCCAGCCCTTCAGCCCCGGCTGGACCGGAATATTGATCCAACCGTCGCCCTCCGCCCCGGCTGTCGCCGAGAAAAATCCCGCAGTCAACAAGACAGCCAAAACAATACTCGCTCGCTTCATCGCAGAAGTCTCCCTTCGGTGCATGAAACTACCAGTGTGGACAACGCAACTTCAACAGACTTTAAGGGTACCGGCGGGGTTTGTGTCGCGGCGCATGTCGCAGGTCGGTATCGGTGGGACTCGTGGGCGAGTTTTTCCAGTGGGTTTACGGAGCGTGTCGCAGGGTGGCTCCGTCGCCATCATGCATTGCTACATGATAAATGCCGCAGACTGCTTTTGCAACCAACTCCGGAAGCTTACTTGGACGCGGTGACGTGGCGGCCGCGCCGGCAGGGCTTGACGTTGTCGAATTGAGGCGGCTTTTGCGGAATCATGGGCGTGGGCCAGCCGCACTGAGCACATCGTCGGGCGGTTGCCAGTTCACCGCCTCGATGACCTCGTTCTCGTCAAATACCAAGGTTGCCGGCTCGGCTCGATTATAGCGGAATGGCGGTACACCTGGGAGGCATACCAACCGATTCCGACGCAGCGTTACTTCCAAAGCGCGGTGAAAACGGATGGGGCTTCGGCCGGTGCCGAAAATCGTCTGCCCGGTCACTACCATGTCGCTGCTCCCTTCATCCATGAAGATGCCATTGCTCTCCGCGTAACCGTTCACGGGACATGCGGGCTGTCGCGCCGTGTCGCCCTCAACGTTTTGTGGTTCCCATAATCGGCGGCTGCGAGCAGCCCGTTTTTATGACACAGCTCGTGACAACGCCGCGTTTTCCGCATGATTGCACCCCTGAACGGTGACCATTTTCCCCCGCTCGTGAACAAAGGAAAGCCAAGCTCTGCGAGCGAGACTCCGGACTCACAACCGGAATTGCGCTCCACAGGCATCTGCCAACCGCGGGCACCGAGCTTGCGCAACAAAAAGGGCCGTCGGTCATACTACCGGCGGCCCGAGTCCCTGGGGGGAGGGGAAGGACTTGATTCGGGCTACGGTGTCGTGATGCCGAGCTTTTCCTCTTCCTCTTCGGGGATGATGATCCGAGGCGTGACCATCATCATCAAGCTTTGCGTTTCCCGGCCGACACTGGCGTTCTTGAAGAGCCGGTTCACGTACGGGATCTTCGAGAGCATGGGCACGCCGAACTCGTTGCGGCCCTCACTCAAACGTTTGATTCCGCCGAGGAGGACCGTTCCTCCGTCCGGAACGCTGACCGTAGTGTTGACGGAGACAGAGGCCACCGTGGGCAATTGTACGGTGCTACCCTGCTTCGTGGTCGTGCGATTTCGGCTATTCTTGGTGTTGTCGTTGGGAGTGGTCTGGTTGCCCTCTGCCGAGGTAGTCTCGGTGGTCGTTTCCGAACCAGTGAAGGTGAATTGGTTCACGTCCTGGATTCGTGCAAAGTAGGGGATGACCGTCATTCGCACGAACCGGCGATCCTGAGAGACCACCGCCTGAACCGTGAGGAAGGTACCCTCGGAGACCATCACGACCACCGGTTGCTGAGCGGCGGCGAAGTCCCCGACCACGGGAATGATTCCCATCACGAAGGGGCTGATGGATTGGTCGGAAACCGAGGCGTATTGGCCATTGTAGAGCGTAACTTTAGGAGCTTGCAGGACGTTCGATCGCCGATCGCCCTGAGCCGCCTCGATGAAGAAGTAAGCCTCGATTTCGCTCAGAATGGCAAACCCCAGTTGAGCACCGGCCGTGCCGTCATAGCCACCGAATTGCGGGGTAGCCAGGGCGAAACTCCCTTGTCGGAAGGGGATGTCCAAGTCGGCACTGAAGCTGGCCGGTGCCCCGAGACCGACCGGCGCAGTCATCCCCACGGTGACGCCCTTGCCGGAGTCCTTGTCAGTCAGGTTGCGGACCTCCGCCGTGTTGTTGGCGGGATCGGCCGGGGTTACGATCTGCCCGAATTGGACGCCTCTTCGCCCGTCGATCTTGTCGTCGATGTCGAAGTCGAAGTCCACGCCGATGCGTTCGAAGAAGTTATCGTTCAGGGTGATGAATCGCACTTCGACTGTCACCTGGAGGTCCTGCATCCTGCGGAGCTGTTCGAGAAGATCGGTGATCTGCTCGTGGACCTCCTGAGTGTTGCTGATCACGAGGCTGAGGTTGGTGGGGAAGGGCGAGATGGAGCCTGGTCCGCCTTGGGCGTCCCAACTGGTGGGATCCACGGTCGTTTGAATCAATTCGATCAGGCTATCGAAGTCGGCCAGTGCCGCGCCACCCATCGCCCCGGCGCCCGCCCCGAATGGCACGTTATTCCCGCCGGGCATCGCGTTGGCAGTGGATTGCGACATCTGAGCCAGAATGGACGGATTGATCACGGCCGAGACTCGCTCGCCACCGCGGGAGGCAAGCACGGTATTCGGGGTGGGACCTCCCGAAAATGCACCTGCTATCCGCATGGCATTGGCGTAGGCCGCATCCAGCGGCATCCCGCTTTGGATGAAGTTGGGGATGGGGCTGACCAAGTCGGCAACATCGTACGCCCGAGTGTAGACCTCGCCGCGGGTCAACTGCTCGCTGGTGATCTTCAATACGTCGTCCTTGATGACGTAGGAGAGATGCAACGGCTCCAAGACTAGGTTCAAGGCGCTTTTCAGCGAGACTTCCTGCGACAGATTGATCGTCACCGGGGTATCGGTCGATACGCCTTCCGTGGCCAAGCCATTGGGGTCGATGTGCACGTTGATGTCGGCGAGTTTGCCGAGATGCTCGATTACCCGTGCCAACGGCGCCGCTTGGAACTGCATGACGACCGGTGTCTCGCTCAGCTTCCGCTCGATCTCCAGCTCCTTCTCCGAGCGTTGACGCCGGCTTTCGGCCATCTTGGCTCGGCGGTCCGTTAGCTGCTTCCATTCTTTGGCGTCTGGCAGGAGGAAGGGCTTGGAATCGTCGAAGGGTATGGACGATTGATCCACCGAGGCCAAGGTCGCGAGGAAGGCCTGTTCCTTCTCGTCTTTCAGAGCCATGTTCTCGCTGTATTGGCGGATGAATCGAGCGTTCAGAACGAGTTGCTGGGTAACGGGGTTGTCGGGATCGAGTTCCGCAGCCCGCTTGGCCACGACTTCAGCCTCCGCGAATCGCTGTTGTCGAATGAGCTGGTTGTATTCTTGTACCATCTCCGCCAACTTGGATTGCTTGTCGAAGGTGCCCAATCGCTCTTGCGTCACTGAGGCTTCGATCTCGGCATTTTGCTTTTGGCGATCGAGGATGGGCTGGTTTTGCTGGACGTAACGATCGAGTTCTGCCAGTCGTGCGTCCAAGCGACGCAGGAGTTGGTCCCGCACGGCAGCATCCACGGATGCCGTCTGAATCCGCCCTCGCATCTCATCGAGGATCTGTCGGCTGCGATCGGGATCGGTGTCGCGGAGGCTCAAAGCCTGGGATTCTTTTTGGGCCAGCTCGGCGGAGAGTTGCCGGGCCAGCATCTGTTGCTGCATGGCCACTTCGGACGACGGCGGCTCCGCCTGATAGCTGGTGCGTGCAGCGCGCTGTTGCAGGTAGTCCTGAACTCGTTGGACGGTCGCCGGATCCAGCTCCGCGAAATAGGCGGTGGCTTGACGGAAGTATTCCGTGGCGGTGGCGACATCGTTCCTTTGGAGGGCCTCTTCGGCTTGCCGTACCAGCATCATGCCGCGTCCTGGAACGGCGGGCTGGGCTTGGAACGGGCCGCTGGGCAGGCCAGGTTGAGCCGCCGAGGCGGGCATGTTCCGCGTGATGTCTGCGGCCGGGTTGTAAACTGCCGCTGCCGCCACGTTCGGAGCACCGTAATTGCCGGAAGCGGGAATCACACTCTGGCCGGCGGTGGGCACCACACCGGCCGCCGCCTTCGCCTGTTGGACCATAGCCAGCAGGCGGTTGGGGCTGTCCTCACCTGGACCGAAGGCCGACTCTGGCAACTGGAACGAGGCCGCCTGCATGGCATACGTTTCGGCCGTGCTCCAATCGCCGCTATTCAATGCAGCCCGGGCACGGCTGAGCAGATCGGCCGCTCGTTGCTTGGCCGCCATCGCGTAGCCCGGCGCCGTATCGGCTGCTGGAACGCTTACGGGGCTGCGGCGGCGCATTTCTTCGGCCACACGGTCGAGGATCGTTTCGGGCTTCAACTCAAAGGGGCTGAAGTTGACGCCTTGCTGCAAGGCGTGCCGGGCCAGCCGCTCGGCCTCATTCAGATCGCCCCAACGGAGCAAACCGTCGGCCTGCTCCACCAGCAATTTGGCGTAGAGCCGCCGCCAGGCTTCCGTTTGGCCACGCTCGTCCTTCTGGGACATCAAGTCCTGGTAGGCACGCAGCATCGTCTCGACCCGCTCCGGCGAGTCCTCGAACCGTCCGTAGGTCAACCCCAAAGAACGGACCTGTTCGATGTAACGCTGAGCGGTCTTCACGTCTCCCAGGGCCAAGGCGCGGCGGGCTTCCAATAACCATTGATCGCTTTGTTTTTGAGCAGGCGATTTGCTCTCCGGAGTGATGCCCGGCGGCGTCATCGAGGTCATCTGCCCGACCGATGGCAAGGGAGTGACGGGGGCTTGATTCGCGGCACCGCCTTGAGCGGTTGCGTCGGGATCGTAACCCATCCGTCGCAAATCTTCGCCCAGCTTGGCAGGAGAATCCTCATCAGGCGAGAAAACCACGGGAACACCGGAGGCAGCGCGGTACCAGTTGAACGCCTCCTGATAGTTCCCTTTCGCCATGGCCAACCGTCCGTTGCGAACGTACGTCTTGGCCAAGCTCTTGGGATCGTCGCCGTTCAGTCCCCGGGCATCGAAGGGCGTTTGACTGGGGGCCGCGGCGCCGCTGGAGGAGCGAACTGCATCCAGCATCCGGCGCATCTTTGCGGGCGTGTCGCCGAGGTACAAGGGCGGATAGGTAACGCCCAGCGATTCGGCTTGGCGAATCAGCAGTTCCGCGCCCTGGTAGTTCCGTTCGGTGATGGCCTGCTTGGCACGCTTGAGCAGATCATCGCTCTGCCGACGCGCGGCGTCGGCATCTTGGACGGGCTGCGTCGTGGGCAAGTCAGTTCTTCCTTGCCCGAACGCCCAGGGTGCCGTCATCAGCAGCCCCAGGCTGACGGCAGCCATGCCGGTGAGGATGCGCACAGTCGTTTTCAACCCAATTCTCCTTTCGAGACTCGCAGGACTCCGTTCCGCGCCTCGGTGGCGGCTGTCCCTGCCAAGATTACTTCGGTGTCCGTAACGCTCCGACGGCATAAGGGTATCGCCTCCATGCGATGCCTTTCTCGCCACGATCGCCGCAGGCCTTGATCCTGGCTAGGCCCATGCGACGGGCGAAGTTTCCGCGAATTCGCCAATCCGACGCAGAGTCGGAGTGGGACAAATACTCTAATGATGACGCTCGGTCAAGGTTGATTTCGTGAAATTGTCCATGCTGGAAACGGATTTGCTTGCACTCGTCTTTGCTTGTACTCGTCAGCCTTGGTCAAACCACCTGCTAAGAGCAAACTTGCAATCGCCGCGTGTTTTCATCCTCACCAGTTCCGATTCCGCGGTGCGATGGCTGGGTCCGAAGCAATCAGCCCCGGACGGCTGCACGAAGCACCGGTAATGCTGCCTTTGTCAAGCCACGTAGTCGATGCGGTATTCACTGCCCGTCACGTACTCGATGCGGTATTCACTGGCCCGCAGGCGTTTCTCGACCGACGTCACCGGCCGGGACGTTGAATCAAGGTGTTGCGAGCAAGCAACGGCGACCTCATGACTGGTTCACGCGCCCGTTTGACTTACCCGCTCGCCTGCGTTACCCGTTCGTCGATGCGACCCGCCCGTCGGCATTCCCCGCCGTGCGGTCCGGCAAGGACGCGCGGAATCAGGGCGCGGTTCGTTGCGGATGCAGCCTACGGCCGCCAGGTGCGAATCCTGGCTTGACGAAGGCGCGGGAGTCTACAAGTCTGTCGAAGGGCTGTCAACGCCGATTTCTCGAGACCACAGACTTGCGCAAGACGATGCGAGAGATGAGAATAGCGCGGAACGTGGTTTCTGCCCTTCAGCGAGGGATGCTTGGCCGGGGGAATAGCACTGTCGAACAGCGCGCAATGCCTTGGCCTACGTTGAGGATTTGGCCGCGGAAAGTACCTGAGAGAGCATCCAGCCGATCACGAAGGCCCCAAACACAAAGGCGACCAAGAACAACGCTATGGCGTCCCAGTCGGGGCTTTGGGGAATGTCCCAAACCTTGCCATACGCGGCGAGCTCCAAGTTCTGCACGACCTGACGGCTTACTGCGTTGAGAGCTAAGACCAGGAGCTGAGATCCCCCTACCGCCAATGCCGCCGTGGCATTTGGGACGCGATTACGGAATAGCGTAAGGGCCAGGATTGTGAAGCCGGGCGAAACGGCGGTCAGGGCGGTCAGCGGCAACCGTGCGCCGCTGGTCATGTGGGAACGAAGGGCTGGGTCCCAAGTTCCCCAAACATAGGCCGCCCCCGCCACGCCTGTCACGATGGCCCCCAAAATCCCCAAGTACCACGCGAATTGGGTGGCCCAAAGCCGATATTCTTGTCGATTCGCGGACACGAAGAGGCCCGTGTCAACGACGGTGTAGGCTGCCGTGGTGAGCATGGCCAAGCCCAGCATCAACAGCCAACGGAACCAAAGCGAAGGATCCGCGAAATTGTGGGCCGTGCCCGTTGCGGCTCCGGCCACATTATGGCTCAACCAAAGCGATTTCCAATGGTCTGGAGCGGCCATCAAGGAAAAGCCGTTGCAAAATAATAACCCCATCAGCAAGAACAAGCCCGCCGTGATCCAACCGGAGGCATATCGCCAGGTGGGCATCGGCTCTGTTTTCGCCTTCAGCCCAAAGGCGAACGCATAGACCCCGTAATAAGCGAAGATCAATAGAATGATAATCGAAAACCAAAACCAGGCCGTGAAGATGGTGGCGGGATAGAAGGCCCAGGGATAGGCCACCTGCACGAACAATAGGGGGACGATGCCGAAATTGACTCCGAAGGCCACGATGACGGGCATCTGTAGCCCCAACCGTTCGGCCCACGCACGTGCCGGGCCTGATCGCCCGTAAGAAAGCACAGCCAGCGCCATGCCCACGAACCAGAGATTCATGGGCACCATGTGCAGAACGAAACCGAGGACCTTGAAGAACTGCACAAACCAGAACGGCGCCGGGATCGCAGGCAATGCCGATGCATCCAGGGATTCAATCATCGCTTGGCCTCCAACCGTTCCAAGTTGGGGTAGATGCCTTTAGGTCGCTCCGGCCTGAGTGTCCAGAGGTAGTCGGTCACCAATTCAGCCTCTTCCGGCGTTCCCGACCAAGGCGGCATGAAATAGTGTGTTTCGTGCAGATGGGAGATCATTTCCACGAGCACCTCCCGCGACCTGCTGAACAGTACGGGTCCAACGGCGGAGTAGCCCTGTTCTTCGGCGTGGCAGTTGTTGCAATGATGCATGAAAATCACGCGCCCGGCCAGAATCCGGTTTTCAAGACTCGATGTGAGAAGCCGTTGAGAATCCACTTTGCCATCGCGGATTGCCTCGGGAAATCGCTCTTTCACATGTTCCCGGGTCCATCTACCGCTTTGCAAAAAGCCGGTGGCTCGAACGCTTGGTACTTCCTCTTCGAGAATCTGGTTTCCCAGCACCACGTTGTACACGACGTACGGCTTGCGAACGGCCTCGCGAATAAACTCACCCGTGCTGAAGGCGGCCAGGCCGAAAAAGAATAGAGCCAGGGCGAAGCCGGGACTCATCCACTCGGGATGGCGGTACGGCCCCAAATACAGCAGGAGAAAGACGGCCGCGGTGAGGGCGAAAATGAGTACAGTCAACACCGTCAACACGGCAGCCGCCTCCAGGGCCAATCTCGCTGACGGGGGCAGCATCGCGAACCAGCCGATACCTCCCACGGTAATCATCACAGCTCCGACAAGTGCCGGCCGGGTCGATCTCCGCACGATCAGTTCTCGCAGCGGCGAGGTCTGCAAGGTCCACGAGGCATGGACATAGACGTAGAGCGAGGTCAGCAGGATGGCTCCTCCCGTTCGGGAGATCGTCTGCGGGATGAATTGCGGATTGAAGAAACCGGTCCAGAATGTTCGATGCTCGATCCATACGCCGGGGTTGAGCATAAAGGCGGTAATTCCGGTAATCAGCACAAGGCTGATCCAGGCCGCACCCGCGTAAATCCAGGCAATCGTGACGTGCTGTTTGGGAGACAGCTTTCCCCACGCATAGTAAAAAATGAAGGCCGCCGTCAGCTCGATTACGAAAAAGACCCATTCGGTTGCCCAACCAAATACGAAGCTGCGGATCAGCACTTCGGTGGCCAAGGGGGAGGCCAGCCCGATCGTCCACCAGATTCCCACGCCGGAGATCGCGCCGAACACCACCGTGAGGAGGATGAAGAAAGGGGCGTGCCGGCGGAGATAGTTCAAGTAATCGCCGTTCTGCGTGCGGTAGGCAAATCCGGTCTCGACAGCAAAGAATAAACCGCCGCCAACCGCATAGTGCGATACCAGCACATGCACGACCGACACCATTGCGATCAGCATCGGCGCCGTGAGTTGTGGGACGTACCACCACGGGTAGTGCATAGCGCAATCCTGATGTGATGCGGTTCAGTTTGGAAAAGCTAGACCAACGCGGATGTACGGCTCGAAGCAACCGCAGCGTGGCGGGATCGGTCTCGCTCACGGCTCACATTATTTTAGCCCGCTGCCCCGCGGCAGGCCATCGTGGTCAACGCGGTCGAATACGATTAAAATCCAGCCCCCTGCTCATACTATAGCACAGGCTTGTTTGATTGGCTCAACGTGTTGCGGTAGCGGCACATACCGACCCGCAACATGTGTCGGGCACATCATGCTATCAAGCAGACCTTGCGCGGTAGTATTAACTGGACTTTTGCAAATTGGGGGCACAAGCCCCTCTAGGCCCCTAGGAGAGGGTTAGCCTGTGGGCAATTAGGCGCGAAAACGGTTTACCTTGTTTGCCTGATTTGACCAAACCCTTACCCTTTGGTCCTCTCCCAGAGGGAGGAGGGAGCAGTTTGCAAAAGTCCAGTATTAAGAGAGCCAAAAGTTCGCGTCTCTCGTCCTCGTAAGAGCGGCTGGATTATCACTGCAGCGCAGGAGTTTTTGCTTGGCTCAACATCTTGTAGTGTTTGTGTATATTGCCGTACAAGATACGCTGGGAACCTCATACAGCCAGGCGGACTTTGCGCTGTAGGATTGTGTTCGATGGCGTACGAACGCTCCGCGCCGTCCATGAACGATTCAGCGCATCGTGCAGGGACCGGCCGACAAAGGTCTATTGAATATCCCCTAAATATCCGCGTGGGATCAAATGGGTGTACCGGTAAACGAAGCCAAAGCCTTCATGTAATTTCCACGTTCGAATGCCGTGGGATCTGGCGAGTTGCGATGACTCATGCTGCCTTTCATCTGCGAGACAGAGTGATAGTCGTTCTCCTCCATCCACAGTTTCATTTGCTCGATCATGGCGCCGACGCAGCTCAAACCTTGTTTATAGAGTGCGGACGCCATCATCACGACATCGGCCCCGGCCAGCAGACCTTTGATGGCACCGTGTGCCGAATGCACACCGCTGGTCAACGCCAGTGAGGCGTTGACTCGTCCGTAAAGCACGGCGATCCAGCGGAGCGGCAAAAGCAGCTCGAACTCCGTGCTGAGCACGAGGTGCGGCCGTGTATCCAAGGTATCTAGGCGAATATCAGGCTGAAGAAAGCGATTGAAAAGAACCAGGCCTTTGGCCCCGGCATCCACAAGTTGCCGGGCCATGTGGCCTACCGAGCTGAAATACGGGCCAATCTTCACGGCGACGGGGATCGAGACCGACGAGGCCACTGCTTGGACCAGATCCAAATAACGTCTTTCGACTTCCTCGCCCGACATCTCGACATCCGCCGCGACGAAGTAGATGTTCAGCTCCAGGGCGTCGGCGCCGGCCTCTTCGATCAGCTTGGCATAGCGGAGCCATCCGCCCAGCGAGGTGCCATTGAGGCTGGCGATGACGGGGATCGTGAGTCCCCTTTTGGCAGCCTGAATGCGGTCCAGATATTCCTCGGTGCTCACGCGATATTCCTCAGGTTCCGGAAAGTACGAGAGAGCCTCCGCGAAACTGTTTGTCCCGAACTCATGGACGCCCGTAAAGTTCGATTCCTCTTGCAGGATTTGCTCCTCGAAGAGGGAAGGCATCACGATCGCCGCGGCACCGGCGTCTTCCAGGCGTCGCTGGTTGTCGAAAGATTCTGTCAAGGGGCAAGCCGATGCGACCAAAGGGTTCTTTAGTTCCAAGCCCAGATATTGCGTACGCAAATCAACGCTCATGTTATCGCCTCCTGAACGGTCGAGATGTTTCAAGCCGGATCCGCCGCGCCAACGGATTTTGCGCCGCCGTGTGCCAAAGCCGCGCTGAAGTCTTCGTATAGCGAGTAACGGAAGTTGATGTCTTCCTGGCCCAAGCGGAGAAGCTCCTCGGCCCGCTCGGGTTTGGTTCGCGAAAGGATGGCGAAGCGTGCCTGCTTGATCGCGAACTCTTTGAAGGCTCCCTTGGGAGGCCGACTATCCACCCGCAGCGGCTGCTCGCGATCGCGTGGATCGAAATGATAGAGCGGCCAATAACCCGTCGCCACGCCCTCCTTTTGATAGTCGAAGCCTTTGGACATGTCGATACCCCAGCCGATACAGTGACTTAGGGCGATGAGGATGGAAGGCCCGCGGTACGACTCCGCCGCGCGAATCGTCCGAATGGCGTGCAGCGGGTTGGCGCCCATTGCGATCTGGCCCACGAACACGTTGCCGTAGGACATGGCAATCAGACCGAGATCCTTTTTACGTCCCGGTTTGCCTGCCGCGGCGAACTTTGCGACGGCTCCGCGGAAGGTGGCCTTGGACGCCTGCCCGCCAGTGTTCGAGTACACCTCTGTATCCAACACCAAAAGGTTGATGTCGCGTCCCGAGGCCAGGACGTGATCCAAGCCTCCGAACCCGATGTCGTAGGCCCAGCCGTCGCCGCCGAAAGACCAAATACTGCGGCGAATGAAATAGTCGGCCGCGGCAATCAGGTTCCGTGCGTCGGCGTCACCGATCGTCACCAATTTGGCCTTCAGATCCGCGACAAGCCGGCGTTGCAAGGCGATCTGTTCTTCCGTTTCCTGGGGATTATTCAGCAACTCTTGGACAAAATTGTCCCCGACCTGCGGGGCGAGTTTTTTGAGAAGATTGGTCGCATGTTCGATCTGCTGATCGACCGCCAACCGCATGCCTAGGCCGAACTCAGCGGCATCCTCGAACAGGGAGTTATTCCAAGCCGGACCGCGGCCTTCCCGGTTGCTGGTGTAGGGCGTGCAAGGCAGGTTGCCACCATAAATAGATGAGCACCCTGTTGCGTTGGCGACCATCATCCGGTCACCGAAGAATTGGGTGATGAGCTTCACATACGGCGTTTCGCCGCACCCGGCGCAGGCCCCGGAGAACTCGAACAACGGCAGCAAAAGCTGCGAACCTTTCACGGTATCGACCGCCACTTGTTTACGGTCGATTTCGGGCACCGATAAGAAGAAATCGAATGCTGCCCGCTCGCGTTCCAAATGATCGAGTTTGGGGAGCAGGTCGATGGCCTTGTGCTTGGCCACCTCCTTGTCGCGAACCGGGCAGACCTCCACGCACAAACCGCAGCCCGTGCAATCATCCGGGGCCACCTGGATCGTCATCGACATGCCAGCGTACTCCTTGCCACGCCATGCCGCCGATTTGAAGCCCTCCGGGGCGCCGGACAGCACGGCGGGATCGTAGACCTTCATGCGAATGGCGGCATGAGGACAAGACAGCGAGCACAATCCGCATTGGATGCAGATCTTGGGGTCCCAAATCGGGATATCCAGCGCGATACTTCTCTTTTCGTATTTCGTGGTCCCGGTGGGGAAGGTGCCGTCGGGCGGCAAAGCGCTGACGGGCAAGTCGTCGCCGCGGTAGGCGATCATCATTCCCAAGACATCGCGTACGAATTCGGGCGAGTCCGTTGGAACGGCTGGAACCATGTGGAGCGATGACGTCACTTGCGATGGGACTTGAACCTCGTGCAGCGATTCGATCGCCCGATCCACCGCCGCGAAGTTCTTTTCGATAATGGTGGCTCCGCCCTTCTTCCCGTAAGCTTTGACGATCTGATCCTTGATTTGCTGAACGGCTTCTTGGATCGGGATAATCTTGGCCAAGGCGAAGAAGCACGTCTGCATCACCGTATTGATGCGGACGCCCAGGCCCGTCTGTCTCGCCACGCCGTAGGCATCCACCACGTAGAACTTCAGCCTCTTGTCGATGATCTGCCGTTGCACCTCGGCGGGCAGATGGTCCCAAACGACATCTGCCGGGAATGGGCTATTGAGCAGGAAGGTAACCCCTGGCTCCGCCACCGACAGCACGTCGATGCGTTCCAGAAAGTGGAACTGATG
This sequence comes from Blastopirellula marina, assembly GCA_020721965.1. GTDB lineage: Bacteria > Planctomycetota > Planctomycetia > Pirellulales > Thermoguttaceae > Thermogutta. The sequence goes on along the minus strand of DYLS01000056.1, from coordinate 13,469 downwards.
GCAGGCGACAAAGTTCGCCTTATGAACCAGGTACGAGCCTTTGATTGGGCGGGGGCTGAAGCGAACGTGCGATGTGGTCATCGACCCAGCCTTCCGCGAGTCATAGACGAAATACCCCTGCGCGTAATTGGGGGTATTTTCTCCGATGATCTTCACGGAACTTCGATTGGCACTCACCGTGCCGTCGCTGCCCAGACCGAAGAACACCGCCCGGACAACGTCCTCGCCCTCGGTGGAGAGCTGGGGATCGTAATCGAGGCTCAAATGTGTGACATCGTCCACGATTCCGACGGTGAAGTGCTGCTTCGGCGATGGCTTGGCCGCCTCGTCAAACACCGCCACGGCCATACTGGGGGTAAATTCCTTGGACGAAAGGCCATAGCGGCCTCCAATGATTCGCGGCGCCCTGGTACCCTTCTCTTGTTGCCAGTTTTCAGCAACAGCACCGATCACATCGAGATACAGCGGCTCGCCCAACGCCCCGGGTTCCTTGGTGCGGTCCAATACCGCGATCGTTTTCACGGTCTTCGGCAGAGCCGAAACCAGCGCGGCTCCATCGAACGGGCGATACAATCGGACCTTGATCAAGCCGACTTTTCGCCCTCGCGCCACCAGATGATCGACAGCTTCCTCGATCACACCTCCGCCGGAAGCCATGGCCACGACGACGGTTTCGGCCTCCGGGTGGCCGAAGTAATCGAACAGATGATAGGATCGCCCGAACCGTGCGGCGAACGCATCCATGGTTTCCTGTACGATCTGCGGAGCCTTTTGGTAGAAGGGATTGCACGCTTCGCGGGCCTGGAAGAAGACGTCCGGATTTTGAGACGTACCCCGCAGGAACGGCCGTTCGGGAGACATGGCCCGTTCACGGTGCGACCGCGCCAATTCGAAGTCGATCATGCTCCGCACGTCGTCATCGCTCAGTTGCTCGATCTTGGCGACTTCGTGCGAGGTTCGGAATCCGTCGTAGAAGTGCAAGAACGGAACGCGGGCCTTGAGGGTCGCGGCGTGGGCGACAAGGGCCAAATCCTGAGCCTCTTGCACGGACGACGAGGCCAACAGGGCAAAGCCGGTCGTCCGCACGGCCATGACGTCGCTGTGATCGCCGAATATCGACAAGGCATGGGTAGCAATCGTTCGGGCGGTTACGTGAAATACCACCGGCGTAAGCTCGCCCGCGATCTTGAACATCTCCGGGATCATCAAAAGCAAGCCTTGCGAGGCCGTAAAGGTGGATGATAAAGCTCCGCCCTGAAGCACGCCGTGAACAGCACCAGCGGCCCCCGCCTCGCTCTGCATCTCCACCACATGAGGCACGGAGCCGAAGATGTTTTTGCGGCCGGCGGCTGCCCAAGCGTCGGCTAACTCGCCCAAACCCGACGACGGCGTGATCGGGTAGATCGCCATGACCTCGGAGCACAGGTGCGCAATGTAGGCCGCGGCTTCATTTCCATCCACGGTCACGAAGCGTTTGTCTGCCACGGTATGATCTCCTCTTTTAACCTGGTGAGCGGCCTCGTAGCTGCTTGTATCCGCTTGGACGCCCAAGGCGGCGAGGCTTTTCGCTAGCGTTTCCCGGAATTGCTGGCTTTTAGTTTCGTGGAGCCTTGGATCGGCGATTCACGGCTGCGAGCCAAACGTAGAGCACAAGCAAAGTCTCAGTATGACCTCCGCACTACGATCTTGTGAGAGCCGATCGACGGTAACGTGACAAGCCCCCGCGGTAGATGCACCGTTGCCGACAAGGAGATTCGAGCGTGAGGAGAAGTGTCGCGGACGGCCGGGAACATGGCATGTTCCCAAGGGCTTGCCGTTCGCGTAATTCCCCCGCCGCCATACCCGTGGCCGTTCTCGCAACTTGCGTGAACGCAGCCCGGCCCGGCACATTGTCCCAGTCCCGAATCGCCTACCAACCGAGGCCGTCTCTGATCGGGGTCGGCCGAGTCTTGTCCGTAAGCCTCAAACCGCTCCAAGATCATCGCAAAATGTCCCGAAAACATTAACGTAACGCGTCCGGGCCACACCCGCAAGCCGCGTGACACGAATTGCAGCAGAAAGTGACACGAATCGCAACAGAAAAAGGCGCCGTTTGGTAAACCGGGCCGGGTTCAACGTCGAAACTCAACCGCCATCCTTTCCCACTGTTCCACTGGCGTTGCATGTGTTTACGTATTTCCGGTGCCAATCCGCTCTTGCCATAGGAGCCTGACGCCGCTCCGCAAATCACGAGCGGCGGAGTAGCACGATCGGATATCCATCGCTACTCGCGGCCTTGACGCCGAGATTTTGCCCCCATAATTATCACAGCATCTAATTATTACAGCGACGCGTGACGATAATCGGATTTTTCCCCGCCGTACGGATCAAGCTGTATCGCTACCACCCACAATTCAAACCTCTGTGAGCCTTACACCTGGACTCTTGCAAATTGGGGGCACAAGCCCCTCTAGGCCGCTAGGAGAGGGTTAGCCTGTGGGCAATTAGGCGCGAAAACGGTTTGCCTTGTTTGTCTGATTTGACCAAACCCTCACCCCTTGGCCCTCTCCCAGAGGGAGAGGGGAGCAGTTTGCAAAAGTCCAGTTACACGTTTCACTGGCGGATTTTCACAAACTGGATGAACCCCTGATCATTTTATGGATCAGAGATATTCCGGATATTCCGTCATCGAAGTGAGCACATCGCAAGTGTCTCTTGTCATTTGGATCCCATCAGGAGAGGAACCAGCATGATGGTCTCGAAACAGGTCTCCTCGGTGTGCACTATGGCTGTGGCCTTGTTATTGGCTCCTGCGGTGTTCGGCGAGGAACCACGGCAGAGCGATGCCCGCAAGGAATTGAAAGTCGGCGATCCAGCCCCCGATTTCTCCCTGAGGGGCAGCGACGGCAAAACATACCGACTTGCCGATTTTCGTGGAAAAAAAATCGTCGTGATAGCCTGGTTCCCCAAGGCATTCACGTCGGGCTGTACCCGGGAATGCAAGACTTTCAGAGACCAAGCGGATGCCTTTCAGTCGCTTCCGGTGGCATTTTTTACAGCTAGTGTAGATACGCCCGAGGACAATCGCCGGTTCGCAGAATCACTCGAAGTCCGGTACCCCATCCTCAGCGATCCGGACCGCAAAACGGCGTTGGCTTACGGCGTAGTGGATGATCCGAAGGGCTACGCGAAACGCTGGACCTTCATTATCGGCACGGATGGTCGGATCCTTCACATCGACAAGGCTGTGAAGGTGGAGACGCACGCCCGCGACGTAGCTGCTTGGATCACCAACTGGTTGAAGTCGTCTTCGAAGCCAAGCGGGTCATGATTGGTTGCCCGTCTCCGACCTCCGATCCGCGCTGGCGGACGGGCACTGTAGCAGTGTCCCTTTTTGACCGTCTGTCAGATCTCTTTGGTTTCGCCGGGGACCGGGCAGGGGAAAACGCCATCAGGTCCCTCCTGGATGGGCGGTTCTGAATCGAAAGAAAGATGATCGATATCCTGGACATACTGGAACTCGGAATTCATGGCTTGTTCCCAGGTTACGCGCTGACCAGTGTGGGCCGCCATTCGCCCCATCAAAGCCGTGAGGTTGGCTAACCCCGCCCGCTGGGCCTCGTTGTGCGATTTGTCGTTCATGACCGCGTCCAGGAGCACTGCCCATTCCTCGTGATAGGGGTTTACGTCCGGCTCCGGATACTCCCAAACGACCTCCGACTTCTCCATGCGTTGGCTCTTGTAGATACGCGGCTTGGGTTGCGCCAAGCTCTCCATCAGCACAGCCGAGCCATTTGCACCATGGACGTAATCGGCGTAGGTCTCCCAGCAGTTGTTCATGTGGCGAGAAAAGGCGAACAGCTTTGCCCCGTCCGCAAACGTGTACTCCACGCAATAGTGGTCGAAATTGTTGCCCACCTGGGGGAAGCACCGGCCGCCCATGGCCTGGGCCTCGATCGGCCAGGCGTCCTTGACCCAACAGGCCTGATCGACATTGTGGCAGTGCCAGTCGATGAAGAAGCCGCCGCTGACCCAATTAAAGCTCGTGGCGGCGCGAATCTGAAACTCGATCGGATTGTGATCGGGCGCCCGCTTCGGAACGTAAACCGGGCCATGAACGCGATAGATGCGAAGGGTGTGAACTTCGCCCAATGCGCCGTCACGAATGCGGGCCACCAGGGCCTGTCTGGCCTTCGAGTGCCGCCACATGAAACCGCAACCGACCTTGAGGTTCTTCTTTTCCGATTCCTCGGCAGCCTTTAGCAAGCGGCGGTTGGCGGGGGCGTCCACGGCGAACGATTTTTCCATGAAGACATGGACCCCTTTTTGCACGGCATATTCCAGGTGCAAGGGGCGAAAGGCGGAGTGCGTCGTCAAGATCGCGATGTCGCCCGGACGCAGTTCGTCGATGGCCTTTTGGTAGGCGTCGAATCCGATGAAGCAGCGGTCCGCCGATACCTCTACCCGATCTCCAAAATTGGTCCGCAGGGCCTTCAAACTGGCCTGTAAGCGATCGGGAAACAGATCCGCCATAGCGTAGAGGCGAACCGGGGCATTGGGCACCGAGAAGGCATCACCCACCGCCCCCGTCCCTCGCCCGCCGCAGCCAATCAACGCCAGGCGTATCGTGGGGTCTCCAGCCACATGGGCGTGGATTGCGCTCGACATGGTTGCCGCGGACACCGCTGCCAAGGCCCCACTTTGTTTGAGAAACTCGCGACGAGAGCTTGCCTTCCCGTTAACGTTTGCTGCGCCGATCCACGATACGTTCATGGTTTCTCCTCCGAATTCAGTAGTACGGACCTGCGGGAAAACGTCACTCTGGACTTTTGCAAACCGTTCACCTACCTCTGGGGGTGGGTGACAAACTATGATTCTGGGTAATTCGGGTAAACAAGGTAGCTGTTTTCGCAGTAAACTGTCCTCCCTCTTCGACCTCATGACGGGCGAGCAGAGCTTGTGAACCCAATTTGCAAAAGTCCAGGTCATTGCTAGAAACCGTCGGAAGTGCTGAAAATCCAGTTTCGGCAGGGCAATTCTCGGCGGCGGTGGCAAAGAGGATCCACGACGACAAAGCTACGTTTGCGTTGCCGCCGCTTTCGCCGATGTAGCTCTCGATCTGGCGATATGTCCTCGATTTACCGTGTTATTCCTGCCAAGATCATCCCGCGTCGCGCAAGCCTGCGTATCGTTTCAGGAGGTAGATCGCGGTGCCGCTTGGCGGAACGTGTTCTGGAGGCGGATAACAACTGTAAATGGCGGCTCTCAGGTCATCTTCGGCGGCAATCGCCAACACGGCGGGACGCTCGAATAGCAATTGCAATTGCTGGAGTCGCCGGGCCGTGGGCGGTTGAGCGGAGGCTACCACCACGGCCGCACCTTCTTCGTCGATCGGTAACACGCCAAGATGCCGAGCGATGCCAGCATCGAACCGCTCGATCAGGTCTCGCCGCAGTTCCATGCCCGCCAGTCTGACGAAACGACAGTTGTGACTGGCCGCGAGGGCCTGAGCAGCCTCGATGGCATGGGAATCCTCGTGAAAGGCAATCATCGCGGCGAGTCCGGCCGGGGTAGCGTGCAGGCTGACCTGTGCCGGAGCCACCTTGTCTCCCGTCTGGCATGGCCAGCTCCCATCGGCACTGCCCGCGATCAGCCGCGACAAAACCGGCAACAGCCATTGGACGGGCCAATCCCGGTCCGCTAGCACCGTGCTCCCGATGCGATAGACGAATTCCAGGCGATCGTCCCGCGGCACAATCAGCATGTGAGAGGCGCGATAGTGTCGGGCCTTCGCCACGTGCAGTGCCAAAAGGTGTTCTACGACGGCGTTCTTTTCATCGAATACGTCGTCTACCAGAGTATGTTGTCGCAATCGGGCAAGCCACGACTCGGCGGTCGCAGCATCCGGCATCATGGCCGGGTCCTTCGAGAGCGAAGCGATGCGCTCGGCCAATTGCGGGGCCTGCTCGGCAAGGTAATTCAGCAGGGTCGCGTGCGTGTCGATGGCAGGGTTTTGCTTGATGGCGAAGCAAAACATGAAATTGAACCACTCGTCAAACAAGAGGACGGGGTCGATGGGAGTCCCGCGACCGTTTTCCGCCATTCGGCACGCCGCCACGTACAAGGCGTACATCAGAACAATCGGCGCGACATCGGGGTGCTTGGCGAGGATCCGCAGAAAATGCGATAGGATTGCTTCCCGAAGGACCCAGAACCGGCTTTCCAGGTAGCTGCGGGCGGCGGCGGGCAGCACTGCCAGCATCTCGGATCTGGGAATGACCACATCCAATCCCCAGCGCTCGGCTGCCCGAGTGCAAAGTTTGGGACGGCTCCGGATATCCTCGAACAGGTCGAGCAACTTGTCGCTTGCGCATTGCCGCAGGTACGCGAAGATGGCCTCGGCGGGATGCCCCTCCGGCGGCGCGGGTCGATCGATTCGGGGCTGCTTCCCGGTCCCCTCTCCGGTTGGAATGTTCTGAGCCAATTCGGCCAGGATCAGCGCCAGCGATTCCGGATCGGTCGGCCCGTACAATCTCTCAATCAGCATCCGCAAGCGGCCTTCCGACGCCAGAACCAGCTCCAAAGGCCGATTCAGCCGGAACCGCAAGTCATCCAATGCCTGCGGACTACGCGGCTCGGCGGTTGCTAGGGTGATCACATCCTCATGCAGGCTGATGGGGAGCATGAGATAATCGCGGGCGATGTCGGCCGGCACCGTGGCCAAGACATCAGCCGGGACATGCAGATCGAGCAAATCGTGATATGGCATGCTCAAGCGGACCGCTCGCTCGCGTGCCGCCTCGATCGCCGCCGACGTGTTGTCGCCCGAGCATTCTAGAAGGATCGCTAAACCGTAAGGCGTGTTGCGGAGATGCAAGCGAAGCCGCCGCTCGTGACCCTTCACCAAAACTTTGATCCAGCCGAAAAAGTTGATCATGGCGATCAGTCGCACGGCGATCGGGATCAGCAGGTTCGGCGGCAAATCTTGCCGCGTAACGGTCCCATCATCCACGCGAAATGCCACTTTGACGCGGTTCTTGAACGGCGTCACAACCAGGCGCTGAGCGCCGATGCGTATCGCTTCACCCAGCAGCGACTGAATGGCCCGCGTCACGTCCGGGCTGTCCGGATCGACAGGCAGTGGGGCGGCGGCCATCGATGCGGCGGCCTCCGGCACTTGCACGAAATCGATGCTGCTTTCTTCGGCCGTGGCATGAGGTGGATGTTCTCGCGCCGCTTGCTCGGCCTCCGCTTCCTCCGCCGGGCCATACAGCGATTGCACGGCGGATCGCAATTGGTGTTCGGCTGCCAAAACGACGCGGATGCTGTGGTCCAGGGCGAATCGGAGACGATCCGAAAGATCGGGGGAGGGCGGATCCGCCATCGCCAACACCAAGCGGTCTTCCGATAAGCCAAGTGGAACCAGGAGATAATCACGAGCTAGAGCGGAGGGAACGAGGTCGAGGATATCACGCCGGACTCGCCGACCCCGGAGATCGACGAAAGGAAACCCCAATCGCCCGGCCTTGCGCTCGGTGGCTGCCAGGTCCGCGACCTCCTGCGGTGATCGTTGTTCCTCCGCGGCAAGAACCTCGATTTCTGGGGTTTCTTGGGGAGAGGCATCCAATTCGCCCTCTCGCCAATCCCGACCCGCTTCGTGGTCCTGTGTCATGGCAGCCTCCTTGAGAATCGCTTGACATCATGGTGATTGCGGCAGTATAGCAGCCCGACCTGTATTGGCCGCCACCGCAGACCTGCGGTCGCCTCCCGGACTCGTACTCTCATGCCGCCGATGTGGGCATGAGCATGTGCCCGCGGACATCACTCGCCGCCTCGCGTGTGCCTGCTAGCTTGTGCCTACCTCGCGGTTTTACGAAGGGGTCAAGCATTGGCCGACAGGATACCGCAAGGCACGGCGACATCACGAGTTCGTGCCCTCTGCGGCCTCTCAGCACGTGTGATTCTCTCGGTTCGGCCGACATTATAAATCCGCCCGAGTCGCGGCGTCAAACCATTCGCGCAAGAAGCGTTGGAAACAAGAGACGCCTTGGCTCTGGGACCTAGAACCCAGCTTTGGAAGAGGATGGGCTGGATCGAAGAGTTATTTTTGCAAGGAGTGTGGCGCGACGCGCCCCATGGTCGCTTTTTGGATCAGCAAGAAGTTTTGCCCACGAAATTCCGTAACCATGCCCTCGATCGTCCAGTCGGGCGGTTCCGTGAAGGCGGCATTCGTGTGGAGAATGCGCTCCAGGGCCAAGTTCTCGAGCAATACGTAGCTTTCATTTTTTTGGGAAAGAAACAGCGTCCATCGCTCGCCAACGGGACGGACGGAACCGATCAGTCCCCGCAACGTAGTGCCCTCGCGAAGCCTCATGCGACCCGGTATCGCGTCCGATTGGGATTCAACGCCCTGCGACTTCGGCGGTGATTCGGCAACGGCTGGGCTGGCCGCTTCCTCTGCCCAAGGCGTGCGATTCCAAGCGAGCGTCAAGAGGATCACCGCCGCGATGGTTGACGCGATTCTCACGATGGCGTGCCATTTTGGGCGGCGTGCCGCGATGAGGACGCCGGTGGCTGGCAACCGGTGGTGACCGCCAGGTTGGGGCGGGCTGCTGGGCCCTTCGAGATTTGTGGGCATGGCTGAACAGGCTCAACCAGGTTTGGGCAGCATCAGGCTGTACAACACGAGAACGGCGCTGGCAGAGAGGGCCGCGTACCCTGTCCACTCGGGAAAGGCGATGGTTTTGGGGGGCAGCGGCGGTTCCGTGCCAGTCAGCACGCCGACCGCCTTGCTGGTGGCCGCCACCGGGTGCCCTGTTCGCTCCGCCAAGAACTTCGTGACCTCCGGCGTAAGCGTGATGGACTCCACGGTCTGTAACTCCAGACCGCAAAAGAACAGGAATAACCCAATCATGAAGTAATGGTAACGGTTGAGTTCCATGCTCGCGGCGTTGTGCAATAGGTTGTAAGAGCTGTGCAATACCTGTAGACCGATTTCGGCGGGGAAGGGCAGCCGCATTTGCAGAATCCCGCCCCGGCGGTTCAAACGACGAATCGCGAATAATCGGTCAGTGCGGTCACACCGTACTTCAGGACGCGGCGAGCCAGGAGGCGAGCCAGGGACTGTGCAGCGAGCCGGGAAGCGTGTAGCGAGATAAGAAGTGTGGAACGACCCGCAAAATGTAGAGCGATCCGCGGGGCCTCCAGCGATCCGCAAGGTGTGCAGCGCGATAGGAAGTGTGGAGCGAGCCGGGAAGTGCGGGAGGTATCAGTTGCGCGAATTGTGCCACCAGAGTGAAGGGCGGATTTCCAGTGGAGGCCAACGTCCGTGTTTGCCCTTCGTAGCCGTGACCTATGTTTTATTGGACGGGCATCGCTGGTTCGAAACAAGGCCGCCGTAACCTTGTCATGGATCAGCTCGGCCTGGTGCTGAAGAGCCAAAGCAATGACGAGAAGCCGCGGACCACCCGCGGTTGAAACGACGGCAGACGTCACGCGAGTGTAGTGGATCCTGGTTGAACCGAGGGCGGGCAGGAATTGAGGAGGTTCGGTGATGGCAAAGCGTCTTTTGATTGCGGATGACTCGGCTTTGATCCGGCGGATGATCGCAGAGGTCTTGACCCAATCCGGCTGGCAAGTGGTCGGCGAGGCCGGGAACGGCGCCGAGGCCGTGGAGAAATACAAGCAGCTCCGTCCCGATGCCGTTACCTTGGACATCGTAATGCCGGAAACCGACGGGCTTTACGCCCTGGACGGCATCTTGGCGTTCGATCCCAATGCCCGGGTGGTTGTGGTCAGCGCCCTGAATCAAACCAAGCTGATTACAGAGGCGATCCGCAAGGGGGCATACGATTTTATCGCCAAACCGTTCTTGCCCGAACAACTCCTCGATACCGTGAATGCGACGCAGGGCGCGCCGGTCGGGGCGACTTGATCCTCTTGCCCGCCATCCCCCCCCGGCGAAAGGGGCAACGACGAAGGCGTGTGTTCCTTTCGGGCGTGACGCGTTTCTCTCCGGCGTGCCGCAGTGAACTGTTTCTCTGCTCCGGCACGTGGCCAGCCCGGTTGTTCCTTGCCGATGCGATATACCTAGCGCAAGCCGCGCACGTAGCCTACCTCTTGGTTTTGTCCGCAACGGAAAATTCGATGTTGGTTTCCCCGGTTCGGTGATTCAGCAGATCGGTTACGGATAGCCGCAGCGTGTACCGGCCCGGTGCCAGGTGTTGGGGTATCGAAAGCTCGCAGCCAATGAAGAAGTCACGTCGAATCCGGCGGCAATATTCTTCGTTGGGCGGGTATTGATACTCGGCGACCGCCCGGCCGCTCTCGTCAAGTATTTGATAATCGCTTTGCCAAGTCGTCCGGTAACCCTTGGCCGTCGATTCGCTCTTCAGATTCTCGATTTCCGCGTAAAGGAGCACTTGTCGTCCCGGGGTAAACTCGTATTTTTCGAAAGGATCGTACACCCCCCAGCTCTGGACGGCGGTAACGAACGCGGGATTCCGAATCTCCAACGGGCAAGTCTCTTTCAGGCGTTGGACGGCTTCCTGCAAGTACCTCGTTGCCTCTAATTTGGTGACGGAATCCGAACCTTGGACGGCCGGTGGGTCGTCCATCATCAGGGAAAGCCCAAAAAAGGTCTTGGACCAAAAGTCTTGCAAGTTGGGTGGCAATCCCGCGACCGGCCGGACAGCTCCCTCGCGATCCGCCAAGGCCAGTTGTAGCAGTCGCAGCCGCAGCTCATCGGCAAAGGTCGGGTCGCCCGTCGGCGCGTCTTTCGCGTGAGCTTCGAGTTGCCACCGCGCCGAGTTCACGAGGTACCTCCAGTCGGGCTGGCCGGTGGAGATCGGCGAATCAGAAGCAGGCCGCCCCGCCGCCATCAGCCCGGTTTGTGAACCCGGGAAGGTGAAACGCAACGCCGCCGGGCTAGGGAGCAAATTCGACGCTGCTGGTGTCTGAGCCGGCGTGAATGGAGCCGATGTCCCTGGAAGAGGCGATTCCACCATTCTACCAGTCCCCACAGTGGATGGCAGCACGCTCCCGCTGAGCCGGTCCGTCCCATTTGGCGATGTCGGAGCCTGGGACGATGGCGACGGCGACTGGTCCGGGAGGGACGGCGCAGGCAAGACGGTCGCGAAGTGCCCGGCCGTCTGATGTATCGCCTCCGCAGGCTGGACGTGGGAGGCAGGAGCGACCCCGCATTTGCCGTCGAATGCGATGCCGTCAGACAATGCCGATTCCGCTCCGGCAGGGCCTTGCGCACGGGCAGGGCTTTCCGCTTCGGCTGACGCCAGAACCACTTGGTTCGGGGCGAGTGCGTCTCCGGGCGATGTAGTTGGACGGGATTGGGATTCGACCCGCCGGTAGGCCAACGTGGCTCGAAAAAGCTGCACCACGGCCGGCCACAGGTGCGGCGGCGTCCGTTGCAAGTCATCGATGAGCCGCTGTTTCGTCTCCGCGTCAAGAGGTTGGTCTGTCTCCAATTCGCTGATCAAGGACTGGATCGTAACGTTGCCCCCGCCGGTGGTCTCCTCGTGTGCCGAGGTGGAAAAAGCCGCGCCGGCGCGTGAAGCAGCGTTCGAGACGCTACGAATAGGTGCTGCCGGCTCCTGGCCGTCGGATGCCCTAGGATTCGAGGCGGCATCGGATCCCTCTCCCCCCCCTTCGATGGATTCGCCCTCTTCGGCGGGCTTATCCTGCCCGGGCTTGTCCTGTTCGGTCGAAGGGCCAGGTGCCGACGGGGATTGTGAGTGCTTCGCTGGTATTTTGAGACCAAACCCCGTAACTCCCCCAATTGGGAGCGCGGCGCAGCCCATCGTGCCCGCGACAATTGCCGCGAACAAGGCAGGGGCAAGGCGGCAATAGGGAGATCGAATCATGGCCAGATCGGTCCGTGCACATCCTTTCGGAGGGCGAATGTTAGGAAAACTGCCACATCAATTCAAGGCGAGAAGCCTGTGGAGCAATCGAGAGAGGCAAGGGGTTCTGGACTCGCCTTTTCCAAATCTTGCGTAACCCGTACAATCTTTCCAAACCGAAGGTTTCTCACCCCTCTTATTGTGGATATTTGTATAACAGTAAAGTATGAGTCTTTAGTTGTTAACGCATGCGACGGGCGACGAATTTGCCGGACGCATTGAGTTTGGTGTTGCGCCGCCTGGGCTGCCCGGGAGTGCGGAAATCCATTTCGGCGAGGTGCGTGTCGGTCGGCGATGAGCATTTTCACCCGTTACCTGCTGTCAGAGCTGCTGCGGATATTTGGCTTGGCGGTAATCGCCCTGACCTTTCTTCTTGCGATTGGTCTGGGGGCCCGCGAGGGGCTTAACCGCGGCATGCCGCCGACGTTGATTTTCCGCATGTTGCCCTACATGCTCCCAGAGATTCTCGGAATTACCACGCCGATTGCCGTGCTTCTGGCCATCAGTCAGACATTGGGTCGCGTGGCTGGGACGAACGAGCTGACGGCCATCCGTTCTGCCGGTCTTTCCCCCATGGTGGTCGTCCGACCGGCCATCGTCTTCGCCTACTTTGTTAGTCTTTTCACGGTGTGGTCGTATGACCTTGCAGCCACCTGGGGGAGGTCCAACGTCCGCAGGGTCGTCGTAGCGGCCTTGGAAGAGATCGTCTACGCCAAGCTCAAACGCGAGAAGGGCTATGAGTCGGAAAAGTTCATCATCAAGACAGTGGCGCTGGACGGCAAGCGATTGATTCGTCCCACGATCACGGTCCAGCTCGACCCGAGCCGACCGCCGGCGGTCCTCCGTGCCGACGAGGCGGAGGTATTCACAGACCTGAAGGCGGGATCGCTGACGATCATCTGCCGCAAGCCAGTTGCCGAAGTCGGCGATGCCCGGATCACGCTTCCGGACACGTTTACCCAAAGCATCCCACTAGAAACACCCCAGCCGACGCTCCATCGCCAGTGGTTGAGCATGGCCGAGATCCCGGCTGCTGTGGCTCAATTAACGGACGAGATGAAACAGTTGCAACTGTACCTATCGAGCGCCGGGGCCAGCAAGGACCAACGCGCGACGTGGCAGACCCAAATCCAGCAGTTGCAAACACACATCCGGCAGCTCCAGACCGAACCTTATCTTCGCTGGGCCAACGGCTTCAGTTGCCTTTGTTTTGTGCTGTTGGGCAGCCCCGTGAGCATGTACCGTCGGAGCGAAAACTTCCTGATGAACTTCTTCGTTTGCTTTTTGCCGATCCTGATCGTCTATTACCCGGTGCTCATGGTAGTCAAGGAGTTGACCACCTCGGGGGCGATACCGCCGGCGGGTTATTGGGCGGCCAACTTGAGCATTGCCATCCCAGGGGCATTCTTGCTGTATCGCTATTGCGAAAAGTGAAGCCCGACAGGGCAGCTCTTCGCGATTCCGTCCATTGAGATGATCTGGTCACCCCTAAATCTGGTTGCTAATAAAGCCACCGCTTAGTCCGAACTTCTTTTTGTTTTTGGCCGGTTCTCGCGGCAGAAGTTATGTCCG
>DYLS01000194.1 GCA_020721965.1 Blastopirellula marina | reverse complement strand
CAGAAATCGCATCTCCGCCGCGCAATCGGCTCCGAATAGGACATCGTAGTACTTGGGATAGTCGTAGATGCTGCCGCGAATCGTTTCCATCAGGCGTCTTGCCCCTGCTGCTTGGCGATTTTGGCCCACGCATCCTTGAGGGAAACGGTGCGGTTGAAAACCAGCCGGCCGGGGGCAGAGTCGGGGTCGACACTGAAGTAGCCGAGTCGCTCGAACTGGTAACGCGATCCCACAGGCGCGTCTTGGAGGCTCGGCTCCACGAAGGCGGGGGAGACGACTTCCAAGGATTGGGGGTTCAGATTTGCCCGCCAGTCCGCGCCCTCGGCCACGTCGTCGGGATCCGGTTTCGTAAACAGATGGTCGTACAGCCGCACCTCGACGGGCAGGGCGTGCTGAGCGGATACCCAATGGATGGTGGCCTTGACCTTGCGCCCATCGGGGGCGTTGCCGCCACGGGTGGCAGGGTCGTAGGTGCAATGCACTTCTAGCACCTCACCGGTTTGGGGGTCCTTCAACACGTGGGTGCAGCGAATGAAGTAGCCCCAGCGGAGCCGCACTTCTCGACCCGGCGAGAGGCGGTAATATTTCGGCGGCGGCGTCTCGCGGAAGTCATCCTGCTCGATGTACAGCACTTTCGAGAAGGGGATTTGCCGGACGCCCATCCCCGGGTCTTCCGGATTGTTCACGGCGTCCAACTGCTCGACCTGCTCCTCGGGATAATTGTCGATGACCACGCGGAGCGGCCGGAGCACGGCCAGGACCCGCGGCGCCCGGCGATTGAGGTCTTCTCGCAGGCAGTGCTCCAAAAGCGAGATGTCGATCACGCCATCGTACTTGGCCACGCCGATCCGGCGGCAGAACTCGCGGATCGCCTCTGGCGTGTATCCCCGGCGGCGCAGGCCGCAGATGGTGGGCATCCGCGGATCGTCCCAGCCTCGCACCAGCCCCTCTTGCACCAACTGCAACAGCCGCCGCTTGCTCATGACGGTATAGGTCAAATTGAGCCGCGCGAATTCGATCTGCCGCGGGGCGTAGATTCCCAACGCCTGGATGAACCACTCGTACAAGGGCCGGTGAATCTCGAACTCCAGGGTGCAAATCGAGTGCGTGATCCCTTCCAGGGAGTCGCTTTGACCGTGGGCCCAATCGTACGTGGGATAAATGCACCACTTGTCGCCCGTCCGATGGTGCCTAGCCCGCAAGATCCGGTACATCACCGGGTCCCGCATGTTGACGTTGGGATGGGCCATGTCGATCTTGGCCCGCAGCGTTCGCGAGCCGTCCGGAAACTCCCCCGCCCGCATCCGCCGAAACAGATCGAGGTTTTCTTCCGGCGAGCGGTTGCGATACGGGCTTTCGCGGCCAGGTTCCGTCAGTGTGCCACGATACTCGCGGACCTGATCGGGCGTCAAATCGCACACGTAAGCGCGCCCCTTGCGGATCAGCTCCTCCGCCCATTGATAGAGTTGCTCGAAATAGTCGGAGGCGTAAAAGCAGCGATCCTCCCAATCGAACCCCAGCCAGCGGATATCCTCTTGGATGGATTCCACGTACTCCACGTCTTCCTTGGTGGGGTTGGTGTCATCGAAGCGGAGGTTGCACTTGCCGCCGAAGTCCTGCGCGATCCCGAAATTCAGGCAGATCGACTTGGCATGGCCAATGTGCAGATAGCCGTTCGGCTCGGGCGGGAAGCGGGTGTGAACATGGTCGTAACGCCCGGTTCGCAGGTCTTCGCGGATGGCCTCGCGGATGAAATCGCTTCCGCCCTCGCAAGGGGCACAGCCCGCCGCAGAAACGTCCGGATCGGGCCTCTCCGCGGCCGGTTTCGGGATCGGGTTATCTCCGCTCATCTCAACCTCCGTTTCGATATCTTCCGAGCTGGCTCCGGCCAGGCATGGAACCGTGCGTCGGTTCCGCGCGGACTGGTCAGCTCTAGGTTTGCATCTCCGCGACTTGGTAGCAGGATCGCTTGGGGTCGCCCACGCCTTGGGAATGACAAAAGGGCGACCTAGCGGGTTCCGCCTTCGCCGTTTTCGCGGCCGCTTTCACAAAACCGGTGCCTGGCCTGCCCGAGCCGAGCGAGGACCTCGTCCTTGCCCAAAATGGCCATCGTTTCGAACAGTCCCAGACCCACGGTCCGCCCCGTCAGGGCCACCCGCAGCGGGTGAATCGCCTCTCCAATCTTGATCCCCTCATGCTCGACGAAGCTGTGGACGGCGGCCTCCAAGGCCGGTGGTGTAAAGGAATCCACTCCGGCGATGGCCTCGATCAGGCGGGCAAGGAGCGTTGCCGTATCCGCCGCCTTGAGGTGCTTTTCCACCGCCTTGACCTCGAATTCCAGGCGTTCGTAGGGGACAAAGAACTCCGGGTAGTTGAGGATGTCGCCCGCTACGCGGAGTCGCTCGCCCGCCGCTTTCACCACCCGCGTGACAATCGCCTTCACCTCCGGCGCTGGGGTCGGAGCGATCCATCCCGCCTGCTCCAAGTAGGGCATCGCCGCGGCTGTTCGTTCCTCCAGCGACAACTGCTGCACATGTCGCAGTTGAAAGGCCAGCAGCTTCTTGGGGTCGAAGGCGGCCGGGGCCTTGTTCACACGCTCCAGGGAAAAGGCCTCGATCAGCTCCCGCCGCGTAAAATGTTCGGTTCGATCATCCAGCGACCAACCCAGCAAGGCCAGGTAATTGACGACCGCCTCCGGCACAAATCCCACAATACGGTAGAAATCGACCACCACAGGATTGAAGAGGTCTTCCGAAATCGTGCAACCGATCCGCCGGGCAATGCCGCGACCCAACTCCATCAGTTGGGCGAAATCACGATTCTTCAGGTATTTGTCCAGTTTGCGTTTGCTGAGTTTGGTCTTGCTCCCCGGCTCGGCCACGAACGGCAGATGCGCGAATTGCGGCAACTCGTAGCCCAGGGCCTGGAGAATGAAGACCTGCCGCGGCGTGTTGGAGAGATGCTCCTCCGCCCGAATTACGTGCGTGATGCCCATCTCGTGATCGTCCACGGCACTGGCCAGGTGATACAGCACGGATCCATCGGACCGCTGGATGACGTGATCCTGCTCTTGGTTCCAGTCGAATTCCACGTCGCCACGAATGAGATCGTGCACGACCAGCTTGCCTTCCCGGGGAATCTTGAGCCGGACCACGCACGAGCGGCCCTGGGCGCGGAAGCGGGCCTCGTCCTCGGGCGTCTCGGCCATGAAGCGGCGGCTGTATACGAAGGACCGCCTCTCGGCCTGGGCGGCCTGGCGCTCCGCTTGAACTTCCTCCGGCGTGGCGAAATCCTTATACGCGTGCCCCGCCGCCAGCATCGCTTTCACGGCCGCCGCGTAGATATCCCCCCGCTGAGATTGATAATACGGCCCCACGGGACCGCCCACCTCAGGCCCCTCATCCCAATCAATGCCCAGCCACCGCAGCCCGTCCAGAATCGGCTGCAATGCCTCCTGCACATTGCGCTCTTGATCGGTGTCGTCGATCCGCAGCAGAAATTGGCCGCCGTGGCGCCGGGCAAACAACCAGCAAAACAACGCTGTCCGGACCCCTCCAATGTGCAAATAACCGGTTGGACTGGGGGCAAAACGTGTTCGAACCGTCATACAAATGTCGCCTGAGGAACGCCGTTGATCTAAAATCCTAGTAGTCGCCTAGTAGTCGGTCACCCATCGATCCGGCTGGCCGTGGGCTAGGAACGGCAGCCGCGCCGCCAGGGACCCGCTCAGTCGACACGGTGAGCCGCTCGACTCCGGCGGTCGCGTGCGACGATCCATTCCGGCCGTCGGGTGCGTCGATCCATCACAGCCGCCAAAACCGCAAATATAACGCCTTTGAAATGAACTGCCTATGTCGCCGATCGGGTTCGCATCGTCAAAACGAGATTTTTGCGGGCTGTTGGAGACCGGCTGGGTAGCCCTGTTTGCCGCCCTGACGCTGCTTGCCACCTCGGCCCGGGCGCTGGATCGAACGAAGGGCGCTCCACCGCAAAACGGAGGGGACTGGCTCACCATCGACGAACCGGGGCTGATCGCGGCGGGCATCCGCAAGCTGGAAGGCCAACGCCTCACACTTTATACCGACCTCCCCTCCTCGCCAGAGGTCGATGCCCTGTGTCGGGTTTTTGATGCGGCCTTCCCCCAATGGTGCCAATACTTTGGCGTGGCTCCCGAGAACCAAGTCTGGCACATGCGCGGCTTTTTGATCGGCGACCGCGACCGGTTCCGCGCGTTGGGACTGCTCCCCCCCTGGCTCCCCCCTTTCTCGAATGGCTTCTCGGTGGGCGATGTGCTGTGGCTCTACGACCAACCGAGTGGCTACTATCGCCGCCATTTGCTGCTGCACGAAGGGACGCACGGCTTCGTGCGGGCGTTTTTCGCGGACAACGCCCCGCCTTGGTACAACGAAGGCCTCGCCGAATTGCTGGGGACCCATCATTGGGACGGCCAAAATCTGAGGCTGGCCTACAACCCGCAATCGCCCGACGAGGTCCCCATGTGGGGTCGCGTGAAGATTGTGCAGGACGCAGTGCAGGCCGGGCAAGGGCTGACCCTGGAACAGGTGCTCGCCTTCGGACCGACCGCCCATCGGGAAATTGGCCCCTACGGCTGGTGTTGGGCCTTGACGGTCTTGCTGGACGGCGATCCCCGTTTCCGCGACCGCTTCCGTGCCTTGCCGCGGTACCTCAATCGCCCCGATTTCACCCAGCAATTCCAGCACCTGTTCGCTGCCGATTGGCGACTCCTCCAGATGGAATGGCTGCTCTTCACGCACAATATCGAGTACGGCTATTCGTTCCAAGCCGAGGCCCTGGATTTGCGGCCTGGCGTGCCCCTGCCGCCTGCCGGTGCCGCCTACCCCGTGGCCGCCCATCGCGGGTGGCAAAACACCGGCTACCGATTGGAGGCGGGCAAGAGCTACCTTTTCACCGCTCAGGGACGATATACCATCGCGCATGACGGCGGGGAATGGGTTTGCGAACCGAACGGCGCGACCATTCGCTACCACCGCGGCAAACCGCTGGGCATCGTGCTGGCCGCCGTAGTAGGGCACGATTCGCTCCCCGACTCGCCCGGCGGCCTGCTGCATCCCGCCGTGCTGGGCAGCAGCATCGTCTGGTCCCCGCCTACCTCGGGGACGCTCTTTCTGCGAATCAACGACTCTCCGGCCGAGCTGGGTGATAACAGCGGCATGGCAAACGTCTTCATCCGCCCCCGCGAATGACCGGCTCCGCAAGCGCTGGCGACGATCAATCACCGGCTCCGC
>DYLS01000193.1 GCA_020721965.1 Blastopirellula marina | reverse complement strand
CGATCCTCCTTGTTTCACAAATCTTCCCCGTCATAGCTCAGCCGTGAACGGTTACGATTGCCAGGCGTTACGTACTATCACCACAAGATATTGAGCCGAAGGTGTTGTCCCAAGCAAACAACCTTGTGCGGTGGCATCAAACGGGATTGTCTGCCTTCGGACACACCCCACTATCCCCGAAGCAGGGCTGCGCCGCGGATCGAATAAGCCGCGATTATTCTCCGGCAGGCTCCACATTAGGGAGCAGCAATCGCAGAAAATCAATCCGCTGGTAAGGGTTGGCATCTCCCGTCTCGCACACCAAGCAGATCGTTCCGTCCTGGAGCACCGCGAGGTCGCTGTACGCGGCGGGGGCGGAAATCATGCGTCGTGCGTACGGCCAGGTCTTGCCGCCGTCGTAGCTCACGCGCAGCGTCAAGTTTGCTCTGTCTGGCCCGCCCGGCCCACTGTGCAAAAGCGTTGCGGGTTTTTCCGAGAAGGCAACCATCGACGCCTGACAGACCGGGCAATAGACCGTTTCATTCCACCAAGGCTCGGACCAGGTGACGCCGCCATCCTGGCTGATCGCAAAGGCGCGGCATTCCTTGCCAAAATAGTTCCGCATGTTCAGCAGCAGGCGGCCGTCTTGCAGTTCCGCGACTTGACACTCGTTCATTCCCCAAGCCGTGGCCTCGCCCCGCCGAAACGTCTTGCCACCGTCATCACTATAAATGATGTGGGATCGGCCCCGAGCCTGCCAACCGCCGTCGCGTCCCCGCACCCCATGATCGCATGGAAACACCAAACGCCCGGCATGAGGCCCCATCTTCAACTGAATCCCGTGACCTGGCCCGGTTGCGTACCAATCCCAATCCCCCGCTTTCACCTCGGCCGTAATCTCCCGGGGAGGAGTCCAAGTCAACCCATCGTCGGAGGTGGAGGTGACGAAGACGCGATCGTTGTTGCGGCAAAAAGCCAACCACAGGATACCCGTCCGAGCATCCAAGACAGGGCAAGGATTGCCGATGGTGACGGGAGCGTCGCCACCTTCCTCATAGATCACGGTGGGCTGGCTCCATGTTCGCCCCCCATCCTCCGAGCGCCGGAGCAAAAGATCGATGTCACCATCATCCTGCTCGCTATTCTTACGCCCTTCGCAGATGGCCAGCAAGGTACCACGTGCTCCCACGACCAGGGCGGGAATGCGGTACGTATGGTAGCCTCCCTCTCCCGAGCGAAACAGCGTCGTCGCATCAGGAATGGGGCGCTCGGCCGGCTTCCAAGGCACGTCCCGGGAGGCCGCAATGTGCTGCTCTAACAGTTCTTGCATCAGGCGGAGTTGTTCGGGCCGCTGCGTGCTCAAGTCCGTGGTCTCGTACGGATCGGCCGCCAGATCGTACAATTCGTCGCGTGCTGGTTGATTCGGCCGTGGCAGAGGTCGCACCAATTTCCAGCTTCCGCGTCGCGCTGCCCAGATCCATCGCCCCTCTTCCAATCGCACCCAAAACAGATCACGCTGGGGAAGGTCCTTTTGCCGGCCCGTCAGAATCGGCAGCAGGCTCCGCCCGTCCACGTTCTCTGGCTTGGGTATGTCGGCCGCGTCCAGCACCGTGGCAAACAGGTCCATGGTGAGGGCGACGGCATCGCTCTGCGTACCGGGGGAGATCTTTCCTGGCCATCGGGCGATCATGGGGACGCGAATGCCGCCCTCATAGCCTGTCCCCTTGCCGTCGCGATAGGGGCCATTGTACGCACCGACGTTCCGTTGGCCCCCGTTATCGCTCGAATACAAGACGAGCGTGTTGTTCGCCAGATCCAGCTCGTCCAGCGTCTTCAGGACTTTGCCGATTCCAGCATCCAGATGTTCGATCGAGGCCGCCAGCTCGGCACGCTCAGGCGAGGCGTCAGGGTGCCGTTGGCGATAGGCGTGGAGGACTTCCTGCGGTGGTTGGATGGGCACATGCGGGGCATTGTACGCCAAGTACAAAAAGAACGGTTGCCGAGCCGCCCCCGCCTCCCCTGCCGCCCAGGTACGGAGGTAATCGCAGGCCCAATCCGTGAACAGCTCGGTCGCATGCCCGGCGGGATCGATGACCTGATCGTTTTGCCGCATGTAGTTCAGCCCGTGGCGACGATGCGTCCAATAATCGTCCATCATGTCGCCCAAAAAGCCGTGAAAGAAGTCGAAGCCTCTGGCGTTGGGATGATCGCCGGGAATCAAGCCTAAATGCCACTTCCCAATCAGCGCCGCGGTATAACCGCGCTCTTTCATGATCGCTGGAAGGAGGCGGGCATTGGGGGCCAGACTGCCCCAGGAGTTCCGCGGATGCGTGCGAATCACGCCCGGCACACCAACGCTCTCCGGATAACGGCCGGTCAGGAGCGAGGCCCGGCTGGGCGAACAAACCGGACAATTGGCGTAGAAGTTCGTCAACCGCATTCCCTCGGCGGCAAGCCGATCCAGATTGGGCGTGTCCAGATCAGGGGCCCCGGCAACGCTCAGCTCCCCCCATCCCTGATCGTCGGTCAAAATCAGCAGAACGTTGGGGCGTGCTGCCCCGTTCGGCGCCTCTGCCCGGGCGGCCATGCCCAGACCCATCACCATGAACACTACCGCGACCAGCGCCGCGAACCGCCAGAGCCGTGGCCGGGCGATTCTCCGGCTCGGCAGGGACAACCATGCTTCCGCTGCCCGATATTGGGTACCACTCCACGTCCACTGCATAAGCGCCTCCCTCTTGGCGTTTCCCGAAAAAGGCGACGACCATCATTCGGGCGACTGCGACTGGCGCCACAGCTTCAGTCTGGGGGCCAATTCTTCAGGCTTCGCTGTCCCCGTGGTTGCCAACTGCTGCACCGTGATCGAGGCCGCCAAATTGCCCAAGAGTGCTGCCTCGGCCAAGGCGGCCCCGCACGCCAGGGCCGCCACCGCCGCGGCGCTGGCGCTGTCCCCGGCACCGGTCGGATCGACGGGGCCGGATACCGGCACGCCCGGCACCCAAACCGGCTCCGGATCACTGACCAGCATCCCGGCCGGACCCAGCGTCACGACGACCGGGGCGCCGTTGGCCTCGCGCAATCGGCTCAAAGCAGGGAGCAGGGCATCCCAAGGAGGCTCTCCCGTGTCTGCCCGCATCTCATTTCCTAACAGTTCGTGCTGGTTGCACTTCGCGATCAGCCGATGAAATTGGCGTATCCGGCGGCGACTGTCTGCCCAAAAGACGACGTTCGGCCAAATCGCTGCCCGCTCCGTCAAAAACTCTCGCATCGCGGCGGTGACAATCCCGCAGTCTTCTTCCTCTACCTGATCCAGAACGATCAGGGCGTCGAGCGTGGGCAGGAGATAATCCACGGACTGCGCGACCCGCCGGAACACGTCGTCCGGCAATGGAGTCCGATTCTTATGATCGTACCGCGAATGCTCCCCCTGGAGCGATGGGTCGTTCACGTCGCGGGGCTTCGTATAGGTGGGCGTCATTCGGTCCGGCGCGACGTGCAAATGTCGCGTGGCACACCCCAAGCCGGTCAAACCCTTGCGCAGATCATACGCCTCGCCATCGTCGCCCGTGAAACCCACGGCCTCGATCACGCCAATCCCTAGGGCCGCCAAATTGCAGACCACGGTCCCCGCTGCACCAGGGCTGTGCCGAATCCGAACGACCTGATGGGCAGGCTTGCCTGTCTCGATGCTTACCTCTTGTAACGTGGGATCCACGTCGAGATACTTGTCCAGAAAAAAATCGCCTAGCACACCGATCCGCAGAGTGGGAAACCGTTCTAACCACTCTTGCAACCGGGCATCGTCGAAACCGGCAAATCGCCGCATCATCATACTCCCTGAAGCCTGGCCGTCGTCTCAGCTACCGCAAACACACATCATCAAAAGACATCATCCAACGCTTTGGTGCCGCGCTTTGCAGCAACTTTCCGAGCGAGCTGCGGGGCAGCGCTATTTCCCCGCCGCGGCCTGAGCCGTGGCCATCATGCCGCGCCAGACCTCGCGCTGCTCTTTCATCGCGACGACGCGATCCGGCGGATTCGTGCGGCACTCCAAGAGAATCCAGCCCGCGTAGTCCATGCCCACGAGGAGTTCCATCAACTTCTGGTAGGGATAGTCGCCCAAATTCAGCTCCCGCACATGGACCGTGTCCCCAAGCCGATCCTTGACCAGGCGGAAGTTGTGCTCCAGTCCCTCGCCTTGCAAGTCTTCGGCATTGGAGTTCCAGCAGACTCCCACATTCGGGTGCGTCGCCACATTCATGATTCGCTTGATGATGGGAAGGGGCGCACAGCCGCCGTGGACTTCCAAGCGAATCCGCTGCCCGTACTCGGCGCCGAACGCTGCCACTTCGTTCAGGGCCTCGCCGATTTGCGTGATCGTCTTTTCCTGGGGAACGTCCTTCGGCAAATCGTTGGGCTTCACCTTCACTCCAGACCCGCCCACGTCGTGACTTAGCTTGATGAAGGCTTTCGTGTCCTCGATCGACTTCCGTAGGACAGCGGGGTCGGGATGGTGATAGTCCTGGTTCGTCCCTAACCCGACCAAGACCACGGGGCTGTCCGCGAATCGCTTTCGGACTTCCAGTCGTTCCTCGGCAGATAAGGTCGGCTCCACCTTGTGGGCATGCTGCGTCCGCAGCTCCACCCCCTCCATGCCCGATCTCTCGCAATTCGCAATCAGGGTGGGCAAGTCCCAGTTACGCCCCCACAGGTAAGTCACCAACCCCAGCCGCATCTTCTGGCCCGGAGCGGCCCAGGTCCTCCGACCGCCGGCCAGCACCGCGCAACAGGATATGCCAGTCGTTACCAGAAAGTCTCGGCGAGAATGGCGGGAAGACATGTCGTTCTCCTAGGCACAGTCGGCTCAATCAAGTTCGCGAACATAACATAAGAACGGAACAACAGGACCGTGCGGTCCAAGCGACGAATTCGCCGGCCCTTGGCGATTCCGATTGGAGATACCACGGGCTTCGGACTTCCGCGCGGTGCCCGTTCGGAGTCTGGCCTTGCCCTCAGATTCAGAGCCAACGACTATCAGTTTAACCCACTTTCCAGGTAAGACAAGTTGCCGATGGATCGTCTGGTTCGAGGGGAGTGGTTTGCCCGATTCGTACTACATCGCAGGATTGTCTCCTTGGCTCCACATCTTGTCGTAAGGGGACATAGCCGCTCGCAAGATACGCTGGGCACATCATGCAATCCAGCGGACTTTGCGCTGTAGGATGAGACTGGACTCTTGCAAGTTGGGCTCACAAGCTCCGCTCTTCCGTCGGGAAATGGTAGGGAAAAGGTCGT
>DYLS01000192.1 GCA_020721965.1 Blastopirellula marina | reverse complement strand
GCTGTGGGGTCCCGGTGGCCACGACAATAGGTAAGGACCCCGTGAACGGTCACAAGTTTCGCGTAAGACCGTCACTGGAAATCGTCAGCCTGTTTCGTGCAAGAGGGTCATGCCCAGTACGCAACCTGCCAGGGCAGGCCGCAATCGTAGGAGGAGACCGGAAATGAAACAGCACAGTCTGGGTAGGCGCGAGTTTGTGCTTGGCGCTTCCGCGGGGCTGGTCGGCACCGTGGGCCTTCGACGGTCACCAGCGTATGGGAATCTCGGCAACCAGGCCGAGAAGCTGGCGATCCTCGGCGGTGAGCCTGTCAGAAAGGGCAAGAGTTGGCCTACGTGGCCGTACTGCGATGATAAGGTGCTGGACTCCGTAATCCAGACCACAAAGAGCGGAATCTGGTGCCGCATCCAGTCGTCATCCGGCACCGTCCCCACGTTTGAGAAAGAGTTCACGCGATTGATCGGGACGAAGTACTGCGTGTCCGTAGGCTCCGGAACGCAGGCCTTGCACACCTGCTTGGAAGCCCTGGGGATCGGGGCGGGGGACGAGGTCATCACTTCGCCGTACACCGACCCCGGCACCATCGCCGCGATTCTGTGTACCAGGGCCTTGCCGGTTCTGGCGGATGTGGACCCGGAGTCCTTTCAACTCGACCCCGCCGACGTGGAACGAAGAATCACCGAAAACACCAAGGCGATCATGCCTGTTCACATCATGGGCCAGCCCTGTGACATGGACAGGATCATGGCGATCGCCAAGAAGCACAACCTGAAAGTGGTGGAAGACACCTGCCAAGGCCATCTCGCCGAATATCGAGGAAAGAGGCTGGGGACCATCGGCGATCTCGGCGCCTTCAGCTTTCAAGCAAGCAAGACCATCGCCTGCGGGGAGGGAGGGGCCATCGTCGGAGACGATGAACAACTCATGGATCGGTGTTACACCGTGCAAAACCACGGGACTTCGCGCCGCGGGGCCACCGAGGTCATCGGCCCCAAGTACCGCATGAACGAGTTCGAGGGGGCCGTTCTGCTGGGCCAGTTGCCGGGCGTTCAAGAGCGATTCGCCCTCCGCAACGAGAACGCTGCCTACCTGACGTCAAGGCTTAAGGATTGTCCGGGCGTCGTTCCCCAAAAGCTCTACGAAGGCACGAACAGCGGCTCCTTTTACGTCTACGGCATGACGTACAAAAAGGAGCATTTCAACGGTGTCAGCCGCGAAACGTTTCTCAGGGCGGTTCGGGCCGAGGGAATCAATATCGGCCCGTATATTGGTCGAGGACTGCACAAGGAACCTTGGGTCGAGCACATCCTTAGCAGTAAGGTCTATCAGCGGATGTTCTCCGCCCAACGGCTGAAAGAGTACCGCGAGCAGAACGAGTGCTCCAACTGCGACAAGGTATGCCAAGACGTGGTGTCGTTCTGGGCGTCCGGGATCCTCCTCGGAACAAGAGAAGACATGGACGACATCGCCAATGCCATCCTCAAGGTCTACGAAAACAGGGACAATCTGAAAGAGGCGTCGGCTTGATGCACGCGGCGTCGCTTCAGACGGCGATTCCCGCAAAGTCCGCAGCGTTCGTCGGCGCCATCGACCCCGAGTGATGCTGGATCGTGCGGGGGGTGAACCGCCGCCAGGGGAGAGCGACACGTCGATCTGGAATGGGAGCAGGAGTATCTCGAGTTCGACCAGGAGCTGTAGATCGAGCTAGTTGCCAGGCCGAGGGCGGCTGAGCCGCAGGCTGCCATGCCGGGCTTCTTGAGTACCCCACTTACCAGCGTGCGCATGGTCGGCGATCGCTTGTTTCCGGGGCAGGTGTTTCCCGGGCAGCAATTTTATCTCCGGCTATTTCCGGACGGGCCGTTTGCGTCAGTCCGGCCCGCAGCGGAGGTTGAGCACCCAAGAGGTTGGGCACCCAAAGGTGTTTTCCATCGCTTGGCCTAGCGGATGTCTGCCTCAGACGCGTTGGAAAAGCGTTTCTGGTCCGTCGGCCGGACCGCGGTGGGTGAATTGCCGTTCGAACTCGGGGATCGTCTCCGGCCGATGATGCCTTCTTTCCCAGGCAGCTTGGTAAAGCGAGTAGCAGCCCGATAGGATGACGCCGATCCCGCCGATGATCAGGAGGGTCTGTGGAGCGACTTCCAGGGCAGCCAATGCCATGCCGGCGGCTGATGCGCTGAAACGAATCACACCGTTGAGGAAAACCATGATGCCCATGTATCGGCTCGTATCCGCACCGGGAGGGGCGAAGTAGGTGACCCCGATTTGCCACCACAGAATCCACCATCCGCCTTGCACGCTGCCGCGCAACAGTCGCCCGATGACCGGCAAGACGATCAGGGCGGGCGGGAAAAGGGTCATGCACAGCGGGGTGGCGGCCAACAAAATCGCATCCAGCCCCCACACGAAACGAATGCACGCCCAGGAAATCCACGGATTCGTGCGGTCGAAGAGTTTCCCCAGCAAGCCCGTAAAAGCGAACGCCGCCAGCGCCGGCAGGGAATGCATGAGGATGTTCGAGCCTACGTAGCCGAAGCCCAGCCTGTGGTTGAGAAAGGCCCAAATCAAGGGGAAATAGAGCATCTGGAAGAAACCGTCCAGAAAGCACCCAACGAGATATCGGCGGAGCCGACCGTCCTGGATGAGAATGGCGAGCACTTCTTGAAGGCTCTTGCTGATTTGCGGCGTGCTTGGCTGGGCCGGCCAGTCCAATGTCTCGTCCACGCGAATTTGCCGGAAGCAGACAGAACTGGTCAGGCTGAGGCATCCGGCTAGGATTATGAGCGTTTGCACAATGTGATCGGCAAGCCAGTGCCAAAGCTCGCTTCCGCCCGTGGCGAGCTGGCCACCGCTCGCTTTGGCGTAGTCGGCCGCGAAGTGGAGGATGAGGGCCGAGACGATGCTGGAGAACACAAAGCAGAGCGAGGACCACCGCCGTATTTCACCCGTGGTATGGCCGCGATGTTCCACGGGATAATTCGCCCGCAAGACAGCGGTGATGGCCGGCCGGGTGACGATCTCGAACATGGCCCCGACGCCGAGCAGCGTGAGGAACCAAAAGGCATGGCCGCAGGCCGCCGCCATCGCCAGGCTGCAAGTTCCCGCCGCGACACCGGGGATGAAGACGAACGGCATCTTGGGACGCGAGGCCATCCGAGCGCCGAGGTAGAGGGCGAGGAACATCCCGATCCCCGAATACAGCTCCCTCAGCGGCAAGTGCCAATTGGCGGCCTGGAATGCCTTGATTGCGATGAGAGGCGTATTGAGCAGGATGCCCCCGGCCGCGGCATCGAGTAAAGCATAGACGAGGTGCCAACGAAAGGTGCGTGCCGCATTGCCCGATAACCTCGGTCGGCCGACGAGGTCTCGAACAGTAGCTCGCGCGACCATGTCATTGCCCTCGCGTGCGATCTAGGGGACTCAGTTTGCAATCGCGGCCTTCTCTTGATCGCCGCGCTTCCCGAACAACTGCTGCGCGGTCGCGTACCCATTCCGGATGCCTCGAGGCAAGCAAGCGGTTCGGTCGCCTGACCAGCGTCGGTTTAAGGATATGATAGCAGCGGAGCGACCCGCCGGTATAGCCAGCGATCCACTTGGCCTCGCGATTGCCGCCGACACCGCTACGAGTAGGCGGAAGCTGCCGCCCATGGCGCAGAGGTTGCTTGACACGACAGGGCGACGTCCGCCGCATGGCTCGGTCGGCCCAGCGTATCTTGCGGGGCTTATGTTGCGGGCTTGTGTTGCGCGGCGGTGTCTCTCATCACCACAAGATGTTTTTTATCGAAGCAAACAAGCCCACACGAGAGCGAAAAAAGAGGATGTAGGGATCATCCCCGAGAAAACGATGTTTCCGGCGAATTGACCTCGTGGGCTTTTTCATCACGGCCCTTTGGATGCTAAACTTTGAACGTAGCAAAAGGTGCATCGACATCGCTGGCGTCGGCAGTTGGATCGCGCGGTGCTATCGAGGCAGGCTGCGCCTGCCTGCCGTCGCGGTGCGTACGATGCGTGTTGAGAAGCGGGCTGGTGTCTTGCCATCGCGCTGGCCGCCGGCCGGGTCGTGATAGCGGTGTTGTCCGTTTATAACGGAATGGCTAATACTGAAACGCAAGGCTGTTTGCCCGGCGTGACATCGCGTGATGTTGGGACGAAACGGCTCGCCACCCATGCCGCGTGCATCCTGCAATCAGGCGGACGTTGTGCTGAAGTGTTAGGAACGAACGCGGTGGGCCAAGCGATGTCCCGCCTCCACCATGCAGAGGAAATGGTGCCATGAAGTTCCTGTTGGCCGTCAACGCACTGCTCCGTACCCTAGCGGGGATAATATTGGTCGGCCTGTTGGTCGCCGCCGCCTATTTCGGTTACAGCGAGTATTTCGCGCGGGAAAAGGCACAACAAGCCATGAAGGCGGAGCTTGACAAGACGAAGGAAAAGCTCGCCCAAACTGCCTCGGAGCTGGAAGATCGACGGAAGGAAGTCAATACCTTGACCAAGCAGGTGGCCGACCTGCGAAACGAAGTGGCCGAAAAGCAAAGGCAGATCGAACGCCTTCAAACGGCGGTGCGATTGCTGAAGGTCGATCGCCGCGTGGCGTATCTGGATTGCATGGAGGTGCAGCCGGGAGACGAAACAACCCCGCCGCGTGCCAAATTGCGTTTCGTGGAGATCGACCCGCAAGGCCGACCCGTTGGTCAGCCACGCCTCCTCGAAGTCAAGGGCGACAAGGTCTACGTGGATGCCTTGGTCATCAAATTCGAGGATCGTTTCGTGGAGGAATCGGACCCGCTGCGGGCGGCGTCGCTGTGCCTCTTTCAGCGCATTTTTGGCGATCGGCAAAGCCCGGCAGAGGGCGAGCGATTGGACGAGGAGAATCAGCAACCGGAGGTCTACGGCTCGACCGGCGCGATGACGGAATTCGAGCGCGAGCTGTGGCGTCAATTCTGGGTTTACGCCCGAGATGAAGAAAAAGCCAAGGCCAACGGCATTCGGGCGGCGCATGGCCAGGCGGTGTACCTGACGATGGAGCCGGGCACCCGCTACCGAATCACAATCCGCGCTTCGGATGGTCTGACGCTGTTGCGGGAAGGGCCTATTCCGGCGGATATCAACGCCTCATTCTAGGCGTACAGCGCGCAGCCAGCACACAGTCCGCCGGATGGCAGGATGTGCTCAGCATATCTTGCGGGGCGATAGGTCCGATTACCACAAGCTGCTCAGCGAGGCAAACGATTCTGCGCTGTAGTACTGGCCCGCCGGTGGTTACGGCTTGAGAGCGACGTACGGGGTTGGAATCGTCGCGAGGGTTGCCGGACGGCGCCGACGCTATCCTCTTCGATG
>DYLS01000055.1 GCA_020721965.1 Blastopirellula marina | reverse complement strand
CGTGGAGCGAAAGCAGTTCTGCGACGTGACCGGTCCCGGCGGCCTATGGGGCTCGCCCGACGATCGCGCCCCGCTTTGGGCCGTGGGCTGGGACAAGCGCTCCGTGATCCTGAAATTGCTCGACGCCGGACAGTGGTACACCTTTCGCCTGCCCAAGGGTTCGCACACATTCGACCCGTGGCATGGTTGGTTCACGGAGTGGCCGCGGATCCGCGAAATCGCACCAGGCCAATTCACGCTCTGCATGCATGGGCAGATGTTCGATTTTCCCGCGGACTTTTCTGAACAAGCCGCGCGCGGGATTCGGCCCATCTGCACGCATTTGCGGTACATCCCCGACTTTTGCCACTGGAATGGCAAGGTGATCTTGGGCGCCGATGATGCTTCCATGATGCAAAACCCGATGTGCGGCCAAGCCCAATCCAACTTGTGGTTCGGTACAGCGGAGGCGTTGCGGACATTTGGCCCGGCCTCGGGCTGGGGCGGCGTTTGGATGGACGACGCACTTCAAGCCGGCCAGCCCTCCCATCCGTATCTACTAGCTGGATACCGTCAGCGGACCGTTTACGCCTTGCACGATGCCGCCAGCAGCGTGACGTTCTCCCTGCAAACCGGTGATGGCCTCACGGGCGAGTGGCAGACGATCACCAGCTTGGAGGTCCCATCCAAGGGATACGGAAGCCTGGTGCTGCCGGAGGATACCCCCGGCGAATGGCTCCGCGTCACCGCTTCTGCCAATTGCCGTGCGACCGTATATTTGCACTATGCCTCGCCTCGAATGGCCAATCCGGGCGAGGGCCATCTGTTCGCGGGCCTGGCCAGCGTTACGGAGGATGTCCCCGTGTGCGGCGGGATCATCCGTCCCGCAGCGCACAATCGAAATCTGCAATGGGTGGCAAAAGAGTACCGGCGGAACGAGGTCATCGATTGCGGCTATGCAGAGGTGGACATCACTCCGGAGGGACGACCGGTATTTCTGAGGCCGAGCGAAGACCGCACGGAGGAGGTATTGTCTGTTGGTCGGATCGCGCGGGATTACACGGTGGACGCGGCCTCGGTAATTGTGCGCGACGGCGAGGGCCAGATTTTCCGCCTACCCAGGGGCAAGGCTGCATTCGATACCTGGGCCGACGTTGCCCGCGGTGTCCGCGAGTGCGCCTCCAAGCGATTCCTCGCCAACATTCATGGCACCTTTTACGAGATTCCCCGAGCGAGCAACGGCCGACCCGACTGGGAACGAATGAAACCCGTCACCTCCCACGACCGTTGCATCCTCGACTTCTGCTCGTGGCGGGGAATGCTGATATTGGCGGGCGTTCGCAAGGGGGCATCGTCGGATGGGAACATCTTCACGGCCGAAGATGGACTCGGACTGTGGTTCGGGGCGTTGGACGACCTGTGGAAACTTGGCAAACCCCAAGGAATCGGCGGACCTTGGCTGGATACTCCGGTCGCCGCCGGGCAGGTCTCGGATCCCTACCTCATGACGGGCTTCGATCGAAAGACGTTGACGCTGGCCCACGATCAGGCCGAAACGGTAACCTTTACCCTGGAAATCAACTTCGATCACCAAGGCTTTCACGTGTGGCGGGAAATTGCGGTGCCTGCCGGGCAAGGCGTTTCCAATACCTTCCCCAAGGGCTACCATGCGCATTGGCTACGGCTGCGCTGTAGCAAGGAGTGCCGCGCGACAGCGCAGTTGCAGTACGAATAGCCCGCCACCGTTGCGGGGTTTCCTCGATTTCGGGCGAAACGCCCGTCGGCATGCTCCGCCTGCGGCATCCGGCGGCGGAAATGTGGTCGAAGGCGCGCGTCGCCTTTCAAGCCTTGAGGTATTCGCTGGGGAACTTCCAGGGCTTGCGATACTCCGGCACCGCGAGGCGGGAAGCCTCCTCGTCACCCACGATCCATTCTGCTTGCGGGTCGAACTGAACGGAGCGGCCCAAGCGATACGACAGATTGCCCAGCACGATGGGAATGTCGATCTTGACGTGATATTCCACATTGCAGGAAGGTTGCTGGCGGCTTTTCACGCAGTTGACCCATTCGATCTCGTGCCCCGGCGACGGGGGAATAGAAGGCTCTGGCGGCGTGCGATCCTTCATGCGGTCGCCCTCCGGCACGATCTCGTGCATCGAGTAATTGCAGTACATCGTGCCGTCCAGGCCGTGGAAGTAGATGCCCAACCGCCGCTTGGGGACGGGTTCGCCGTGGAGGTCGAAACCGTAACTATTGATCAGGCTGGACATCCAGGTCATGGTGAAATGGGGGTATTGGAAGAGCATCTCCTGCACGTCGGGGGCGTCGCCGTCGTCGTGGATGACGTAGCGTCCGCCCGAGCAGTGCACCCGCGTAGGCAATCCCAAGTCCAACGCCCAAACCGGCAGGTCGATGATGTGCGGCGCCATGCCGGGCGTCCATCCGCCGCTGATGTCCATCCAGGAACCGTGATTGTAGGAATTGGCGGCGAGGATGGCGTTGAAGGGGCGCTGCGAGGCGGGGCCGAGCCACATATCCCAGTCCAAACCCGGCGGCGGCGGCGTGTTGGGATCGTGTCCCACTCCCTCCGGTCCTTGATTCATGACGTTGAACGTCCGCACGCAGCCCACCGGGCCGATGTATCCGGCCCGAATCTTCTCCACCACGCGGCGATAGTTTTCGGAGGCGTGGATTTGCGTGCCGATCTGGACGATCCGCTGGTGGCGTCGCACGGCGTTGCGGACGGCCAGGCTCTCCCCCAGGTGCAGCGTCATGGGCTTTTGCAGGTACAGATCCTTGCCCGCCTCGCACGCCGCGATGGCGATGAGGGCGTGCCAGTGGGGCGGCGTGGCGACGATGACGGCGTCGATATCCTTTTGATCGAGGGCCTCGCGGTAATCCTTATATGGCCGGGAGCCTGGGTACTGCTTGACGACCGCTGCCGCTCGATCCTCCCAAACATCGCAAGCCGCCACGACCGCCACGTCGGGATGCTGGGCGGTGTTGGCCAGATTGGCTTGCCCCATCCCGCCGCAGCCGATCAAGGCCACGCGGAGCTTCTCGTTGGCGCCGCCCGAGCCGTTCTCTCCCAACACACCGCGGGCGAGCGCCAAGGGGACGGCCACACCGGCCGCGCTTGCCGCAGACTGATCGAGGAAATCCCGCCGATTCATTCTTCGCGATTGGTTCATGATTCGATCTCCACGGAAGGTCGGCTGGATGGCATGAGGAACCCCGCGACCCCGCCCCGCCGACCGGGATGGCAGCGGGACCGCCGAGCATGTTTCCGAACTTTACTGTACTGTAACCGTTCACGGGCGGAAGCTTACGGGAAACGCGGTGTTTTCAGGAGTCGTGTGGCAGCAACGCTGTTCTCTTAGCCGCCGATTGCTGAAGGGAAGCACAAGATATTGCGGTCAACACGCCGTGACGCCCTGAATGTTCCTCGAACGGTTACCAGCATCCACCTCCCCGGCGCAAAACCGGGGTTGCCTGCGCGGTTGAACTACGTCTATGTCCAGCCCGACCCGCCCGTTGCGGATCGGCCTGGTCGAGCGATCCGACCGGCAGTGCGAGCGCCGCACCCGCGGCGCTGCCACCGTTTTTCTAGTGCCCATAGCTTAACCCCGGCCACGGCGCGAAGCAATCGTTTTCGTGAATGCCAAATGCGCGCGGCGGCATGAACGGCTTGGTAATCATTCCCGCCTGGCCTATCACGGAAAGGATTGGTGAAACAACAACTGGCCCGATAATCGGCTTCGCCCGCTCAGGGTGAAGGGAACGCGGCCTTTGCAGCCCCAAGCACGGGCTAGCGTGGCCCGAGAATCCGTTTGCGATATAACAACCCTAACGGTTTTGCGGTTCTCCGCACCGACCTCCTTTGCGCTGGACAATTCTCGGAACCGTCGCATCGCGGGAAGTAAAGTATGCTTTCAAAAAAAGCGGGGCTGTGCTCAAAAGGCGGGGTCTGCGCTCCGTGAGTCCCGCCTCATCCAAGCCAATTCTTGATACCGAGGGCCGCCATGGCAAATGCCGCCGTCCCATCCCAGCAAGTCCAGCGCACTTCAGAGGCGGAAGCGACCGACGCGCAACGGCGCAAGCACGAGCGATTCGGTTATCCGACGATCCAGAAAATCTGCGTCTGCCAAGGTGAACCAGTATCCGGTTCACCGCGTTTCTTCCCTGTCAAGTGCAAGGATTTGTCGCGCGGCGGCGTATCTTTCTACTTGGACTGCGAGCCATCCTTCTCGCAGTTCATCATGATGATCTCGAATGGTGATCGAACCGAATACGTAGCGGGAGAGGTGGTCCACGTGCAAAGGCTCCCTCCCGATGCTCCGGAGCCTTATCTGGTGGGTTGCCGTTTTGTGAAAAAAGTGAAGTGCCGGAGCCACGCCGATGCCGCAGCCACCCACGCGGATGCCATGCCGGAGATTAGCGCGAGACAAACAAGTTGTCCCGGTGGATGACCTCTTCGTATGGTAGCCAGCCCAGGATCTGAGCGATCTGCTTGGTGCGGAGTCCCTTGATCCGCCGCACTTCTTCGGCCGAGTAGTTGCTGACGCCGCGCGCGAATTCCACGCCTTGAGGATCGCGAAGGGCCACCAAATCGCCTTTTTGAAAGGAACCCACCACGTCCGTCACGCCGATGGGCAGGAGACTTGTGCCGCGGGTCTCGATCGCTTGCCGGGCACCGGCGTCCACCACGAGATGCCCACGCGGCTGAATGCTTAAACCGAACCACCGCTTTCTGGCCCCCACACTCTCGCCTTGGGGGAAGAAGAGCGTCCCCACCGTCTCCCCGCGAATGATTTTCCGCAAGGCCCCCGGCTCGCGTCCCGTGGCAATGATGGCGCTCGCTCCGGCGGTGGTCACCAGCCGCGCCGCCCGCAATTTGCTCTCCATGCCGCCTTTGCTCAAGCCGGTCTTCTGATCGCGGACCAGCTCGAAGATCGCATCGTCGAATTTGCGGACCAGCGGAATCAAATGGGATTGCGGGTCCCGGGGATCCCCATCGAACAGCCCCTCCACGTCCGAGAGCAGCACCAGCAGCGGGGCGCCCAGCAGCGTTGTCACCAAAGCCGCCAAACGATCGTTGTCGCCGAACGTCATGCGAAGCTCTTCGACAGCCACGGTGTCGTTCTCATTGATGACGGGGATGGCCTCGAAACGGTGCAGCAAGGTCATCAGCGTGTTTCGGGCATTGAGGTAGCTGATACGGTTTTCGATCACATCCGCGGTAAGGAGAATTTGCGCGGCGACATGGCCAAAGTGACGAAACTGTTCGTCGTAAGCCTCGACCAGCAGGCTCTGCCCGATCGCGGCCACAGCTTGCAGCTCTGCCAGATCGCTGGGCCGCTGCTTCAATCCCAGCCTCCCCAAACCCGCGCCGACGGCACCCGAACTGACCAGCGCGACCCGCCGTCCCGTTTCCCGTAGCTCGTGGATTTCTTCCGCCAGGGCGGCGATCCGCTCCGCATTCAAGCGACCGTCAGGATGGGTCACCACGCGCGTGCCCACCTTGACTACGATTACGTTCGCTTCGCTGGCGATTTCACGCCGCACCAAATCGATCATCATGAATATCACCGTCGTCTCGTGACGGCGGACGCGACACGCACCCCGGCCAACCGGGGATTTCGCACAGACCTCGCCCTTGCCGCCCATCACCCCGGAATGGGTCGCCCGCCGTAACCCCTCATCCTAGCCGCCCCTTCGGAAACGGGCAATTGGATCGGGAGCACGCAGGCAATCGGACGAGCGGGAGCGACATCCGGCGATAGACGCCATCCACCTCGGGCTGACGCCCGAGGCTCGCTCCGATTCGCCCCAAAGAACCTCCACTTGCGCCCGAGGGTTTAGCGCTGCCGTGTTTATTCTGGCCGCTCGTTGGGTTGCATTGCCCTGTCCGGATGAATAAGATAGCCTTGCATCGGGCAGAACTCCAGCAGGTTTCCCTCGCGTCTTTGCAAGAACTTTGCACCCCACCCCAGATCATCTATTTAGCGAGGTGTTCCCATGAAACTGCGAGCAGACAGTAAGCGGCTCTCTCGTCGCGCGTTCGTGCAAGAAAGCATCCTGGCTGCGATGGCGGCGCAGGCTGGGAGCGGTCGGCTGCTCGCGGAGCCGGCGGCCGGATCGGCTACCCGCGTCTCGCCGAACGAAAGGCTCAGCGTCGCGGTGCTGGGAGTGCGGGGCCGAGGGCAAGACCACGCCCAGGCCTATGCCTCACGTAGCGACTGTACCGTTTCTTACCTGTGCGATCCGGACCGCGAGGTCGGGCAGAGCTTCCTCGATGCTTTTGCCGCCAAGTTCGGCTATCGACCAAAGTTTGTGACCGATTTGCGCGAGATTTACGCGGATGCCTCGGTGGACGCCGTCTCCATCGCCACGCCCAACCATTGGCACGCCTTGGCGGCCGTCTGGGCCATTCAGGCTGGCAAGCACGTCTATGTCGAAAAGCCTGTCAGCCACAACATCAGCGAAGGCCGACGCATTGTCCAGGCCGCACGAAAGTACGGCAAAATCTGCCAAGGCGGCACGCAACGCCGCTCTCAGGCCGTATTTCGAGACGCCCGGGCGCTGGTGGAAAAGATCGGCCCGGTCCGCGTCGTACGATGCGTGATGTACCGTCCCCGAAAGCCGATCGGTCCGCCGGGCGACTACCCGGTTCCTCCCAGCGTGGACTACAACCTGTGGGCCGGTCCTGCCCCCATGGCCAAGATTACGCGGCGGTCCTTCCACTACGATTGGCACTGGTTTTGGGACTTCGGAAACGGCGAGATCGGCAACAACTGCGTCCACGCCGTGGATACGGCCCGCATCATCGTCCCCATGCCCAACCTCGGGAAAAGCGTGCTCTGCTACGGCGGCCGGCTCGGCTTCCACGACGCTGCCGAAACCCCCAATACGCAGGTCTCTATCCACGACCTGGGGGAACAAACACTCGTTCAAGAGGTCCGCAATTTCCCAACGCCGCCCGCCTACTTGGGTGGCGTCGTCCTCGTGGTGGGCCAGGATGGCTATGTGGCCACCTCGATGGGCAATCGCGTCGCGCGATTCGACAGGAACGGCAAGGAAATCGAGAGCATCACCGGTTCCGGAGGCGATCATTTCGGAAACTTCGTCGAGGCCGTAAAGGCCGGGAAACCCGAGATGCTCAACGCCGACATCGAAGAGGTCCACGTTTCATCGGCATTCACGCACCTGGCCAATATCTCTTACCGGTTGGGACATACCGCGGACCATGCCTCGCTCCAGACGGCGCTGGGCAAGATCCTTTGCAATGAAGATGCCCTGGCCACGCTGGAGGAGATCGAGTCGCACTTGCGGGAAAACGGCGTAGACCTGTCCGCCGAACCTCTGACGCTCGGCCGACTGTTAGCGGTGGATTCCGCGAAGGAACAGTTCCCAAGCGACGCCGAGGCCAACGCCCTCTTGACGCGACAGTATCGCGATCCATTCGTCGTCCCGTCGGCGGATGATCTGTAATGGCACGGTGCCAAGCGGACGCCCCCCGACCGATACCTGCTGATCCTGGCTGGCCGTCTTTTTCGGCGACGACGGTCTCAATTTGGCTTCCATGCTGGTCCTCGGTCCGCCCGTGGATGTGGTGGTCGCCCCCGCCGCGTCGCGCAGTGGCTGCATTTTTGGACCATGTATGTGCCGCTGTCGGTCCCTTTGGCACGCGCCTTGCATGTGTATAAGAGGACGGTGGAAACACCGACCACGGAACCTGACCCCTGGCGGCACCTTGCGTGCCGGCGGGAACGGAACAGAGAAGAGGTTTTTGGCGTTTTGGGGCCGGTACTTGGAAGAGGTGACCAGACGAAAGGGCTTGTCGGGCCCCCCAACACGATAGCTCTCCTCTGAACGCGAGGACCTACCCGACGGCCTGACATCATCGGCCTCCAAGCCGGCCTCCAATTGGACAGGCGAGCTGTACCTTGTTGCCCGAGCAAGCCAGCTCGCCTGTATTATTTTAATACAGCAAAATGATGCATGTGTACGTTGACGATACACTCTTTCGGGTTATGCGATCCATCGAACGTCCGACTCCGGTTTGGTAAAACCGATCTTTTCTATCAACTTTTTTCGATCAGCTCTCGCGTTTTTTCCCACGTTCCCCGTAAAATATCGGTTGGTAACAACGGCCGATTGGGAACGGCTGGGGTCCTAGCCGCGAGCCTTCGCGAAACCGTGCCCAAGGAGACGTTCCCAAGGAGGTTTGCCATGGATGGTTGGGACATCACGCTCTGGGTGGGTGGCGGGGTGATTGCCGGAATGATACTGGTTCGGATGATGCAGGCTGCGCGGGACCGGTACATCTTGTACTATCAGCAGCAGGCACAGCAAGCCGCCAAGGAAAAGCCGCCCTCCATTCCGGCGGCGGAGGATAACCGTACGGCTTGACCGCGACGCGAAGAAAAACGGGAGCGGATCAGCCGACCGCAAAAGGTACCGGAGCGGCGGACCTCCCGGCCTCGTTGCCCGCCTCGGTCCGCGCGGCCTCCTGCTCGCGTCGCATGTTATCCCTGCTTTCCGCCCCTGGACCATTGATGGACGATTGATTCACGAATGACCAAGCGTTTTTACCTGGAAACCGTCGGCTGCCAAATGAATGTGCTGGACAGCGAGCTGGTGGCGGCGGCACTCTTGCAGGCCGGATTCCAGCGGACCAATGAGCGTCGCCGGGCCGACATCATCCTCTTCAATACGTGCAGCGTCCGCCAACATGCCGAAGACAAGATCTATAGCGCGCTGGGAAGGCTCAAACACATCAAGGAGCAGCGGCCCGACAAACTGGTCGGCGTCCTCGGCTGCATGGCGCAAAAGGACCAGGAGGCCATCTTGCGTCGGGCGCCGCACGTGGATTTGGTTGTCGGTCCGGGCCAAATCGGCGGCCTTGTGGCGATGATCGAGGAGTTGCAGCGCACGAAAGGGCCCCAGGTCGCGGTGGGCTTGCCGCGCCGGGGGCACGCCCGCCACGCGGTGGCCCAATTCTTCACCCTCTACGATCCGGAGCGTGTGCAGGCCGCGCGATCGCAGCGTCATCGGGCCATGGTCCGCGTCATGCTGGGTTGCGATAAGTTCTGCACCTATTGCATCGTGCCCAGTGTGCGGGGACCGGAGCAAAGCCGCCCCGCCTCGGAGATCACCGCCGAGATCCGACTGTTGGCCGAGCAAGGCTGCCGCGAGATCACGCTCTTGGGGCAAACCGTCAACAGCTATCACACCACGGAAAACGGACGACGGCTTCGACTCGCCGACCTGCTGGAACGGGTCTCGGAAGTGCCGGGCATTCGCCGCATCCGTTTCGTCACCAACTATCCTCGTGATATGACGCCAGACCTCCTCCAGGCGGTCCGCGATCTGCCTAAGGTCTGCCCCTATCTGCACGTCCCCGCCCAATCCGGATGCAACCCCGTGCTCAAGCGGATGAAGCGGGGCTACACCGCGGAGCAATATCGCGAGATGCTGGCCGCGATCCACGAGACCGTCCCGCAGGCATCGGTCACCAGCGACTTCATCGTGGGTTTCTGCGGCGAGACCGAGGAGGACTTCCAAGCCACGGTGCGTCTCACCGAGGAGGCCCGCTTCAAGAACAGCTTCATCTTCAAGTACAGCCCACGCCCCGGAACCAAGGCCGTCGAACTGTTCCCCGACGATGTGCCGGACTCTGTAAAACGGCGACGGAACCACGAGCTTTTGGCCGTGCAAAACCGCATCAGCGAGGAAGACAATCGCCGATTCATCGGGAAGACGGTAGAGATTCTGGTGGATGGTCCCAGCAAGGCCGCCGCGGGGGCAGAATCCGAAACCGCGGCCGGGAAGTCGGACGCCTCCACCCGGCGCCGAGCCGATACTGGCAAGTTACAATTGACGGGGCGGACCCCGTGCGATCGGATCGTCGTCTTCGACGGCCAGGCCGACTGGATCGGACGGTTCGCCCGAGTCCATATAGAAAGCGTGACTGCCGTAACGCTGTTTGGGTCGGCGGTGTCCGTGGAGTCGTAATCTCGTGAGAGGCCTCGGCCTGCCGCCCGTCGCCAGATAGCGGAGGGGGGACGCCGTGGATAAGCGAGTGGTCATCGCAGCGGTTGCCGGCACGATTCTCGTGGCCGCGGTTGCCATTTGGGCGTGGAGGGGGATAGGGCGTATGTCCGGCACAGACGACGTTCAACCGGAGCAAGCCGCGAATGAGACGCCACCGCCAGGGCCGCCCCTCGCCCCCAACGAGGAGAACGGCTCTCTCCAGGCGTCCCGGCAGGCAATGGTAGACGAGCAGTTGGCCTCCCGCGATATCCACGATCCTCGCGTGCTGGAGGCCATGCGCCGCGTGCCGCGGCATCGGTTCGTGCCAAAGAACCTGATCCCCGAGGCCTATGCGGATCACCCCTTGCCCATCGGTCACGGGCAGACGATCTCTCAGCCGTACATCGTGGCCCTGATGGCCCAGTTGGCCGCCCCGCGAGCGGAGAGCCGGGCGCTGGATGTGGGGACCGGCTCCGGCTACCAGGCAGCCATCTTGGCGGAACTCTGCCGCGAGGTCTATTCCATCGAGATCTTGGAACCCCTAGCCCGGGAGGCGGAGGAGCGACTTCGCGGCCTCGGTTATCAGAACGTGACGGTTCGAGTGGGCGACGGTTATCGGGGGTGGCCGGAGGCAGCACCGTTCGACATCATCATCGTGGCGGCTGCGCCGGATCACGTGCCCCAACCCCTCATCGAGCAACTCGCCCCAGGGGGACGGCTCGTGATCCCCGTCGGCGATGCCCGCCAGGAATTACTGCTGATCGAGAAAGGCGAAGACGGCAGCCTCCGCCAAGAGAGCGTGGCCCCCGTGATGTTCGTCCCGATGACAGGGGAAGCAGCCCGAAAAAAGTAACCCCCGTCTTGCCCTCTCGTTGCCCCAGGTATCTCGCCCTCTCATTGCCCGAGGTTATGTTGCGCAGCCCCTTTCGCACAATTCCCCATGGTACGGCATCGGGTGGACAGAATCGCGAGCAGCGAACGGCATTCAAAACTTGGGATAACTGCCCGCCAAACCGATGTACGTGCGGCAATAGGGGCAAATGCGGGTCTCGGCCAAGATCTCGCGATTGCACTTTTCGCAAATCTTCTTGGGCGGGCGTGGGGCGACCTCTGGCCCGGAAACACGATGCGTCACTTCCGCCGCCTCAGCATCGGTTTTGTTGCCAGAGGCGGGGCCGAGAAGCTCGAGTATCTCGTCTTCAGAGAGATTCTGCTCCGGCTTTTCGGGCACCTTCATGCGGACGCCACAGACCGGGCAAAGACCCCACTTGCCGGCGAACTCGTCCTTCACCCGCAGTTTGTGACCGTTCGGGCAAACCACTTCGATTGGCGGCATGTTCGTCCTCCTCGACTCGCACTGGCATTATTGAAACGAGCCGATTTGCTTGCCTCTTCTCAGACGTCCATGCTCCGCAGTCGCGATAACGGAGATCGCGGCCGCTGATCCATATTTTACCTGCACAACATGTTACCTGCCCGACGTTCTTGGGTCCCTCACCCTCTTTTCCAGAATGGCTTGATACTTTCCTTCGTCTGCGTGTCCGCGGTAAATCCCTCGTCTCATTGCGCCACACCCATGTGGCGCTCAAAACGGTTCAGATGGCGACGACGGCGGGGCGGTTCTTCTGGCGGGTGGCTTGAAAGCAGGACGCAATCGCACTCCAACAATCAAACACCGCACGGCCGTCCAAGGTTCGCTGCAACATCAAAATTGGCATCCGCAGCCGAATTCGCTTTTGCCACCTGAGACCGCCGTTATTTATGGTACCTAACTGTCGCACGGAATGCCACTGCATTTTTTACAGGAAGTCAACCACCACATTGGAGGGGTACGATGGCGCTGGCGTAAGGGATTCCGGTGCGACGTGCGTGCATCCCACCTCCAACTCACGCCGGCGGCTCAAGGACGTGTGTCACGCAAATAGGGAATAGAGATCGCCGCGTGCAAATAGAGATTTCGCATTCAAATAGACGTAATCGGGCGCGCGTGAAGGTTCTCGCATGCAAACGGCAGGAGCCTCGGGCGTAAGCCCGAGGTGGATGCACAAGCCAAACGGCCCAACCCGCAGCAATTGCATCGGAAACTTCCGCCTCCAGCTCACGCCGGCGGCTCGAGGATATCGCCAAAGTCTCCACGACGGCCACCGCCGCCAGATGGCGGGTGATTCGAGCGTGGCTGGGCTGCGTCCGAGTGAGACCGACCAGGTCCGCGCCGCCCCGGCCGTCTAAGCTCAGCGGCGCCGTCAGAAAGAAGGCAGTGAAACGGGTTCGCCATCTCTGCCACCTGTCGCGAACGGGGCAACAGCGGTGGCCAACGGCGTGGCTGGC
This sequence comes from Blastopirellula marina, assembly GCA_020721965.1. Lineage (GTDB taxonomy): Bacteria > Planctomycetota > Planctomycetia > Pirellulales > Thermoguttaceae > Thermogutta. The sequence goes on along the minus strand of DYLS01000055.1, from coordinate 18,226 downwards.
GTGGCATCAATTCAACCACCCGAAAAGCCAAAACAGGTAGGCAACGGGGGCGGCCATCAAGGCGGAGTCGATCAGGTCCAAGGCCCCGCCCAGGCCCGGCACGAGGTGGCTGGAGTCTTTCTGTCGGGCATCGCGTTTGATCAGCGACTCGGCCAGATCGCCGATCATGCCGACCACCGCCAGGACGACACCATAAGCCAAGATGGGGCCCCAGTGGGGTGGCTGGTCCTTAAGCCCTAATTGCGGCAACAGCCAATAAAAGCTGAGGAAGGCCCCAAGGACGCCAAAGAGGATCGCCCCCACCGCCCCTTCCAGGGTCTTTCCGGGGCTGAGGTGGGGCGCCAGCCGATGGGTCCCGAACAATCGCCCCACGGCATACGCGCCGGTATCTCCCAGTTTTACGACCACCAGCAGCGAGACCAGGGCTTGCAGCTCGAAGGCCACCCGCAGTTGCACCAAAAATCCCGCCAGCACTCCGAGGTAGCAGACGGCGAAGACGGCCCCGGCGACGTTGACGGTGGCCCCGCCCGGCGAACGATACCGCTGCATTTCCACCACGAATGCCAGGAACACGGTGATTGCCAGGGCCACCATCGTGGCGAGGCTGCTGACGGCGGCCAGATCCCAAGCCCGAGCCAGCCGCTCGGGATGGGACGTTTCCCATTGGAGCCAAAACAGGCCCATCCCCCAGGCCGTGCCGACCGTCAAAAGGTTGCCCGCGTGAACCACGGCGGGGACCGGCGAGACCCGATTTTCGCGGCAAAGGAAGATGATTTCGTTTCCCCCCAACACGATAAATCCAAGCAACACGGGGAACAGAAACAGCCCCGGCAGATGGACCGCACGATAATCCAGCCAGCAGAGGATCAGCAGGACGCTGGCCAAAAGCGTGCCGAAAACCAGGCGTTTGACGAGCGTTTCCATAGGTGCCGGCTTCTCCCGATGATGTGGCAGCCGTAAACCCTTAATATTCGTCTAGATCCGTGCATCCGGCAAGACCAGCCCGACTTGCCGCGAATTGCCGCGGACCAAGCCCCTCTCATGCTACCTCGCTGGCAATCACAATCTACGTTTTATGGCAGGCGCTGTGTGATTGACGCCCCATCCGGGTGGGGCGCGGGGTGGCGATGCACATGATGAACGGCAGGAATCTGGAGCCAGGCGGTGACCTGGAGCAATGACCCGGCATTGCGGTTCTCACGCTGACTGCCGTTGAGGCGTCCAGAAGGTGGGCATCCAATCATGAGTTGGCTGCTTCGACCCTTGATTTCCGGTTTGGAGGCCTGGCTCAACCGAGGCGCGGCATGGGCCAAGAGATGCCTTGCCCATCGCCCGACGAGGAGCCAGCCCGTCGCGGTACCAAGTTCGGTCCGCTTGCAGTCCACGTTTGGGACCGCCGTGGCGGTCGGGCGCTACTTGAGCGAGACGCTGGAGGCATTTCCCGAGGCCGCACTCGTCCTCGACGCCGAACAGCACGTTCTTTATGCGAATCCATCTGCCCGAGCAATGGCGACTGCCTCGGCGGAAGCGGCAACAGGACGGCGGATCGGTGACCTGCTCCGCGTGAAACCGGCGGACCATGCCACCGGGGATGGGGACGGATTCGGGACTCTCCTTTCTCCTGGATGGCACCAAGCAGAAATGGAAGGGTCCACGGGTCACGGGCAGATCGTGGTGTACCATGTGGTGCCCCTGTCACCAACCGGAACGCAGTTGGTGATTGTCCGCGACGTGACCGACGAGGTCCAGGAACATCAGGCGGTCCGGGGCTATATCCAGGCCCTGGAGCAACTGAACCGTGCCTGGGAGCAGGCTCGGGACGAGGCCGAGGCGGAGGCCCGACGCGCCGCCCTGATGGTCTCCCGCGCCGCACGCGAACTGGGGCGACCGATCCAGGACATGCGGGACTACTTGATGCGGCTGCATGAGGAAGACCTGGCATTTCCCCTGCGATTGCGTCTGGTGCAGCTTTTGGAAGGCAAGGTTCTGCAATTGCAGGAGCTGATCCGCGGGCTTGGCCCGGCCTCCCAAGACGCTGCGTCGCCGGACATCTCGCACGCCACGCCGCACTCCTTGATCGACATCCTGGGACAGGTGGCAGAAGACGCGGCCGGCGAGGCGAGCAAGAACGGGTTGCGATTCCACGTACGCTTCCAATCGCCAGTGCCCGAGGAGATTTACCTGGACGCCCTGCGGCTCCGCGAAATCCTTCGTAATTTGCTAAGCAATGCCGTGAAGTTCACCGAACGCGGGGAAATCACGCTCGCCGTGCGATGCACGTACGACTCCGCCCGCAATATGTACCTGCAATGCGACGTGATCGACACGGGGATTGGGATGTCGCACGAGGAATTGGACCGGATTTTCCAGCCGTTTGTCCACGGCGCGGGCGGAGGGGAGGAGCACGTTTCCAGCACTGGGCTTGGCCTGTCCTTGAGCAATCGCTGGACGGAGTTGTTGGGCGGGCGACTCTTGGCATGGAGTACGCCCGGCGCAGGCTCCACCTTTCGTGTGCAATTGCCTCTTTATCACGCCGAACGCTTGCACCGCATAGATCCCGAGTCGGCTACCACACGGCTGGACCGCTACTGCAAGCGGGAGACCACAACCCAACTTTGTGATGCGGAACCTTGTCCCGACGCAGAACCTTGTCCCAACCAATCGGCGACGACGCAGCCAAGCTGTTAAGCGTTCCGCGCCCAGCCCGCGGCGGATCAGTCGTCGGCACCACGCAGGCGGCGCCGGCATCGGGGATGCGTGCCTCGGAGAGGGGCAGTTATTCTTCGTAGCCCACCACGCGAACGGGAGGGCGAGGGGCGTGCCGTGGTTCGGGGACAAAAATCAGCAAACCGGCCGAAGCGATGATGATCGCCGCGGCCGACCAGCAGACCGGCTCGAAGCCGCAACAGTCGATGATCCAGCCCACCAGCGGGGAGAAGGTCAGCGGCAGCGTGTAGCCCAACTGCACGATGGCGGTAGCCTGGGAGTACTCCTCGGGAGAGACCAATTCGAGGGCGAGATTGCCGGCCAGCCGTGGGACGAGCGCAGTCAAACCCAACGTCACAAAGGTCAGCCAGAACAGTCGGGCAGCCCAAGCCTCGGGGAGCAACGGCATCATGCCGCCCCAAGCCGGCGACAAGGCGGAAAGGAGAGTCAGCCCGCACAGCGTGAATCGATTGCCGCGATTGTCGGCCAGTCGGCCAACCCCTAGGCTGAAGACGCCAACACTCATGCTTTGCGTGATGATCCAGCCGCCGCGATGCGCATTTCCCAGATGCAGATGGTCCCGCGCGAAGGCCTGGTAGTGCGGAATGAGGGTCAACGCCACGCTGTATGCCAAGGCGGAAACCAGCAGCCAACGGAGACCCGCATGGCGGCGGAGCAAGGACGCGATCCCGCCCCCGGAGAACGCAGGGTTCTCATGCGTGGCCCCTGACGGGGTAGGCGGCAAGGCGAAACAAATCAGGCTGGACAGCACAAAGAAGACGGCCCCGACGAAGAAGACTTCCTCGTAGCGCGGGTGAGGGATGTTCAGCCGCTGGGGTAGCAGCCAGATGGCCGCCAATACCGCAGGAATCATCCCCCAAAACGTGGACAAACTGAGGAGGCGACCCCGGCGATCGGCAGGGACCAGCCGGCCTTGCACCAATCCGAAGGCCAACTGGTAGGTTCCGTAGAGGCACGAAAACAGGAAATACGCCAGCAAGAAGACCGCGATCAGCCCGTCCCTCCCGGGCGGGTCGGCCAGCAGGGCCAGCACGGTAAAGCACAGCATCGGCGCGACCAGCAGTAGCGTCGCCGTGGCCAGCAGCCAGGCCCCGTGGCGGGACCGTTCCAACCGGCGCGCCAAGGCCAGCGGGAACGCCCCCTGACCCAGACGGCTGAGGACGGGCAAAAAGCCGCGGAGCCAACCGGCACCCGGCCCGGCCAAGTGGTCCAAAAAGCCCGGAATGATGACGCTCTCTGTCTTGAAGAGCCACGCGACGCGAAACACGATTTGATGCAGCGCCAGCACCGCCAGACCGCGCCGTGGTTCCGGCGAGGCCGAATCGTCCTTTTCCTTCGCTGAGCAGTCGGGCGGGAGCTGGGATCCTGGTTGCGCATCCATGCCGCTATTTTAACTGGACTTTTGCAAATTGGGGGCACAAGCCCCTCTAGGCCCCTAGGAGAGGGTTAGCCTGTGGGCAATTAGGCGCGAAAAGGTTTGCCTTATTTGTCTGATTTGACCAAACCCTCACCCCTTGGCCCTCTCCCAGAGGGAGAGGGGAGCAGTTTGCAAAAGTCCAGTTTTAACGCACGGATCCCGCACCTGCTGGGTGAAGCGTGGGAGCACTATTCCGCCGTTCCGCTCTCTCTTTGGCGGGAAGACCTGCTACGCGCCCGCCCGGCGGCGATTCTCCAGAAGCAACTCCAGGTAGCTCCGGCGTTCCGAGTTCTTCAACCCCAGATGGGCTGCCAACTCTTGAAGTTTTGCCCGCGCGGCCGGAACGCCCTCTTCCTCCGCCAGGGTTTCCAGCTCCAGGTAGTAGCCCACTTCCTCGACATGATCGAGCGAGATCTCGACGGGTAGATCGCGCCACGTGATCCACAGCTTGCGGCGGAGCTTCTTGACCTCGGCGACGGGCTGGAATCCCAAGGCTTCTAAGAGTTCGGCCCACTCGTCGAACATTCTCAGGCCGGGAGGGAGGGACAAGTCGATCTCCCGCCGCGTCTTCGTGGTGGCATCGATCTTGGGACCCTTGTAGGTCAGCGTGCATCGCTGCCCCACGCGGCGCATGCGGAGGGCCTCGTCGGTCTGGCTGAAGTCCCGAGAGGGGTGGGCGTAGTAAACGTCGTACTCCTCCCGCACCATCGTCCGTTCCGGCCCCAGTGCCTCGATCTTGGTCTCCAAATCCTCCGTGTTGGTCACCGGATATTTCAATTCGACTTCATAGGCCACGATTCAATCCCCAGTGCCAAGCGTCAAGATGCGGCCGAACCGGCCGATGCGTATCGAAACTCCAAGACCGTATCGAACATGGCCTCCACGTTTTGGGGCGGGATGTTCGCCAAGATGTTGTGCACCTGCTGAAACACGAATCCTCCACCCGGCGACAAAATGCCGAGTTGTTGCCGAACATGCTCGCGAATCTCCTGGGGCGAGCCGAAGGAGAGGAAGCGATGGGTATCGCAGCCCCCGCCCCAGAACGTAATCCGCGAACCGAAGTCGCGTTTCAAGCCGGCGGGTTCCATGCCCTTGCAGGATATTTGCACGGGGTTGATGGCGTCCAGGCCGGCATCGATCAGGTCGTCGAGCAGCTCTCGCACACCGCCGCAGCAGTGGAGCATGACCTTGACGGGCGCCAGCTCTTTCGCCCGTCGCCACATCGCGGCATGCCTCGGTTTGAAGAGCTGGCGGTACATGCGGGGCGAAATCTGCGGCCCGCTCTGCATACCCAGGTCATCGCCGAAGACAATGATGTCGATATACTGCCCGACCGCCCCCAGAAAGACTTCCAGGTTTTTGAGGTGGTTCTCGGTGAGGTTATCGAGGACCCGTTCGGCCCGCTGCGGCTCCCCGGCCAGCAGCATGTAGAAATGATCATTGCGATAGAGGAATTGGCCGCACTCCATCAAGTTGCCGCCGAACAATCCCAGGATGGCGCGATCCGTGCTCTCGCGGAGTCGCTTGGCCCCTTCCCGGAGGCGCTGGGCGCCGTCCGCACCTGTCCCCAGCGGCCCGGGCGGAGAGGGAATGCCGCACCAGATCGTGTCTTGCAGAGCGTCGGCGGCATGGTCGGGGTCGTCGCGTTCCAAGAAGGGCCAGTAGCACTGCTCGAAGTAGAGGGCGCCGTCGGGCATCCGGCCGAGAACCTTGCCCGTCGGTCCGCGAAGCACCCATTCCCCATCGCCCCGCTCCGGCGCGGCCCAACGCGGCATCTGGCAGGGCGTGCCGTCGGGAAGGACCCAGTCCACCCAGTGCTCGTCTTCCAATGCAAATGCGCGGCCCAGCTCGATGGCATCGACCTGAAAGCGATTCAGCACGTCTTCGTCGATGATGGCCAATTGCTGGATCGGGTCGTACACGCGGATCGGCCGCTCGGGAAGCCCCAGATACTTCCGCAATTTGGCATAAGCCACGGCCGCGATCCCCGAGGAGCGATGTGCGCCGAAATCGATCGGGACCCGATCCGGCTCGCGATGCTCCAAGGCCGTTAGAATGCGTTGCCGACCCGTCATGGGGTGAGCACTCCCGATGCCCTGACCATGATACCCCTGTTCCTCCGCGGACCGATCTACATCCTCCCGCCCGTGCGGAAGCAATCCGCGTCCCGAGACCAATCGACCCGCCCGAGCGACGATGATCCATGCCCCATTGTAGCCAAGAACAGCGAGGAACCCAAACGGTTGGCAAGCGAAGTCGGCGGAATCCGGGCCTGAAATCCCGGACGACCCAAGGAAGCCGCCGCGGACGAAGCCCGCCCCCAGGGTCGTGCCAATTGCTGCGACACGCTTGCCCCCGCCAGCACTGCTACCCGCTTGCGCCGCTACGCGATTGCACCGCCGGCGTGCACAACAGCATCCAGGCACGGCGCGGAAGCGGCAAGATACTCGCAGCCCAGCATGGGTACCAGTCGCATGCCCGCTGTGCGGATTGGCTCACGGGAGATCGCGGCCTTTCCGCACGGCCTTTCCCATCGCCTCGCCGCCGTTCGCGTAAACCTCGATTCCCCGGCAGCTCGATCAGCCTTATCAAAAGGTGATCTTGCAATCGGGGAGGGCGGTGCGGAGCTTCTCCACGCCCGCCTCCGTCAAGCCGCTTTTGCCCAGCGACAGTTGCTTTAGACCTGTCATTTGGCCGAGATGTTCCACGGCCGCATCGGTCACGCCCTTACACTCGTCGAGATAGAGCGTCCGAAGATTTTTCAAGCCCGTCAGATGGGCCAAGCCGCCGTCGGTAATCGGCGTGCCCACCAGATTCAACGTGGCGAGGTTGCTCAACTTGGCGAGCTGGGCCAGGCCAGCATCGGTAACCTGGGTGTGCCAAAGGTCCAGGTTTTCCAGATTGGCAAACCGCGAGACGGCCTCGGCGGTGGCGTCATTCGCGCTCGTCTCGGCCAGGTCCAATTCGACGAGTTCCGGCAATTCCAACTCTTTCAAACCATTGGCGTTGATGTATAGGCCTCGCAGGAAGAGCCGCCGCAATTTCATCAGCGGTTTGAGTTTGGGCAGCCCCGCATCGGTCACGCCATAGCTCCGCATCAGATTCAAGCTCGTCAGGCCAGTCAGCTTGGCGATTTCGTCCAGCCCCAAGTCGGAGATGCCGGAGTCCTCCAGCGTGAGGTCTTGCAGATGGGGAAGCGTGCCCAGCACCGCCATGCCGGCGTCCGTCACGGAGGCCTGATTGCGAAGCTTGACCGCCCGGAGCTCCTTGAGGTCCCTCAGCGACTCTAGCCCCCGATCCGTGATCAGCACGCAGCCGCGGAGATCGAGTGCCCGCAGCTTTTTCAGCTTGGCAATATACGGCATGGCGTTGTCGGTAAAATTATTGTACAGCAAGATCAACTCCGTCAGGTCGGGGAGCTTCTCGGTAAAGGCCAGGGCCTCGTCGGTGAGATTCGTGCTCCGCCGCAGGTTCAAAGACCGGAGGGTCTTCAGTTCGCCCAGGGCCTGGGCACCGTTGTTGGTGATGCTCGTATTCTCCAAGGTCAGCTTGACCAGTCGGGTGAGCTTGGGCAGTTCTCGCACTCCCTCATCCGTCACCTCGGCCCCCCATAGCACCAGTTCCTCGATCGTCGGCACTTGGACCAGCAAGGCCACGTCCTCATCCCGAGCCTGCCTGCCGTAGAGATCGACCACCTTCAGGACCTTGCCATCACCTTCCAGGCGGACCTTGCCCCCCCGCTGCTCGACTCGCGCGATGACATCCGCCACGAGCTTGGGGTCCACGGCTTCCGCGTGCTCGGTTGCGGGGGCCACGCGCGGGGCTACCGCAGCCGTCCCCTGGTCTCCGCTGGAATCTCCTCTGAAATCTCCGCCGGAATTCCCGCTGGTGATCCCACTGGAAGGATGTTCCGCCGGCTGCTGCTGAGGGCAACCCACCAGAAGTGGTAAGGCTAGTGCAGTGACGATCCAACAGGCAAGAGAGCGTACTTGCATGGAGGCCAACTCCCGGATTGATGGGTGGATGCATGATCGCCGCACACGACGAACGACGGCGACCGGGGCGTAAAACGGAGGGATGCGACGCATGGCCGGCGAGGTCTCGAACCGGTATCTGGAACTTCGCCCGCGGTTCCGGCCAGGCTCGGAACCCTTCAGACCAATTACCTTACGGTACAACAATTGTGGCGGGATCGCAAACGGGGGAGCGCGGCCACGACGCCGCAATCGACTAAAAGCGACGGTGGGGTGATCCTCCGGGGGTGTCCCTTTCGGGGAGCGCGGCGGCAATACGGCGATTGGCCAGAGCCTGCGATTGGCCAAAGCAGATGCGGCAAGGGGGCGATTGAGCGGCGCAAACCCAGCCGGCGCCGATAGCCGGGACCTGCCCTCTGACTGTCTGCCCACCTGCGGACGCGGTTGCACGCCAAGGGCATGCACCCAGCCGTCCCGCCCCGCTACCGGCGGATCAGAGCGACTGCACCCGCCACGATTACGATGAGGACAAAGCCCAGGGCCAAGGCCCCTTGAATCGCGAGAATGGACATTTCCAGCCGGCCGGTACCGCCTCCTTCGAAGATCGTGGCTCGGCCCGACTGGCCCCCGGGCCGTACTCCAGGTGCTTCGTCACCGGAGGGTTGCGACCTTGCCACTCCTTTCGCTGCGCCACAAAGGCGACCTAACGCGCAAACTCGCGACAGGGAGTTTTCCAGAGGCGAACCGTCTTCTGGCGGCGGGCAGTACCCCGGCTGGGGAATATATACCGGATCAGCCGGTGAATCGCCGCACTAGCAGAGAGATGTTCTGCCCCCCGAACCCAAAGCTATTGGTCAGGACAATATCGCAGCGTGATTCCCGCGCCACGTTGGGCACGTAGTCAAGATCGCAGTCGGGGTCGGGAGTCTCGTAGTTGATGGTAGGTGGCAAGACGTTGTCGCGAATGGCTAGCAGGCAAATGATCAATTCGGTGGCCCCGGCCGCCGCGATCAGGTGCCCCATCATGCTTTTGGTGCTGGAAACCGGCAGCTTGTAGGCGTAATCGCCAAAGACCCGTTTGATGGCCAACGTTTCAACTTTGTCGTTGACGACCGTGCTCGTGCCGTGGGCGTTGATGTAATCGACATCCTCGCGGGTCAGGCCGGCGTCTTGCAGGGCCATCTCCATGCATCGGATGGCGCCACGTCCCTCGGGATGCGCATCGGTGATGCGGTAGGCGTCGGCGGTCGTGCCATAACCGATGATTTCGCCATAGATGCGTGCCCCACGCCGCCGGGCATGCTCCAGTTCCTCCAGGATCAACATGCCGGCCCCTTCCCCCAGCACGAACCCGTCCCGATTGAGGTCGAACGGTCGGGATGCCTTTTGCGGGGGATCGTTCTGCGTACTCAAGGCGGTGAGGAGATTGAACCCGGTCACGCCGAAGGGGTGAATCATGGTGTGCGTGCCACCGGCCAGCATGATGTCGGCCTCGCCGCGGCGGATGATTTCGGTCGCCTCCCCCACCGCTTGGCTGCTGGCGGCGCAGGCCGTCAGGCAGTTGATGTTCGGGCCTTGGGCATGGAACAGGGTGGCCAAATGCGCGGCCGGCATGTTAGGCTCCTGCTCCAGCTCCTCGATGGGATGCAGAATCTCGAGCCCTTTCCGCACGAATTTGACTACGTCGATGCCATCGTCGGTCAGGGCCGCCATCATCATCTGGGTGAAACGGTCGAAGTCCTGCTGCCCTTCGCCGCTCCCTGTATATACCCCAAACCGTGTGGGATCGACCTTGGATTCCTCCAGTCCCGAGTCCCACCAGGCCTTCTTCGCGGCCCCGACTGCGAACCGGGTGTGACGACCGCGAAACCGCCAATCCTCAGGGTGTTCGCCGACCGACGAAACATCCCAATTCTTGACTTCCGCCGAAATCTTGGTGGGAAAATTGCTAGCGTCGAAGAGAGTGGTATAGTCGACCCCGGACTCCCCGTTGAGCAAGCGACGCCAAACGGTCTCCAGGTCGTCTCCCAGAGGTGTTACGAATCCCATGCCGGTCACAACAACACGGCGTCTCATGCAAACACTCCCATTACGATCGTGGCGGCAGCACGACGGCCCGCCGCATCGGCTTTCACCCCATCCGCAGCGCTGCGATGGTCAAGCTTGCGACGTTTTCCCGCCCTGGGACACTCGTTCTTGGACTGGGATCCTCTTTCCGGTCTGGGATACCCGGCCCGGTGCTGCCCCGGCTCATGCACCTTCGTCTGGTTCACGCAGCGGCAAGCCGTCGGCGGCAACGCCGACTTCGTAGGCCCGCAGGATTCGCATCATGTGCGTCAACGTGCCGGACTCGAACAGATCTCTACCGCCCACGTCCGAACGCAAGTGCGCGAATACCAATTCCAACTCGGCTTGCAGCACGTCCCCTTTGTGGCTGGTCGCCTTGACTGCCGCACCGTGGGGATGGATACTCTCGACGCTGGCCGTGTACACCAGTGTGTCCCCGGGGACGGCCTCGCAATGAAACACGGCCCGCTGCACCTTGGCGAGAACAACCTTCTCCCGAAACCCGTTGTACTCGCCCACCAGCAGCCCCCCGGTCTGCGCCACGCCTTCGATAATCAAGACGTTTGGCATGACCGGATACCCCGGGAAGTGATCGTGCAAGTGCTCCTCCGCAAGGGATACATTCTTGACGGCCTTGGCCATGCGACCGCTCTCGAACGCGATGAAACGATCGATCCAATACCAACGCATGACCGGCCTCGACTTGCGCAATCTTGACCCGGGGAAAGGCCATCCACCGAAAACGACTAAACTCCAGTTCAACTCGTGACTTGCAAACGGATAACTGTCACGTCGCCTGCTTTAATTTGCTCTCTACGAAGCGGCACATGTCGGCCACCGTCAAAAGGTTGGCAAAGTCTTGCACCAGCGGATTTTGAGCGAATTGATCCAATTCGGCAAATGGCATTCGCTTCCGCAGTTCCGCCAACCCAGCTCCTGTAAACTTCCCATCCTTCACATAGTCTGGGTTGGTCATGATGTCTTCAGGGAACAACTCCCCGCGGGGAATCTTGATGTTAAAGGTCTTCTCCAGCTTGAAGACGATGTCCAAAAAGTCGATCGATTCGGCACCCAAATCCCCCACCAGAGTAGCATCTGGCTTGACTTCGTCTTCATCCACTGCCAAGGCATCTACCAAGACGTCGCGGACCTTTTCGAAAATTTCCTCCTTACTGGGGGTTGTCATCGTGTACTCCTTGCGAATTCTGAGACCAATCGGAATCCCACAAATGGCTTGTCCAACCGGGTGCTAGGCAACGGGCCATCAAAATCGGCGATACCTAGCCCTTCGACCCAACGGGGGGAAAAATGACATTAAACCCCTATCTTAGCAAGCACCACCGTCGAATTCGACGGGTCCCGCCTGCAAGACCCGCATGATTGGTGGTCAATACCCCCCTAAGCTCAGACCGCCGTCCACGCGAATGACCTGCCCCGTGATGTACGAAGCGGCGTCGCTGGCCAAGAAGGTCACGACCTTGGCGACCTCTTCTGGCGTGCCAATGCGTCGGAGGGGGATCAGGTCTTTGATCTTGTCACCCACCAGACCCCGCACGGCGGCACTCATGTCGGTGTCGATCATACCGGGCGCCACGGCATTGACGCGGACGCGGCGGGGCGCGAACTCCTTTGCCAGGGCATGTGTCAGACCGTTGATCCCACCCTTGCTGGCTGCGTAATTAACCTGCCCTCGGGAGGAGAACTCCGATGCCGTGCTGGAGAGGTTGACGATGCTCCCCGCCCGCTGCGAAATCATCTGCTGGGCCACCGCGCGGCAATAATGGAACGTCCCCGTCAAATTGGTCTGGATGACCTCACCCCACTGTTCGGGGGTCATGGTACCCATCAGACCGTCACGCACGATGCCCGCCGAATTAACCAAAACGTCCACCCGCGAGTGTTCCGCCAGCACCTCATCCACGATCTGTCCGGCCCGCTCGAAGTCTCGCACATCGGCCTGGACGGGATGCGCCTTGCCGCCTTGCTCGGTCACCTCTGCCGCGAGCTTTTCGGCCGCCTCGCGGTTGCTCTGATACACGAACCAGACCTCCGCGCCGTGCCTGGCGAGGTCCAGGACGCACGCCCGACCGATTCCCCGGCTACCACCCGTCACGATGGCGATCTTGCCCTGAACCACCGGATCCCTTTCTTTGGATAAATCCTTCGTTACCAACGCTGGCCTACACCTACCAAGGAATGCGATTTGTCGCCCGCTACCCCACCGCTTGAAAACCTGAGAGACGCGACTCCATCTCCAACACAGTCAAACGGCAGGAGTATTCACATTTACCCTGGCTTGCAAAGTCTGACCATACCAACGGTGCCGGTTTCAGGCGGCACCGGCGAATCCTCCGACAATCCCGCCTCCTGCGACAGAGTCGCTAACCGTTGCCTGGCAGCGGCGCCGCGGCCCCAGAAATCTCGTTGTGCAAGCTTGCGGCCTCGGCGGGCGTGCGGGAAGCCTGACCGTGCCCTATCGCCGCAATCGGCGAAAGGATCTGAAACAGATCCCGCATGTCCCTCACCACGGATCGATCAACTCGTGCCAAGTCCGGGTTTCGCTCGGCCAAATTGTACCGCTCCAGGTAGATCTTTCCACTTACGGTCAGACGGTCGTCCAAACGCCCCTCGGCCTTGCATTCCGTGATCCGCTCATCCTGCGAGACGATCTCGGCGGAAAGGTGCAGCAGTTGACCCGGCTCCACGAATTGACCGTAGCGAATCCTCCTGGCCTCTTTCAAAACCACCATGCTATGGGCAAAATCCTCCGATACGCGAACCAGCCAGGCAGCCGATTCGGTTAGCGCCTCCAGCATCAGGACACCCGGCATAACGGGAAACTTCGGGAAATGGTCGCCCAGGTATTCCTCAGCGAGGGATAGCGCTTTCACCGTCCGGATCCGATGCCCCGGCTCCAGTTCCAAAATCCGATCAATGAGGCTGAACCGCATGGATTCGCTCGAAGGGCAAAAAGCAAAATAGGCAAAATACGTACAGGCGAGAAACTCAGAACCCTGAGTATACGGTCTTTTGGCAAATCCCACAACGCCGACTGGACCGGCGATTCGCCCAGCGCCGCACCACCAGCGCACGACCCACCAGCGCACGACCCACCAGCGTAAGCTGGTGGTGGACGGAACTGGCGATAAATCCGCAACATGAGCCACCAGCGTAAGCTGGTGGTGGCACACCGAACGAAAAAACCACAAATTCCAGCGCAAGCTGCCGACGACCTATGCCGTACGCGATTTCCGCCGATCACCCGTCCTACCGCATGCCCCGCTCCCGCTCTTGAAGATATTCTTTCAAGGCGTCCTTCCAGTGCGGCAATGCGGGGGCGTCGGCAAACCGATGATATTTCGAGGTATCCAGCACGCTGAATGCCGGCCGTGGGGCCTTGGCCCCGTACTCGGCCGTGGTAATCGGTTCGATCTTCACATCCAGGGCCAATTGGCGAAAAATCTCGCGGGCGAAGCGATACCACGTCGTGGCTCCCCCATTCACGACGTGAAATGTTCCGTACATCCCGCTTTGTAGAAGATACAGCACGGCGGCTGCCACGTGCGGGACATAGCTCGGCGTGCACCACTGGTCATCGACCACGCGGAGCGGCCTGCCCTGTTTCCCCAAGCGGATCATGGTCTCCACGAAGTTGCCAGGCGAACAGGGGCCGAGCCGCCCGTACAACCCGCACGTCCGCACGATGTAGTGCTTCTCCCAGGCCCCGGCCCGCAGCTCGCCCTCGTACTTCGACCGTGCATAGACCCCTTGCGGAAAGACGGCGTCTTCCTCCCGGTGCGGCTCGGAGTCCGTCGCATCCCCACCGAAAACGTAGTCGGTGCTGATATACACCAGGGGACAGCCCAATTGTCGAGCGACTTCCGCGAGCGTGGCCGTCCCTGCGACATTCACGGCGAAGCAGCGGTCCGGCTCGTCTTCCGCCCGATCCACCGCCGTGTAAGCCGCCGCGTGGATGATCGCCTCTGGTCGAAGCTCCGATAACCGCTGACGTACCCCATCGGCATCGGTCAGATCGAAGTCGGGCAAGTCCAATCCGATGGCGGCCTCGCCCAGCCTCCGGCACAGCTCGCCCCCGAATTGCCCGTTGCTCCCCGTTACCGCAATCATGATGGCCTCTCCACGCCCTCGCTTTCCCAGGTCCCCATGCAAAACTCAGGTCGGCGTCAAGCCGGAACTCGCAGCGGGCGGCGCTGGTGGTGATTCGGCAACGTCGCCGGAGTGCCACCCCCCGCGTTCCGACGATGGCCTCCCCCAATACGCCCACATCTTGCACCAGCCTCAATCTTGGTTCAATCGAAGAGTTTCCGCAACCAGACGGCGAAAATTGGTGTATTTGAGTCCCTAGACGCCCGACGGATGTCTGGTGCTTCCACCTCGGGCTAACGCCCGAGGCTCACGCTAACGCCCGAATCTCGCCGTGACGCCCGAGGCTCACGCTGACGCGTCCATCAACGCCCAGCGCCGCGCCACCAGCGCTGAGCCACCAGCGTAAGCTGGTGGTGGACGGAACAAAAAAACCGCGGACGCCCGTGCAATCTGCGAACACCCGATCCTCGCCACGCGTCTTGGACTTGACCGCCTCGTGCCGATCGCAAACAATGGCGTGGTTCGATTGCAGGGTCGCGGGGACCACCCCCACACATCCGTCTGGAGAAAAATCTGTCTGGAGATATTCCACATCGCAGGAAGGCCAACTTATGCAAGTCGAAAATGTAAGAATCGACCCTTATCCGACCGCGAAAGTTCCACCATCGCTTGCCCGCCATGACGGTGGGACGCCCATCGCTCACCTTTCCCGCCGGACGAGCCGGCGCATCGCGTGCCTGGCATGGCTGGCCATGATCCTCAGCATGTTTAGCGACATCTCGGTGGGTCGTGCAGAGGAGGCCCCGCATCCACCCGGCCCGGCGGCGATCCCAGACTGGCAGCCCGGCGGGGTCTGGACGGTCTCTCGATCCACGCATGGGGCGGCCTTCGAGTGCCAGGTCGATTCCATCGTGGAAAAGGAGAATTGCCGCGTCATTCACCTCCACTATCCGTCCCCCGTGGTCACCGATTTGCCGCAGAACAACGTGATCCCGGTCGAGTATTACGTTCCATTGAATCTCCGCCCGGGCGACCCGCCACGTCCTGCGGTGATTTGCCTGCACATCCTGGACGGCAGCCTCGAACTGGTCCGCATTTTGTCGTCCGTGCTGGCATCCCGGGGGATACCGGCGATGCTCTTTCAGCTCCCCTACTATGGTGAGCGGGGTGGGCCGAACGGCGCCCACGACATCCTGGCCCGTCCCGATCGCTTCACGGCCGTGCTGGATCAGACCATGGAGGAGGTTCGCCGAGCCGTGGATTTCCTGGCCTCGCGTCCCGAAGTTCGCGCGGATCGAATCGGCGTGGCGGGGATCAGCCTGGGGGGCATCATCGCGGCCTCCGCGGCCGAACGAGAGCCGCGGTTATATCGGGCGGCCTTGATCTTGGCGGGCGGCGATTTGCCCGTCATCCTCGCTCACGCCGATGAGGCCGAAGACCTCCGCCGCTTCCTGGCCCAACTGCCGGAATCCCAGCGGCAAACCGTGATGGAGGCCTTCCGCCAATCCGACCCGCTGTATCGTGCCCAAGACCTCCGCGACCGCGCCCAAGCGGGAAAGGTCCTCATGCTCAACGCCGCCGAGGACGAAGTCATCCCCAAATCCTGCACCGAAAAGCTGGCCCAAGCCCTTGGTATTGCGGATCGGGTGGTTTGGCTGGAGGGGATGGGGCACTACACCTCGCTGGGGGCGCTGCCACAAATCCTAAAGACCACGGCTAATTTCTTTGCCGAAGACTTGCCAGCCGACGTTTTACCCGAGTCTGCCCCGGCGACCGAGGCACTCCCACCTGCCGCGATCCTGTCGGCCACGCTCCGCGAATGGACGCGATTCTATTTGCAGGAGCCTTCGCCCGATAAGTGCCACATCGTGCGGCTCCGCGCCGAGATTCAGTCCAACCCATCCCGCCAGGAGGGAGAGTTGATGCTCATTCGAGGAAGCGGCCATCGCTTCCGTTTGGAGGGCAAGCTGCCGATGCTGGGCAACATCGCGATCGGACAAGGCGATTATCCCTGGATGACCTCGGTCACAGGCCGAACCTTCGCCGGTCGTCTGGGATCGGAGCCCCTCCGCTCGCCGCTGCACGATGTGCCTTCCGAGTACCTCCAGCGGGTTCAGTTCGCGGTGATGGCGATTTCGGGGGCCGCCGCCTCGCCCGCTGCACTGGAAGCCCTGGTCGAGGTCAGCGAAGGCCCCGCGGAGAACGGGCGCAGGGTGATCCAGGTGACGCCCGAGGGCAAGTCCGGCCCCCAGGCCCGGCTGTCCTATGCCGCCGGTTCTCAGGTTCCCGAGGAAATCGTCGTGGAGGTCGGTGACACGACCGCCCGCGTCCGCTTTCAAACCTGGCAAACGGAAGCCCCGGCAGCGCGAGGGCTGTTCGCCCCGCCGGCCGGCGAGGTTCAGGACGTGGCCGCGGAAGACGTGTATCGCATGTTCGCGGCCATGATCCGCTTCGGCCTCGAAAGCCTCCGTTGATTCCGCCACCGATTCGCATGGTCCGTTTTTTGACGCATCTTTTTCGCATTTTTCGCAGCGAGTAAGGAATCTCAGCCATGATCTCGAATAACACCCAACGCGGTCGCACTCGCGGCACACTCCCTTCTATTTGCAAACCCTGGCCCGTCCGCTGGCTGCTTCTGCTGATCTTGGCCGCGCTACTCGTGGTTGGCCAGGCCGTCCTGGCGGAATCGGGAAGCGATCCGGCACCGGCCGCCATGCCGCTACTCGATGAGGGCTACCGCGTCGCGGCGGTCGATCCCCAGGGGCACGGCGTCTTGCTCCATTACCAGGGCAAGCGCATCATCATCGTGGATGGGACGCCCCAGGAAATGGGTGCCGCCCACGGGCGATTGCTGGCCGAGCGGATTCGCTACCTGGTGGAACGGGTCGTGTACGGGGTGGGTGCCGCCGACTCCCTGGCCAACGGCAAGTGGTTCCTCGATACCATGACCGAGATCGAACGCCGCACCGCTCCCTATGTCCCCCAGCGATACATCGAGGAGATCGACGCCCTTTCTCAGGCCGCCGGCGTCTCCCTTCGTGACGGACACTACGCGAACTTCTTCCCGGAGCGTTTTCATTGCAGCGGCGTGGCCGTCCGCGGCAAGGCCAGTGCCGATGGCTCCGTGGTCCATGCCCGCGTCCTCGATTACATGCGCGACATCCACCTGCAAACCTGCGCTGCCGTGCAGGTATTCGCCCCCCAGGGCCGGAACGCCTGGATGAGCCTGGGCTATGCGGGATTTGTGGGCACTGTGACCGCCATGAACGAAAAGGGGCTGGCCGTCGGCGAAATGGGTGGGCGCGGCGAGGGCGATTGGGACGGCATGCCCATGAGCCTGCTGCTCCGCGAGATCATGGAACGCGCGGAGACCGTGGAACAGGCCCTCGACATCCTCCGCAATACCCCGCGGACCTGCGAATACTACTATGTCTTCAGCGATCGGGAGCGGAATCTGGCTGCCGTCCGCGCGGTCCCCAGCGAGGTCTTGGTCCTCCGCCCCGGCGAGCAACACCCCCTACTGCCCCCCGTCCCCGAGGATACCGTCTTCATTTCCGCCAACCGTCGCGCCGAGGTTCTCAGTCAGCGCCTGCACCAGCACTTCGGCCGCATCGATCCCGCCCTCATGATGGAGATCATCAAACGCCCGGTAGCGATGAACTCCAACCTCCACGACGCCATCATGCAACCCGAGTCGCTGGACATGTGGGTGGCCGACGCCGGACGCTACACCCCCGCCTGCGACGAGCCATACGTGCAGGTCAACCTGGGCCGCCTGCTCGACTTCTACCGCCGCTGGAAGAACCAGCCGTCAGGACAGTAAGCCCCGCCACCGCCCGCGGCACCATCACGCGCCACCATCACGCGCCACCATCGCGAGCCACCATCACGAGCCACCATCGTGAGCCACCAGCGTAAGCTGGTGGTGGAAAAG
>DYLS01000054.1 GCA_020721965.1 Blastopirellula marina | reverse complement strand
CCGCTGTGGGGTCCCGGTGGCCACGACAATAGGTAAGGACCCCGTGAACGGTCACGGCATTTTGAGCATGGTCTGCACTGTAGCCGCCGATTTTCTGGCCGCTACGAAACCATCATCTGGTTCACGAAGTCCGACGACTATGTGTTCCATCTTGACCCGGTGCGAATCCCCCAAAAATACCCCGGCAAGAAGTATTTCAAAGGTCCCAAGGCCGGCCAGTACTCCTGCAACCCGCTTGGCAAGAACCCCGGGGACTTGTGGGTCATTCCGAACGTGAAAAGCAACCATGTTGAGAAGACGGAGCATCCGTGCCAATTTCCCGTGGAGCTGATTGAGCGATTGGTGCTTTCGCTCACCAATGAGGGGGATTGGGTGCTGGACCCCTTCCTCGGAACAGGCACAACGGTCATCGCTGCCATTCGTCACGGACGCCGTGGCGCTGGAGCGGAGACGGTTCCCAAGTATGTAGAGCTTGCGCGACAGCGAATCCAGCAGGAAATGCAGGGGACGTTGCGGACCCGGCCTATGGACAGGCCGGTATATGACCCCGTCGAGTCGGGTAATAGCCTGACGATTGCCCCTTGGGAGAAAACCCCCCAGCAGGCAACACTGTTCGAGGAGAACCCGCCGGATGGGAGGAAGGCTGCCCCATGAAGATTGTGGAGTACTACTCTCATCTTAATGGGCTTGAGTTTCTCCCGGTCCACAAGCCACATCTTTGCAAGGAGATCAAAGACGTGATCTCCGAGGTGGACGCGAATCAGTGTCGCACGAAGGTTTCTAAAGAGAAGACCATGAAAGGGAAGCTGCTGTTCAGCCCGATTGGCATGAACGGCGCGTTCAAATGCCTTCTTCGCGCAAGGGAGTGGGAAGAAAAGCGGGCAAGATACTGGGTTACACGGAATGAAAAGCTGATTCGGAAAACGCTGGCGATGTCTCCCAAAGAGCAGAAGAGAGAGATTGAGGCGGCGGGCGAGGAAGCAATTTCCAGCTACAACCAGACAGATTTTGTCAAAGAACGTGTCGCCGTTGAAGTCCAGTTCGGTAAGTTTCGTTGCTTATGACTTGTTCGTCAAGCACCTTGCATTTTACGTTGGCGATTGCATCGATGTGGGTATCGAAGTGCTTCCGATGAAGTCTCTCCAAAGCCAGATGAGCTCCGGCGTCGCTTATTATGAGGGCGAGTTATACAATCTCGTTCGACAGGGGCGGGGCGTGCCAGCGGTTCCGCTCGTGCTTATCGGTATCGATTCGTGAGACACAAGACCTGGTGACCAGTTGCGGCGGGCGGTGTATCGCCGCCGTTGAAGTGGAGCGAAAGATGGTCGGCGGGAGCTGGAAACGCGATCGCCACTTGCGAAAGGAGGTTCGAGGATGCTGAAGGGAAATGCGGTAGTAGGACAAGGGGGCGGGCCGACCGCAGTCATCAATGCCAGTTTGTGCGGGGTCATCGAGGCCTGCCGCGAGTATCAGCAGGTTACCCATTGCTTGGGAATGCGTTTTGGTATCGAAGGCTTTCTGGAAGAGCAGTTGCTGGACCTGGGGGCGGAGAGCCCCGAGACGGTTGCCCGATTGAAGACCACGCCCAGTTCGGCCCTGGGGAGTTGCCGCTACAAACTCCAGGACAGCGATTTCCCTCGATTGCTGCAAATCCTTCGTCGCCACGAGATTCGATTCTTCTTCTACATTGGTGGCAACGATACGATGGATACGATCCATCGGCTGGAGGCCTATTGCCGTCAGCAGGGCTTCGAGATGGTGGGGGTGGGGATTCCCAAGACGGTGGACAATGACCTTTTCGGCACGGACCATACGCCCGGTTTCGGCAGCGCGGCGCGGTACGTGGCGATCTCGGTGAAGCAGGCGGGCCTGCTGGCTCGCGATATGCGGCGGGTGGATCAATTCGTGATCTTTCAAACGGTGGGGCGTTCGGCCGGTTGGTTGGCGGCGGCCTCCGCCCTGGCCAAGACAGCGGACGAGGATGCCCCGCATATCATCCTCCTGCCGGAGCGGCCTTTCGATCGCGAGCGGTTTCTCGCCGACGTCAAGCGAGTTCACGAGCGCTACGGCTGGTGCAGCGTGGTCTGTGGGGAGGGGATCACATATCCCGACGGCACGCCCGTCAGCGCCGCCCAGGTCAGCGACCGGTTCTCCAACATCGAATTCGGGGCGATGGGAGGGACCAGTGCCGCCATGATGCTGCACCGTATGATTGGCAACGAGTTCGGCTGGCGGGGCGAGTTCCAGGTTTGCGAATCGCTGCAAATGTGCGCCGCCGATCGCGTCAGCGATACGGACCGCAAGGAGGCCTACGCCTGCGGTCGCCGCGCGGTCGAGCTGGTCGTCCAAGGCATGAGTGGCAAGATGGTGTCCATTCAGCGGACCTCCAACAGCCCGTACCAATGGACGCTGGAGACTGCCGCGCTCTCGGAGGTGGCCGTCCGCGCCAAACCGATGCCTGACCCGTTCATCCACCTCGACGGCAATTTCGTTACGCAGGCGTTTTTGGATTACGCGCGGCCGCTCGTCGGCCCGCTGCCGGATTACGTTCGTCTGGGGGCCAAGCCGCTCGATTCGTGCTATAGCGCAAAGTCCCCTCGGATTGCATGATGTGCCCTCCATCCATTGCGGGGCACTACGTCCTATACGATATATTGAGGCAAGCAGACAACTGTGCGCTGGAACGCCAACCCGTCGAGCCAGGCGGCGGCATTCGCTCCTGCCGGCGGAGCTGAAGCGGCTGGCAGACACTCGGGCATGAGGCGTGCAGGGACGCTGTGAGGCGGGCTTGCCCACGCCGGGAGATGCCCCACACAGTCAACACGAAATCATCGCAGCTTTGCGGGAGAATCAAAAAAAGAGGCATGGAAATCATCGACAAATCCGTAGCGGAGGCACCTTTTTTTGTCGGGATCGACCTGGGCGGAACCAACATCAAGGCGGGTGTGACGGACAATCAGGGCCGCGTGGTCTGGCGAGGTCAAGAACCCACGCACGTGGAACGCGGGCCAGAGGATGGCGCCCGCCGCATCGCAGAACTGATTTTGCGGGCCATGCGCGAGGCCGGACTGGCGGATCGCGAGGTGGGGGGCGTTGGCCTGGGGTCTCCCGGCACCATGGACATCCCCGGCGGAAAGCTCGTCGTCCCCGCCAATCTCAAGGGCTGGGAGTACTTCCCGATTCGGGATCGGGTTGCGGAGCATTGCGGGCGGCACGTCACCTTCGCCAACGACGCTACCGCCGCCGCCTTCGGAGAGCGTTGGGTCGGCGCGGGAAAAGGGTTCCACAGCCTCATCCTCCTCACCCTGGGAACCGGCATCGGCTGCGGGATCATCGTGGGCGATCTGCTCCTCGATGGTCAGCACAGTCATGGCGGCGAATATGGGCACACGGTCATCGATTGCCGACCCGATGCTCGAAGCTGTTCCTGCGGGCGTCGCGGGCACTTCGAGGCCTATGCCAGTGCCACCGCCGTCACCAAACGCGCTCGGGAGATACTCGCCGCCGGACGCGTCAGCATGCTGACCCCACGGCTCAACGAAGGGGCGGTCTTGGAACCCAAATTGATCGCGGAAATGGCCGAGGCCGGGGATGAACTGAGCCGCCAATTGGTGCTGGAGACGGCGGAATACCTGGGCATCGGGATCGTCAACCTGATGCACACCATCGATCCGGATGCGATCCTGATCGGTGGGGCGATGACCTTCGGCGGACGCGGCAGCCGCATCGGCCGGACCTTTCTGGAACGCGTCCGGCATGAGATCTTTCTCCGGGCTTATCCCGCCGTCGGCGACCACACCGTCATCGACTTCGCCACGCTGGGCGGCGACGCGGGCTTCATCGGGGCGGCGGGTATCGCCAGGCTTGACGCGACTCTTGCAAACGGTTCGCTCCTCCTCTGAGAGAGGGCGACAAACCGGGTGCTTGGGCCATTCAGGAAAACAGCGAAAGCCGTTTTCACAATAAACGGCCTTCACCAAACTGCCTTCACCCTGCCACCTCCCGATCGGAGAGGGGGGCTTGTGTCCCAATTTGCAAAAGTCCACGCTTGGTATCCGCCCAGCGACAAGCTCTCGCACCCGGGTTCGTTATTCTTCCAAGTCCGAGGGCTACGCCGCGGATCGGGCCGCGATCGCGCATCTCGCGGCCTTGCGGCGATCGCTCGGACCTGCGAAGGCCACGCCCCCGCGGGCGGTTTTGCCAAAGGACATCCTGCTTTCCCGCCCGATCAATTGACGGGAACGACGCTGGGTGGCAGCGGCGTCTGGCTCCTTGCACGAAGCTCCTCTGCCCGATCCAACAGATTTTGTGGTGGCGAGACCACTTGCGGCACCAGGCGGTAGTCCAGAACACGCATGTCGCGAATCTCCCGCCCCAGGATGTTTTCCGAGAAGAAATCCAAGGGCGGAATCTCGTACCAGGGCGGGTCGATCCGCTCGTAGACCGTCAGCGTCTGAAAGCCGTCCTTGACCAGGCGGACCTTCCGTGTTCCATAATAGGTGAACGTCGTCGCGATCGGTGTGGGGCCAATCTGGTAGTCATCCACGTAAACCATCGCCCCGGGGGGATCGCTGCGAATCATCAGGCGGCGCTGCACGCAGCCGGGCATCGAGACCAGCAGCACGCCGGCCATCAAGCCGACCGCCAGCCTGTGCTGACGCCTCATCGAGACGCGCGAAGCTGGGTGCGGATGATTCGAGTGTGAGGGACGATTGGCGTTAAACATCTGGCCTTTTGCCCGACGAGGGCCTCCAGATGGAAAACATGATGAAACGCATGGCGATCCCGGACGCCGCGGATTCTCGCCGGGGAGGGTAGCAATTCCTGGCCGGGCGTTCCAGAGGGAATTGCGGCCGATGTGGATCGCCCAGCCTTTCCCGTGCGGCGGCGCTGGAGCGTCCGTCGGCCCGATCATGCTAATCCTGCAGCGCAAAGTCCGCCTGATTGCATGATGTGCTCAACACATCTTGCGACGCGTCATGTCTTATCGCCACAAGATGTTGAGCCAAGCAAACGACTCTGCGCTGTAGTATGAAGAGACACAAGCCGTTGCGCGCGACCTGTCAAGCGACCTCGCCGGTATCGAAGCAGCATCTCTGTGCTGGGGATGAGCCGACACGGGCATAGCAAGCGGGTCAAGGATCTAGAAAGGAACCGAGAAGCGGTACCGAAATGTCGCAAAAAAAGCGCCCTCCGTAGGCGGGGCAGGGACCTACGAAGGGCTGAGCTGTGAGGGATACCCCCACTGCATTTGATTATCGACGCGAAACCGGGAAAATACAATACCTAATTCTAGGGGGTGGGGCAATTTTCTCCAGTAAGAATGTTGAGAATGATCGATAGGTTCCATAGGACCAAGGTTACGGCCTCCACAGGACAAGGCTGCACGGGTAAGGACGATCAGGACAATCGCGACCTCGACCTTCATCACGGACGATACGGATGTGACCACCCCGGGCGAGCCACATTGATACACAAACCATTATAAAAACAGGACTTGCAACCAAAATAGAAGATGTGCTGGGACTTGTACCCAAATTAGAACTGGACTTTTGCAAATTGGGGGCACAAGGCCCTCTAGCCCCCTAGGAGAGGGTTAGCGTCAGGACAATTAGCTGCGAAAACGGTTTGCTTTGTTTGCCTGATTTTACCAAACCCTCACCCCTGACCCCTCTCCCAGAGGGAGAGGGGAGCAGTTTGCAAAAGTCCAGTTAGAAACTGCGCGGCCCTGGAAACGTAGTATGCAATGCATCACACGATAGATTGGTTCAGCTACATGCTATAGTGGTATTTTCTTGGCGGAGAATAGGGCATTCTGTAACAAGAGGTCGGATAGGGGGATTCGACAACAAGAGGTCGATCCGCATAAGGGGAGTTTCGTGGATGAAAGGGAACCGAGGGCACTCCCATTGATGCAACGACGGGCACTCCCATTGACACAACGATGGGCACGTCCATGGATGCAGCGACGCCGGGAGCGGAGACCCGTTTCCGGCGCCTGAAGCATCTTGTCGAGTCGGGGTGCGAACCTTCGGCTCGTGGAGCGAACCTTGGGCGATAACCCGGGCGGAGTCGCCGCGACCTGCCGAATCAGAACACGTCCATGATGAAGTGATGGCCACTGTAGTATCGGCGTGGTTCCGGGTAATAGTTCTGCCACCGTTTGTTGTACACCGGGATCCTCATCTCGGGTGGATAGCGGAAGTACAAATCCTCGCTGCTCTTATAGTAGTCTGGGCCGAAGTAGTTTTGGGGGTAGTAGACGTACGGGTAGTGGTAGAAGCGGTTCCAGTCTTGGGTGCTGTAGGTTCGGCCCCACTGCCGGCCGTAGGCCTGTTGCGCGGAGGCCGCCTGATCTGTGGTCGCGGCCAGCATCGCGGCCAGAAAAGCGGCAACAATCAATCGCCGAAGCATCGTAGTTTCCCCCTTGGTCGAAATGAGATTTTGGCTGCTTGCAATCGGAATGACCAAAAGCCCAACGCCCCCCTCCTCCACATCCGGCGGGAACGACCTCCAACATCCCGAACCCGATGCCACAAACGAACGGGGCGCATGATCCTTTGTTTTACGTCATCGGCACAAGCCCTATCCGGCATTGAGCGAATATCCCGAACCATCCCATCGTTCCCTGCATTCCCTACAACGCGAATGTCCCCAACGATGGTGCCCCCAAGGCGAATGCCGCGAATGCCAACGATGCCCGTGCGAATACCCCCAATCCCAACGATGCCCGTGTGAATACTGCCAAAGGGAATGCCGCTGTTCGCCGCCGGGACCCTGACTCCTCGTTTTCGGAAAGCAACAGCCGAAGCCAAAAGGCAACGCTCTCTTCGAGAGATCGCGGGGAGGGACAGATAAATCCGCTCAATCCGCAATACGGGCGCCGCTCAGCAAACGCCAGGCTGAGGGGCAAAAGGCGGGAAAGGGCACGGCAAATCGCCCCAGGGAGGGTGAAAAGCCCACTTTTAGAGCGCCTCTTGGGGTCGCATCGCATCGTGTGGCACGCGGATTGCTTTAAGCTGTTCCTAGCATGGTGGCTTTTGGCGGGCGAGACAGTTTTCGGGCTTCGCTTCCGTACTGTCCCGATGGTCAATGATGGCGAGTCCCTGGATCCTGGCGCGGTACACATCCATGTTGCAAGCCATGCATCCGAGCGAATTGGTCGATTTGGCGGTCTTTGTCGCGGACAAAGGATATCTGCTGGCGGAGGATACGGCGTACCGCATCCCGGATCCCGCGATTGAAGGTTTTTGGCTGAGTCACAAGCGCCGGGCCGACCACTGGATTCGGGCGCTCCGTCGAATCGCGGAACAGCAGTCGCCCGGCCGGTGTCGTCTTCAAAACGCGGCCTTGATGGAGGAGATCTTTACCGCCGAGATTTTGACGCGCGTTTGGGCCGCGGTCTTGCACTTGTACGACTTGCATCGGGAACATGCGGAAGCAGGGGGGATGGGCCAAAGCGTCCTGCTTGCCCACCTGGAGGCCCGAAACCACGCCCTGGCCATTCTCCTCAAAGGCATGTCTTTCGCGGAGGAGGATGCGATCAAGTTGCAGAAGTTGCAGCAGCGCAATGAGCGCTGGACGGACGTTTTGATCGGCCGCCTCCTGGGGTGGGGGGACGTTGCCCGTTTCGCCGCCGATCCCGTCCGCGCCCGGGAATTCTCGGCCGACATCCATCGTCGGGAAGAGCTGGGGAATGAGGGGCGGCAGATTTGGAATCTGATGACCGCCTCTCTGACGGCCGCCTATGCCGTACCGCTGTTTCGCTACTGCCCGAGTGGGATTTTGCACGAGCGGGTGGCAGCGTCGATCCTGGCTTGCTTTCCAGGGGATCTAATTCGCGGAACGCTGTACGAGCAGTTCGTGCGGCGGCAAGAGCTTTTGGAGCGGTGCGAACGATTGGATCGCATGCTGGCTGAGGTCCAAGTAAACTAGCTTGACACCCCGCCCCCTTATCACGCACCGCCTGACCGGTTATCGTGAGAAGCCCGCTGCCGGGTTTGCGCCAATCGCGATTTCGGCGCTGCGGCGGCGAGGGGCGTCCAGGCAGCGGTCGTGCTAACGGTTGCGGGGTCGCGGCCGTCTTGCGAGTTGGCATGGAGAGCGGCCCTCTTCCGTGCTCGCAGGAAACCAAGGTCCCGTCTCCGGCCAGGCCACGCGGTGGCGCGGCTGCTGGTGGAGCTGTTTTCGAGGCGTCTTCCGCACAGGAATGGTAAGGAGCGGTATCGGAATGCGTACCTATCTGGTCACGGGTGGAGCGGGTTTCATCGGTTCGCATATTGTCGAGGCCCTGGTCGCCCGGGGCGACCGCGTCCGCGTCCTGGATAATCTCAGCACGGGTTACCTGGCCAATTTGGAGCCTTTTTTCGATCGCGTGGAGTTCATCCCTGGCGATGTGCAAGACCCGGCTACGGCCGCTAAGGCTGTGCAAGGGGTCGATTGCGTGTTTCATCAGGCGGCGCTGGCCAGCGTGCCGCGGAGCGTGGAGCAGCCCTTGGATACGCACGCGGCCTGCGTGACGGGGACGGTCGTGATGCTGGATGCCGCCCGGCGCGCAGGCGTGCGGCGATTTGTGTACGCCGGCTCCAGCAGTGCCTATGGCGATCAGCCGTTCAGCGCCAAACGCGAGAGCGACCTCCCCGACCCCATCTCACCGTATGGCGCAGCCAAGTTGGCGGGCGAATTCTACTGCCGCGCGTTTTACGCCACCTACGGGTTCGAAACTGTGGTGATCCGCTATTTCAACGTCTTCGGGCCAAGGCAAGATCCGAACAGCCCCTACTCCGCCGTCATCCCACTTTTCATTACCGCGATTCTCACGGGCCGCAAACCGGTGGTGTACGGCGATGGCAAGCAATCTCGCGATTTCACGTACGTGGCGAACGTCGTTCATGCCAACTTGCTGGCAGCAGAGCGGGCGGGTGTGGCGGGCAAAGTATTCAACGCCGCCAATGGCAAAAGCATCACGCTGCTGGAATTGTTGGCGGCCATCAATCGGGTTTTAGGCACGCAGGTGGAGCCGGAGTTCGCGCCGCCGCGGCCGGGGGACATTCGCGAGAGCATGGCCGACATCGCCGCCGCGCGATCCCTCCTGGGCTACGAGCCGCAAGTCGATTTCCTAGCCGGGCTGGAAAGGTCGATCGACTACTACCGCACGATCTGCGGCTCTTCGATCAAGTGAGGATCGGTGGCCGCGGCCTGGTATCGTGGCCCAGCCACGCGGAATGGATGCCCCCCCATTTCACGCTCATGCGACCGACCCTCGGCGGCAAATCAACCGGACATGGCGGCTGACGGTAAGCCGTGGCACGCCAAACAGTGCCTTGGGCGTTGACTTGGTGGCATCGCCGGCTCGCGACGGCTGAAAGAAGACCGTCGTCTGCTTCGAACCACTGCGGGGTGCGTCGCTACGCGATCGATCTGCCGCCGGTACGAGGCCGTTGCCTGGAGTACTGTTGAAATCCCGATGCCCTGCCGTCAGACGATCGGAGACCTCCCGATCGCCCTTGCCCGCTTTGTTCTCTCGTAACCGTTCACGGGCAGGAGTCGTTCACAGGAATTCTCCTCACTGCAAACCGGCTCGTCCTCCTGTCCTCGCCCTCCTGTCATTTCGAGCGAAGCGAGAAATCTTGCGAAGCGAGAAAGCTTCTCGACATGGGTTAAGATTTCTCCTCGCTGACGCTCGTCGAAATGACAAGAGGGTGAGCCGTTTGGCAGTCACGAGAACCCGTGTGAGCGACTACGAGGAATCCATCTCCTCTCTTGCGGTCTTTGCGTTTGCTTTACACGCCATGACGTCGCGGCATAAACTGAAGGTTTTGTCGAGTGGCGGGATAGCGTCGCTGGAAATCGCGTAGATGAGTTGCACGGAAAAGATCGTACTCCGGGGAGTACGGGTCCATAACCTCAAGGGGATCGATGTCGATATCCCCAAGAAGCGGCTGGTGGTCTTGTGCGGACCGAGCGGCAGCGGCAAGACCTCGCTGGCCGTGGACACCGTGTACAACGAGGGGCACCGGCGATATTTGGAGAGCTTTTCCGCGCACGCCCGACAGTTCCTGGACAATTTGCCGCGGGCGGATGCGGATCTGGTGGAGGGTATTTCGCCCGCCGTGGCCGTCACGGCATGGCCCTCCGCCAAATCCCAGCGGGCTACGGTGGCCACCGCCACGGAGATCTACGACTATTTGCGGCTGCTGTTTGCTGCGCTGGGGCGGGTGTATTGCGTGCGATGTGGGCGGCCCGTCGTGCAGCATACACCGCGGACGATCCTTCGCGAGCTGGAATCGCTTCCCGATGGAACGCGGATGATGGTGGCCTTCCCCTCGAGCCGGCAATCGGACGAAACGGATTGGCAGGAGGTCTTGTCGAGGCTTCTGGCAGAGGGTTTCACGCGGATCATCCTGGGCGACCGCTCGTACGATCTGGAGGCGGCCGCCGTGGATGCGCTGGCTTTGGCGGCTGCCCGCGGTGGGGTTCTCGTGCTCCTCGACCGCGTGATTTGGGGGCGGACCGATCGGCTGCGCGTGATGGAATCGCTCGAGGCGGCGTTGCGATCGGGAGGCGGCACGTGCGTGGTACTGGTTCAAGCGAGCGGAGAGCAGGCAGCGCCGAGCTTTGGTGCCCGGAACGGTCGAGCTACCGCGCCCGCCCCGCAGGACGCGGTCGCTGCGGCGGCCGCCTGGCCGGGCCAGGATTCCCGATGCGAATCCTCGGAAGGCACGGGCGAGCCTGCGTTGCCGCGCGTGCTGGTGGACGGAGTCGCTTACCGCCGCATGACGTTTCGCGATCATTGGAGGTGCGCGGAGTGCGGCATCGACTACTTGCCCCCGGAACCGAAGCTCTTCAATTTCAATTCCTCGCACGGCGCGTGCTCATGTTGCGAGGGCTTCGGGACGGTGATGGACATCGACCTCGATCGCGTGATTCCGGATCGGGAAAAGTCTCTGTCGGAGGGGGCGGTCACCATTTGGGAAGGCCGGGGACGCGGTGGGCGTCGCCCACCCTTGTTGCAACTGGCTGCGGACAGCGGCATTCCGACGGATGTGCCGATCTCAAGGCTCAGCGAGGAGCAATTTCGGACCCTGGTGGAGGGTGACGCGGAAGCCGGGTTCCCTGGAATCCGGGGGTGGCTCCGGGAAGCGGAGCGGCAACGCCGTCGGACGAATCCCAGCGGCCCGCCTGCGCGTTATCGAACCCAGCGTGTTTGTCCCGAGTGTGGCGGCGGCCGCTTGCGTCGGGAGGCCCTGGCCGTGCGGCTCCAGATCGCCGCCGATCCAGTAGCCGCGGAGAAGCAAGCCGGGGAGGTAGGCCACCCGCCCGGCGGTGCGCCGCCCGCCCCCAACATCGCGGAGCTGTGCCGCTGGAGCGCGGCGCGGGTCTTGGCGTGCCTCCGACCACTGAACGAGCTGCCCGAGGCGGAGCCGGTAGGAGAAAGCGTCCTGCGGCAGCTTCTCGGTCGGCTGGAGTATTTGGAGCAGGTGGGGCTGGGTTATCTGACTTTGGATCGTCCCGTCAGCACGCTCAGCGGCGGCGAGCTGCGCCGGGTGCTGCTGGCCGGTGCCCTGGGATCGTCGCTGGTCAACATGGTGTACGTGCTGGACGAGCCTTCCACCGGATTGCATGCCCGCGACATATCCAAGCTGGTTCAAGCCGTTGTGGCACTTCGCGACCGCGGCAATACCGTGCTGGTGGTGGAACACGAAGAAGCCTTTGTTTGCGGGGCGGATCACGTCATCGAGCTGGGACCGGGGGCGGGAGATCGCGGCGGGCAAATCGTCTATCAAGGTACCCCGGGTGGCCTGATGGAGGCGGCTACCCTGACCGCCGACCATCTGACAAAAAGGCGGGGCCTCCGCGAACCGCCCCCCCGCCGCCGTTCCGCCGATGGTTGGATTCGCTTGTGCGGGGCAAAAGGGAATAATTTGAAAGACCTGACGGTCGAGTTCCCCTTGGGCGTGCTGTGCGCGGTCGCCGGTGTCAGCGGCGCCGGGAAGAGTTCCCTGGTCCGGCAAACCCTCTATCCCGCCCTGTGCCACCGCCTGGGCAAGGGGTGCGATCCGCCTCTTCCCTACGCCGATCTGCTGGGAGAGGGGCAGATCGGCGATGCGGTCCTGGTGGAGCCGTCCGCGCCCGGTCATACGGCCCGCTCTTGTGTCGCGACCTATCTGAAGATTTGGGACGAGATTCGCCGGGTCTTCGCCGAGACGGTCGACGCTCGAACCCGCGGCATGGGACCGCGGCACTTCAGCTTCAATGCCGACGAGGGGGCCTGCGAAGAATGCGGCGGCGAAGGCTACCTGGACATCGACATGCAGTTCCTGGCCGACGTCCGCGTGACCTGCCCCCGCTGCCAGGGACGCCGCTTTCGCGAGGAAATCCTGGAGGTCTTCCATCGCGGAAAGAATCCCGCCGACGTGCTGGAGATGACGGTCCGCGAGGCGTTTGCCTTCTTTCGCGGATATCCCAAGGTTCAGGCCAAATTGAAGCGCTTGATCGAGGTCGGCCTGGACTACCTCCGCTTGGGTCAAGCGGCGCGGACGCTCTCCGGTGGCGAGGCCCAGCGCCTGCGGTTGGCCTCGCACCTCTCCACAGGGCGGCGCGGCCGCTCCCTTTTCGTCTTGGAGGAGCCGAGCACCGGCCTGCACGACGCCGACGTGACGCAACTCTTGGACAACTTCGAATCCCTGCTGGACGTCGGCCATTCGCTGATCGTGATCGAGCATCACTTGGGCATTCTGGCGGCGGCGGACTACATCATCGAGCTGGGGCCTGAGGCGGGAGATGGCGGAGGCCGGGTTGTTGCCGCCGGCACGCCCGAGGAGATCGTGCGCTGCCCCGCGTCCGTCACGGGACACTATTTGGCCCCGGTACTGGGGATCGAATCGCGGCGCGGGACATCGCGGAAAAGTAAATGAAGCGTTCCATAAAAGCGGGCACGAGTGACCACGGCCCGCCAAGCTGCACACATGACGCTCCAAACCCTGCGGCAGGCAAAGAGATTCGCGTCCCGATTACCGCGTGGCTGATGGGAAGAGTCGGCGGCCTAGGGTCACAGCAGTTCCCGGAATGATCGCATGAGCACGCAGCCAACCGATCCACGTTACAGTCGGCAAACTCGTTTCGCCCCCTTGGGAAACCAGGGGCAGGAGGCTCTCGCGCGCGGCCGAGCCGTGATCTGCGGTTGCGGAGCACTCGGTACGACGACGGCGAATTGGCTGGTTCGAGCCGGCGTCGGCAAGGTGCGGATCATCGACCGCGATCTGGTGGACTGGTCCAATCTGCACCGCCAGGTCTTGTTCGACGAAGAGGACGCACGGCAGGTCCGTCCCAAGGCCCTGGCGGCCGCCGAAAAACTCCGTAGCGTCAATGCGCAGGTGGAGATCGAGCCGATCACGGCCGATCTCTCCGCCCGCAACGTGCAGCGGCTGTTGCACGACGCCGACCTCGTGCTGGATGGCACGGACAATTTCGAGACGCGTTTTTTGATCAATGACTTTTGCGTTCGCCAGGGCATCCCGTGGATTTACGCGGGGTGTTTGGGAGCGGAAGGGCAAGCGATGACCATTGTGCCGGGCGAGAGCGCGTGCCTGGCCTGCCTGGTGCCCGACTGCCCTCGCCCCGGCGCCCTGCCGACCTGCGAGACGGCGGGCGTGCTGGGGCCTGCCGTGGGCGTGGTCGCCTCCTGGCAAGCTGGTGAGGCGATCAAGATCTTGGCCGGTAAACGGGAAGCCATTACCCGGGGACTGGTGGTCTTCGAACTGTGGCAAGGCCGTGTGCGACGCATCGCCGCGGATCGGGTGTTGGGCGAGCAACCCTGCCGTGCCTGCGTCCGCCGCGAGTTTATCTACCTGCAATCCGATCGGCAGGCCCCGGCCGTGACTCTCTGCGGGAGCAACGCCGTGCAAGTCACGCCGCCGGAGACCAGGCTCGATCCGGGGGAACTGGCGGCTCGCTGGCAAGGGCTGGGCGAAGTTTCCCTGGGCGAGGGGTTCGTGCGCCTCCAGACGCCGGACTGTCAGTTGACCGTCTTCGCCGACGGCCGGGCCATCATTCGCGGGACCACGGATCCGGCCATGGCGCGTTCGTGGTATGCCCGGCTGGTGGGCCTTTGATACGAAAGAACGGAAACAGCGGCGCGTTTGCCGCCGGCTTGCAACGCTTGCCCATTGTCGCGCGCAGGTTTTCGCTGGCACCTCGCCGTTCCCGCCCTCATGCTTCACGCTCCGCGCTCGGCGGGGAAAGTGGCCCGGAATAGCCGGTCGGTGACCGGGCCGCGGGTGAGGCATACGCCTGGAACGCAGGTCCTGGCTGGAGAGTTCGCCGTAAGGCGGGAATGTCGGGACCTTGCCCGGCGTGCCAGCCCGGCCGAAAATTCCTAGAGTTCCCACACCTGGATTCTGGCCAATGGCTGGAGGCGGATGGATCCACGCGACTGTATGCAGGCGAACAAATCCACGCTAAGGTATCTACGCGACTGTATTTAGGCCAAGGGATCCTTGCGAAGGGATGGCTGCCCATTCCATCGCCGCTCCGTAACGGCCCCCCGTTGCAGCGGCCTCCCTGCGGCGCATACCATGATCGGATTGGTTCGGGCGAGGGCTTCCATCGTCTGCCACTGGCGAGACGCAGGGCAACGAGAGTCGCCTGATCCGGTACCCCGTCTTCTCCGTTCCCGTCAGCTCCTGAACAACGATTCGCGAAGACACTAGAGGCGATCCTTCATGTTGCCGGAATTCCTTTCGATCGCGGGTGGCTTCGTTTGTTTGATTCTGGGCGGCGAGGTCTTGGTCCGCGGCGCCGTGGGACTGGCCAAACGGTTGGGAATGTCCGAATTGATTATTGGCTTGACCGTCGTGGCCTTCGCCACGAGTGCGCCGGAACTCGCGGTCTCCATCAACGCCGCCTATTCCGGCTACGCCGACGTGGCCTTCGGGAATGTGGTGGGAAGCAATATCTTATCTTCAACGTGCTATTCGTTCTGGGTCTCTCGGCCCTGGTGGCCCCGTTGATTGTTTCCCCCCAACTCCTTCGGCGCGATGTTCCGATCATGGTCGCGGCGTCGACCCTAACCTATTTTTTGGCACGGGACAGGGTCATTTCCCACCTGGACGGGGTGATTTTTTTGGCCCTGATCGTCGGATATGTCATCCTGTCGGTGAGCCAGGCGAGACGCGAAGGCCGTGACCTGCGGCCCTCCGGCACCCTGGGCGGGGCCGCAGCGTTGCCCGTGTCCCAGCCCCAAGCGGTCACCAAAATCGAAGAGGACAGCGCGACCTCGGCCACCGCGCCGGTCGCCTCACGAACCCGTGGCGCACTTCTGGCCTCTCCGATCGGTTACGCCGTGCTCGTCGTCTTGGGCGTGGCCATCTTGATGCTGGGGGCTAAACTGTTCGTGGACGGCGCCGTCGAGCTGGCTCTCGCTTGGGGCGTGAGTGAGCTGGTCATCGCCGTGACCTTGGTGGCGGCGGGGACCTCGCTCCCCGAGGCCGCCACTTCGATCATGGCTGGATTGAGAGGCCGTCGCGACATCGCCATCGGTAACGTGGTGGGAAGCAATATCTTCAATCTCTTGGCCATCTTGGGGCTGGGGGCGTTGGTGGCCAAAAAGGGCATTGATGTGGCCCCAGAGGCCCTGCGTACCGACCTGCCCGTCATGATCGGCGTGGCCGTGGCCTGCCTGCCGATTTTCTTCAGTCGAGGCACCGTTTCGCGAGCCGAGGGGGCGTTGCTGCTCATCTATTACCTCATTTATACGGCCAACCTGGCGCTGGCGGTGACGCACTCGCCTTGGTTCGTCCCCTTCCGAAACACGGTCTTTTTTGGGGTCTTTCCGCTGACCGCCGTGTTTCTGGTGATCGGCTACCTGCGGTCGCGCGGCAGGCAACCGAGCTGGCAAGGGGGCGAAACGGCGTAAGCTTTCGCCCTCAAGCGGCGGCGCGGTCGGAAGGCGGCGGGGTGGGCAACCCGTCCAGGACGCGGCGGACTGTAACCGGCCTTGGCGTCTCTTGTTCCGATGTCTCGTCGGCGGAGTGGTGCCGGAAGAGCGTTTGCGTCAGGACCGCCTCGATGGCCGCGGGGGCGTCGCCGCCTTCCTGATTCGCCATACCACTGCGATCGAAAAGGAGTCGTAGCACTGCGGGAAGCAGCAGGGCCGCGGTGAGGCAGGTTGCCATCCCCAGCGTGAGGACCCTGCCCAGGCTTTGCAATCCCTGATGCGGCGACAGCATCAAGGCCCCGAAGCCGACCATCGTGGTCAGGGTATTCACGATCACCGCCGTGAGCGTGGATGGTTGCGGTGCAAAATAGCGTCCCCATTGCCGCCGGAAGTCGTGCACGATGTGCACGCCGTCGTCGATCCCGATTCCCAGAATTAACGGAAGCGTAATCATGTTGGCGGGATTGAGGGGGATATCGAGATAGCCCATCAGCCCAAACAGCGTGGTCATGCCGCACAGCAGTGGGATCAGCGCCAAGACCACGTCGCGGAGGGATCGGAAGTCGAGATACAGCGCTAGCATGATCGCCACGAATGCGTACAAGGTGGCGTGGATGTAAGCGCGGTTCATTTGCCGGCTGGCCTCGTAGATTTGGATTGGGTTGCCGGTGGCTTCCGGATCGACGCTGCGGACGTCTGCCACGAACTGCTGCATCACCCGTGGGTCCCAGAAGTCGCCCTTGCAATAGACCTGGATCAGGTGGCGATTGTTGCGGCCGATGAAACGGACGCGGAGGCTCTCGGGGAGATCGGCGAACGAGGGGGGGCTGGGGTCGGCGGCGCTTTGCAGCTCGGCCCAGCGGGGACCGAGTGCCGCGCGGACGGCTTGCGGCGCGGCCGAGAGTCGCCTCGCCAGCTCATCCGGCGGGATTTGATGGAGCAGGGTTTGCAAGCCCGCCACCTGCTGGGCGAAATCGGCCAGGGCTGGGACCTCGCGGGCTGCCGCATACCAGGCCGCAAAAGCGGCATCCAGCCGGCCGGGCAGTGATTCCGCATCCCACGCCAAACTGTGATCGATCCGTTTCAATCGCTCGGCGATGTCGCGGACCTCCCCTTCGCGATCTGCGATGTCCGCTGGGATCAGCGAAACGATTTCCTCCACGTGATCGACGGAGGGCAACCGCTGGAATTGCTCCTTGCGGGCCAGGGCGATCTCGGGGGTGTCGGCCACGGAAAGCGCGAAGTAGCTGCTGCGGCTCATGTGCTCCACGAGCTTGTTCTGAAACTCCACGCTGGGCAGCCCCTGGGCCTGAAGGTTCAGCAGATTGTAGTCGTAACGGAGCGCGGGGAGGCCGCACGCCAGCGCGGCCGTCGCCAGCACCAGGACCAGGCTGACCGTGCGGGGCATACCAACCAGCGGATGGAACCAGCCCGACAAATCCACCAGGGAGGAATCGCGGGGCCTGGTTTTTCGGTCCAGGAGGCAGATCATGGCGGGGAGGACGGTCAAATCGGCCAGCCAGCAGAGGAGGATGCCGCCGCCGGCGATGATGCCCAACTCCGCGACGCCGAGGAAGTCGGTGAGCGCCCCGGCGAAAAAGGCCGCCGCCGTGGTCAAGGCCCCCGTAGCAATGCCCCCGCCCACCGTCGCGGCCGTTTCCAGGAGGGCGGCGCGGGTGCCGGGCCGGTCTTGTCGCACACTCAGATAATGGGCCACAAAATGGACCCCATAATCCCCCAAACCTATCAACATGGCGCCGAAGGCGCTGGTCAAGATGTTGAGGTGGCCTACCGTGAACGCGAGATACCCGCAGCTCCACGCCACGGCGGTGATCAGCGAAATGGTAATCAGAAGTGGATAGCGAAAGCCGCCGAAGCCGGCCACGAACACCAGCACCACTCCCAGCAGGGCCGCGGCAGCGGCCGTACCCGAAGAACTGCTGGCTTGCATCTCGTCGAACTCGAGCAGCGGTAGGCCCGTCGCACCCAGTTGTACCTCCGGATGCCGTCCCTGGACGGCCTGGAGCGTCTGGCGGAGGGCTGCGACTCGTTCCGCGAATCGTGTGAATTGCGTGCCCGAGTCGGGAACGAATCGTAGGACGATCAGGCCGAGCTTGCCGTCGGGAGAGAAAAGCCGACGGGGGAGCGTGGCCGCCAACCGATCGGCTTTTGCGTGCGAGGCCGCGGAAGCCTGTGAAATGCCCGACTCGGGGCTGGCCGCGGGGGCCGTCGTGACTCCCTGTCCCGGCTGAGACGATCCGCCCAGGCGCAGTTGCCGCAGAAGGTCGTCCCCCTTTCCCGCGAGGACCGCAGCGGTGGCGGCAAACGCCTGTTCCACCTCGTGCCAAAAGGCATCTACCTGTGTCTGGTCGGCAGCGGCCAAGGCCCGGCCGCGTTGCAACAGTTGCTGTAAGTAACCGCCGGGATCAGCCCACGGCCCAAGCTGGCTCGCCACGGCCTCGGCTTGCATAAGTTGCGATCGAATCTCGGCTAGTCTCTCCCGCGGCAGAAAATACAGCCCTTTCGCCGCGAATCGCCCGACGTCCTCGCCGTCCAGGATGTGCTGGAAATGTTGCGGCTGGCTCCGCATCGCCGCCGAAAGCTCCTGCAAAACCGGCTCGATCTGGCGGGGGGATTCGCCTTCCACGACGACGTAAACGTCCTCTTGGCTACCGAATTCGTCGACGTAGCGGAGCCAACGCTGATGATATTCGGAGCGTGGGTTCAAGAGATCCGCCCGGCTGGTGTGGAACTCGATGAGGCGATAACCGCTGATCGTCGCGGCGAGGATACAGGCCGCCCCGACAATCAACGTCGCGAGCGGCTGGATCGTGGCGATGCGGACGAGAAAGACCGAAAACTGGCCGAGAATGCTCTGACGTTCGGGTGTGCGGGACATCCTTTTCCCCTGAAGACGCGATTGCCGAGGTTTGGAGCGAGGGCATGGTCCATCGCCGCAAGGCACGACCGCTGCGTTTTCCTCAATTCGGTGCTATTCGGTAGCACAGACTGTGACGTGGGGGCATTCTACAAGGCAACACGCCGACTTCACAATACGGAATGTGTTGGAGTTCGCCCCGTGCTGCGCATCGCCCGGCCAGCCCCCTAGCCTTTCGGGAGGTCAACCTTGCTTGGGACGTTTCCGGCGGGGAATGGTCCGGGGCCTCCGAGGCCCCCTGCCTGCCAGCGGCCGGGGTTGCGGCGAGGCCTCGCCCTTGGAAGCGGCATCGGATCGGGTATCCGTACCCTGGGAAGCACCGTCGGAACGGGTATCCGAGCGTTGGGGAGCGGCATCCATCGGTTCCACGAGGATAGGTGACGACGGCGCGGGGCACGCCCGGTGCGACAGGAGGCACGTCTTTCCATCGGAGCAGCGTGATTTGGGCGTGACCTGAAGCAGGTAGCTCTCGGCCTGGGTATCCGGCATCGAATACTGATCGACAATGCGCAGGGCCAGCCCTTGCAGATGGCCGAAATGGCGTGCCTCTCCCCGCTCCTCCACCCAGCGCGGCCCTTTGAGAATCAGCAGCCGGTCGAATCGGTCCCAATGCGGCCGAACCCAGCGCAAGATTTTGGACAGCGGCGCCACCGCGCGAAACAGCAACGAATGAAACTCCCAGCGGCCCTGGGTCAAGAACTCCTCAACCCGACCGTGAAGCACGGGTATCGGCAGGCCAAGCTGACTGACGATGTCGTGCACAGCTCTGGCCTTCTTGGCCACCGTCTCGCAGAGGAAAACGTTCAAGTCGGGCCGCAATACCGCCAGGGGAACGCCGGGCACTCCACCCCCTGTTCCCACATCCAAGACGACTTCATCGGGCTGGATCACCCGGGCAAACGACCACGTGTCGAGGAGGTCGCGTTTCACAAACTTAGCCACGTCGGTGTGACGTGTCAGATTGATTTTTGTGTTCCAAGCCCATAGCAGGGTGCAATACCTGACCAAAAGCTGGGATTGCGATGCACTGAGGTTGATATTCAAGGCCTGTGCCGCCGATCGGATCTCTTCGCTCGTTTGGCGGTCCGCGGGAGCTGGACTCATGCGCCGGGTATTCCTTATTACCTAATTTTCCAGAATGCAGAGTATAGGGTGCCGAAAATGCCGAAAATATTGTGACTGGAAATGATTGCCTCTTGACATGGGGATCAAATCGGCCGCGATCCCCGCCCCAACTGCCATCGTACCGGATTACCGCATCTATGGCGACCGGTCCAAGGCCCCGCTGCGATTGGCTCTGACGAGCGGGGAGCAGCGACCGGCAATAAGGGACCAGCCGACGGCGGTCAAAAAAAGTGGACACGCCCCGAGTGGACATACCCCGAAATAACTAGCACCATAGAGGGGGTAGAATTGCATAAAGCGCGCATCGGAACCTATAATTTCTTAGTTGGTAATCCATTCATTGTAAAATCAGATCATACCATAGGTTTGTCATCGCCCGGTTGTAGTAACCGTTCACGGCTGAGCTATAACGAAAAAGGTTTGTGAAACAACGAGAGCTGTTCAGAGGTTTCAGAGGTTCCCTGAGTGTGGAGCGGAACGTCATTTCGACGAGCGTTAGCGTTGTCATTACGATGAGCGTCAGCGAGGAGAAATCTTAACCTCTAACGAGAAGATGTCCCGCCCCGCAGGATTTCTCGCTTCGCTCGAAATGACAAGGGGGCGAATCGTTTTGCAATGACGAGAACCCCTGGGAACGACTACCGGTTCTTAATGGTTTGAGGTCGTCTAGCATCGGGGGATTGCAATTTTCGAAAAATGCGAAAAATCTTCTGGTGCGGCGCGAAACTGAACACGACCTTGGGGATTAGTATTGATAGGGAGCCAAGGGGCTGAACTTTCGCTCCAGGGAAAGCGTAGGGTTGTAACGCAGATTGTTTTTAAGACGGGCCTTTTTTGGCGTGCCAGGCTGTGCCCTCCCCACATCCCACCAAGTTTACGGAACAGAAGATTTCTAGATAGCCGCAGATTGATTCACACTCCACCAAAGCGGGGTGTGGCGGGTGTTGTCTAGAATTTTGCACACAAAATACACGCGATCCGCCGCACGCGGAGGCCGCGGGTAAAGTAGTAAGTAGTAATTGGAGACCGATGCGATGTTGAATTTCAGTTCCTCCCGGCAGACCCAGCTAGTTGGCCAATTCGAAGAATTGCGTCAAAAACTGTCTCATCCGGACCTAAGCCCCTTGCTGGACAAGCGGCTGGGCTTCTGGGCGGCGGCGGCAGATCGCAATCTTCCTTTGCCCATCATCACGAAGACGCTCCGCGAGATCGTGTCGGCCGAATTTCGCGAAATCGCCTCCACTCCCGGGGTGGGTTACAAGAAGCTCCAAGGGCTGATGATGCTCCTGGACCGGGCAGCACGCACGAACCCGCAAATGGTCTCCGAAATGGAAGCCAATCTCCACCTGGAGCAGGAGGCCCAAAAGAAACTTTCGGACTTCGATCCCGCCCACATCAATGAGGTCGTTTGGGGCGAATGGCGGGAGAACGTGCGCAGGCACCGGCTGGAGCATCTGCCATTGGGGCGGCTCGTCTCGAGCCTACGCATCGTGCCGCGGGTAATGTGGGAGGTCCCACTGGGGGAATTCTCCGGACTGTCGCTGAGTCAACTGTTCGCTCGCCGGGCCTTCGGTGAAAAGCGCCTGCGGGCCGTTTGGGAGGTCTTTCGGACCATCCATCAAACGTTGGGGGGAGTGGAGCCGGACGGCGCGGTTGGGTTTACTTTGGCCGTTCGCCGTGTCCTGGATATCCAGAATTGGATTCTGGAAACGTGGCAGTCCCGGCAGATCCCCTCGCCCGAGAGTTTGCGGGAACGCTTCGTCCGGCCCGTCTTCGAGCAACTGCGGCAGGACTGCGTTTCCCAAGCGGTAGATTTGGCGGCCCTGCGGGCGGGCCTGAACGAGCCGCCGCAAAGTGTGCAACGGCTAGCACGCCTGTCTCATTTGACGCGTGCCCGCATCTATCAACTTTTCGATGACCAGGTCTCGGCGCTGAAGGTACGCTGGCCCTTGGGGCGGGGATTCGTGCAGTTGTTGTACGGTTTCATCCAATACGAGTCCCAGCGGCGCGGGGAGGCCTACGACCTCTCGCAACTGACGATCATGCTGGAGGTCCTGTTCGCGGAATCCGGTTCCCGTCGCGACGTCCTATTTCCCAACCAAGGGGCTAGCGTCGCGCCCGGTTTCGAACAAGCGAGCGACCTGGATCGGTTTGCCCTCGCGGACGATGCCGATCTGGAGATCGATCCTCAAGCGGAGACGGAGATCGTGGTCGCAGGATCGTAGACCGTGTGAAGGCTCAGCCGCCGCGATCCCGCCAGGCCCCCTGTTTTCCTGCACCGTTTCCACGCCAGGCGTGGATGCCGTGGCTGGTTGGGAACGGCGGGGGCGATCAGGGGAGCAGTTTGGCGATGGCGCGGTCGATTTCTTTCTCCACGCCCGGATAATAGCCCGTCCACATGCCGCGAATGACGCCTTTGCCATCCAATAGGATCGTGGTGGGATAGCCTTGGAATCCGGCGGTGCGATCCACGGCTTGACGCGTGGCTGCCCCGGCGTCGTGATAGGTCTGCAACGTGGTCCTCTGCTTTTCCAAAAAGGCCGTCGTCTCGCTCCGCAATTGGTCCACGTCTTCGTCGATGCCCGCGCCGCAGGAGACGGAGAGGAAACGAAACTCTGGCCGGGACGCGTAGCGATCCACGATGGTCATGAGGTGGGGGAACTCCTGGCGACAGGGGGGGCACCACGCCCCCCAGAAGTTGAGCAAGACGACTTTCCCCTGGAGATTGGCCTCGGTTACAGGATCGCCGCTACCCGTCAGTGGCTGCAATTCGATACCCGACAGGGTCTTGCCCACCGCAGGGTGCTTGTCTCCCGCGCCCTCCAGGTTGGGATTGAACGGGGAGTAGTGCCAAACGACCAGCGCGAACAGTCCCAGCACGCACAGCATGGCGACCGTCCGCAGGACCTCGAAGAAGCCCCGCGAGCCCCCGGTAGCGGGAGGACGGTTCCGTTCGATTCCCTCGTCAGGTGGAAGTGGCGATTCAGTTGTCATCATCGGTCCCTTTCATCGGATTATCAGAAAATCTGTGGTGCCCCACATTCTTTGCACGCCACTATATGTGGTGTCTAGAAGTCGCTGTCAATGGCATATGTTGTGCCTCAATGGGGCTGTGCAATGAGAACAGGCCACCGGGAGAAAATCGATCCATCAGAAAATTGAGACGGCCGAGGCTTTCCGCGCGGCGGAAAGTGCGCGCGGCGTTGACCCTTCTCATACTACGGCGCATCCCCTACTGCTGGAGGTAATCTGCACTGCCCACCAAAGTGGGGCTACAACGATTCTCGCACTACGTCTCATCGGTTGCTATGGCTCATGCCTTACTACGGCGCGTCCCTTGCTACGGGTCATCGCTTACTACGGCGTATCTCGTGCTGCGGTGCAAATTTTTCATTCCGCGGCCCAAACTCCCCCGGATGGGTTGATGTGCCCATGATATGTTGCGAGGCATGGTCGTCCATCACCGCAAGGTGTTGATCGAGATGTTGATCCAAGCAAACAGGCCTCGGCGATAGCACCAAGACGATCCCAAGTCCGATAAACCATTCTACCGCCAAGCGGCGGTTCAGGGCGGAATCGTCGGGTGCAAGACGCCGCCGTTTCTCAGGTCGGTGATTTGCGCAAGACGGCGATCAAACTGGAGCCTTTCCGGTACGGTGGGGATACCGGCCGCTGCTGGGCCAAGCGGTGGCGGAGCGCCGTCTCCAATCTTTGGCCTTCACCCTGGAAGAGGCTCTGCAATGCCCAATTGATCCAACGGGGGGGCAAGCGGAAGTCGGTTCCGCCCTGGCCCACCGATCGCCCCAAGAGGGCCGTCGCTCGTCTCACCACGCGAATGATCGGATAAAGCCTGGCGCAATAGTGGCTGACCAGCCAGGGATCGACCGTCTTCCCCCGCCACAAGTCTTGGAGGCTATCCAGCGTGTAACGGCGATAGTGACCGAATGCCACGTCGTGCGGGCTCCAGAGGGCAGGATCGGCGGGGACGGTAATCAGAAAGACGGCGCCTTGCCGGGCCGCCGCGATGAGCCGGTGGAAGAACCCGTGGTCGTCCGCGACATGCTCCAAGACATCGAGGAGGAGAACGGCATCGGCCTCTTGGAAACGGGGGCCCAGCGCGCCCGGCGCTTCGCCCTCGACGAATTCCACGTTGGGGAACCGCCGCCTTGCCCAGCGGATGGCCGCCGGGGCGGGATCGATCCCCAGGCCGCGATACCGCGGTACCAAAGCGGCAAGGTTGGCGCCCGTCCCACAGCCTACGTCCAGCACCAGGGCACCGGGCGAGACCAGAGGCGTCAGCAGCCGCTGGACGATGCGGCGCCGGGCGGTAAACCACCAATGCCGCTCCTCAAGCTCCGCGTGGACGTCGAATTGGGCGTCTTGCACAAGCCAGTCCTTTGCACATTGTGCAGATGGATCGCGAAGTCGCCAGAGCGTCGCCCTCCGTGCGGTCGTCCCAGCTCGCCAGAGAGGAATTTCGCAACACGGCTCGTCCTCCTGTCATTTCGAGCGCACCGAGAAACCTTGCAAAGCTAGAAATCCTCTCGACAAGGGTTAAGATTTCTCCTCGCTGACGCTCGTCGAAATGACAGTCCGTTCCACACTCAAGAAAACTCGGGAACCTCTGAACAACCTTCTGGAATCTCAGAACCACCCTCGTCGATTCACAATTCTTTCCGTGATAGCTCGGCCGTGAACGGTTGCAGAAAACGCGCCTATCCGGCGCCGGGGACCGATGGTTCGGGATTCGTGGCCAGCCCTGCGGCCGCACTTCTGCGTGGCCTGGCAACCTGCCCCAAACACCGCCCAATCTGCCGCACGGCTTGCCGCAGGCGGTGCTGATTCTCGATGAGAGCCAGTCGGAGATAGCCCTCGCCGATCGGGCCGAAACCACCGCCGGGACTGACGGCCACATCCGCCTCTTGCAGCAATTTCATGGCGAAATCGACCGAGGGCATGCTGCTGGCCCACGGTTCGGGAATCTTGGCCCAAACGAACATCGTCGCCTTGGGGCGTTCGATATCCCAACCCAGCCGTTCCAACCCGTCGCAGAGCACGTCGCGCCGCTTCTGGTATTCCCGCGACTGGGCCTCGACGGCGGCATCCGTCTTGCGCAAGGCCACAATCGCCGCCACCTGGATCGCCCGAAACATGCCGTAGTCGTAATAACCCTTTACCGTGGCCAAGGCGCGAATGATCTCCGCATTGCCACAGCAGTATCCGACTCTCCAGCCTGCCATGTTGTAGCCCTTGCTCATGGTCGTGAATTCGACGCCGCATTTCATGCCCTCTGGCAGGGCCAGCAAGCTGGGGGCTTTGTATCCGTCGAACGTGACATCCGCATAGGCCAGGTCGCTGACGATCAAAAACTCGTACCTCTTGGCCAGTCGTACCAGGTCCGCATAGAAATCGCTTTCCACCACCGTGGTTGTGGGATTGTGCGGGAAATTGGCGATCACCAGCTTCGGTCTGGGGAAGAGGTTCTGGCAGGTGTAGGCAATGTTGCTCAAGAATACGTCGGGCTTGGTGACGTCCAGACTGATGACATTCGCCCCGGCCAGGATGACAGCATAGGTATGGGCTGGATAGGAGGGGGCAGGGACGATGGCCGTATCGCCTGGCCCCAATAGCGCTAGGCATAGATGGCTAAAACCTTCCTTGGAACCCAGGGTGACGATGACCTCGTTTTCGGGGTCCAGCCGCACGCCGTGTTGCTTGAAATACTTGGCCGCCACCTCTCGGCGGAGATTCAAAATGCCTCGCGATTCGCAATAGCCGTGGTTGTCGGGATCGCGGGCGGCCTCAGCCAACTTCTCCACGACGATGTCCTGCGGCGGATCGCTGGGATTACCCATCCCCAGGTCGATCACGTCCGCTCCGGCCCGGCGCTTCTCGTACATCAGCTTGTTGATCCGCGCGAACAGATATGGCGGCAAACGATGCACGCGATCGGCTACGGGAATTCGAAATCTTTGGGTTGCCTCGGTCGGGCCGATGGGCAGCTCCACTTCGCGATGTTCGCCTTGCATGGTTATCACGACCTGGAAGTCAGAGGTCTCGCCCCGGGAAACTTTGGAACAGATGGCCCCCGGCGCGGTTGGGTTCGCGCCGTCGTTGTAATGTTGTGGCCGTCAACAGAGAGAGAGAGCAGCAGGACAAAGGCCCCCGCGTCCCGCCCCAACGGCATCGACGGATTGAACGCACACGTTGCATGCCCCATCTCGTTCATTCTACACTCCTGCCGCAGTAATCACAGACGGATTCTGGCGTGTTGCGAAAGTTCGGCAGGCCCCGCCGCCCGATTGTCTCGACCCACCGCCCGGTAGCTCCACCGCCAGCTCTCACCGGCGGTTTGTCGGGAACGCTGGCCGACGGCACACGCCACGGGGCTGAAAAATGCGGAGC
The DNA here is from genome assembly GCA_020721965.1 of Blastopirellula marina. Taxonomy (GTDB): domain Bacteria; phylum Planctomycetota; class Planctomycetia; order Pirellulales; family Thermoguttaceae; genus Thermogutta. The sequence continues at coordinate 4,239 of DYLS01000054.1, read as the reverse complement.
GCAGCAGGCCTTGGCCTCCGGATCGACGAGAGGAGTACCGCGAATACCTGGGAAGCGGCGAGAAAGGTTGAGCAAGGCGAATCGGGGGGGCGGGTGAAATAAGGTTGCGCGGAGCTGAACAACTAGACTTTTGCACATGGAGGAGTTCGTGACATAACAACGGAGCCTTTGGCCATTCAAGGTGGCATTCCGTCCTGACACGAAAGCGTGCGTTTGGACGAACCGTGGCGTAGGAAGACCATCGCGCTGAGCCGCGATCTGGCCAAATTGCGTTACTGGCCGCGTCTGTCGCAAAAATGATACGGGGAGCGACTAACCGTCGCGCAGACCATGACCTGACGGGCTTGCGCGCCCCAGGATTGGTACTGCGCCGGGCATTGGGACCGCAATTCGATTGGTCTAGGCCGCGTTTTGCGGCTCTTCCCGTAAGTTTGCAAGGGTCCGCTCAATACTCGCCCACGATGTCGCCGTTGCTGCGGGTGATCAGGGCGTGAAAAATGGCTTCATTAATGGTCGCCGGGATCATTTTGACGGAACCGTCCCCGGCCAGGAAGTTTGTACCTGCCGGGTGAAAGCTGCTGAAGTTGTGGAAGTAATGGGCGGGGGTGGTCTCGGAGTTCGGCGGATAACTGGCAACGCCAGCGACGCGGGCGACCCCGTGCTGACCACCCGTTACGACGCCAACCCAAGTGGAGGGGGCCCTCTTCGAGCTGCGTTCGCCGACGATCAGCGTGTTGCTCAGCCCGTCGATGAAGTCCGCGAAGCGGAACTGCCGGTTCAGGACGAACGTTCCGTTGCCGATGCAACCGTTGTACTCTGGGGAGCTTGGCGCGCAAAGGAGGTGGAATTCAATGCTGCCAAAGGCCCCGATGTAATTGCCGGTAGCAAGTTTCACAGGGAAAGTCGGTGGGGTACCTACGGAGGGGCCGCCCCCTTGGAGGTCGAACGTCTTATCTCCCACATCGGACGGGCAGCGGAAGATCGAAATCGGTGCGACTCGAACCTGGTCATTGACCGGATCGGTGATCGGCCGGTCGAAATGGATCAGCGTCTCGTAGACGGCCGTCTGTTCCATATAGGGAAGGATACTGGCACTCCAGGCCCAGCCCGGCAAGCCGAAAAAGAAGGGCTGGCCGTTGCTCGGATTATACCCCCGCCATCCAGCCGGCAGCATCCCGAAAGTGTTGTGGTACATGTGGAGCCCGAGTCCGATCTGCTTCAGGTTGTTGGTGCAGGACATCCGCCGAGCTGCTTCTCGGGCCGCCTGGACGGCCGGCAACAACAATCCGATCAGCACAGCGATGATCGCAATCACCACAAGCAACTCCACAAGTGTGAAGCCACAACGATAAACTCCGTTCCCGCCGCTTCCTGGACTAAAGTTCCTAATGCGTATGTTCGTACGAGCGGTCATGGGAGAACCTCCTGGCCCGTGTGAAAAATAGATCATTGCGAAAGAACCATCCAAAGGAAATCCGTCAATCCGGCCGGATTTGGCGAGAACGCCTGCCATCGCTGTCTGACCAACAATAGGCACGGCGGAACGCGCATCGCCTCCCCGGAAGAAGACTCCTTAGCCTAGTGCGACCACACGCCGACGCAGGGTTGTGCCTCCGCACGCCGGGGCCGCAAGCATTCGCCAAGGAAGATAACCGTTCAATGATGGAGCAATGCGGAAAACCATGCGTTTTCGCGAACTGTGACGCAAAAACGCACTGCTCGTAGCCGCCGACTGCTCAAGGGGATTACAAGATGCTCTCGTCAACGAGGCGTGACGTCCCCAATCTTCCGTGAACGGTGACTGAGAGGGCTTTCACACGAGAGGAGGCGCACGGCTTTGCCACCAGAAATCTGGCGTTAAAACATCCGGTGCGGCAAACTTGGGACGGCTAATCCAATGGACATGCGTGACGGTGACATGCAGGTAAACGGGCTGTGGCGTTCGGGGTTGAGCCTGAAACCGACAAATGGGACATCGGCACCAGTGATGGCTCTTCCCTCCTTCACGCAAAGCGGAATCTGACGGCCTCTGTACACCACTGCGGGGGACACCCGAGGCCCCAGTGTGAACTATTGAGCAAGAACATGACCCATGCGCGGAGTTATGGAGGCTACAGTCCGAACACCCAGGGTTCGGACTCAAAGCGAGCGGGACAGTTGCCACGGAGTGCCACCCCAAATGCTGGTGCAGCAGGGTACCCATGACCGCCGTCATGGTGTACCACACCGTGGCAATTAGAATCAGGGCGCGATCTGAACGAATGCGCAACATCGATACACAGACCACTCTTACTGTATGCCCACTCTTACGATTTTATCAAAAAAGCAATCGCCCTGACAAGGGAAAAGATCACGCAGGGGTAACAAGTGACGGCTATTTGCGTGGTGTTTTGTTTTCCTGCTCTCTTGATATCCTGCTCAGGCGACAGCGAAGTGCTGACGCCATAACGCTTTGAAGTTGTCGTGCCGGCGATCGGCCCGCAGGCCAAGACCAGCTTCCGCCCCGCGGACAGTCCAAAGGCGCATCGTGGAGGTAAACATTCGCGGAACACGCCGGTGGCCTACTCTCAGTGCACACGCCCATCAATGCATAACATCTAGCATTGACAGCGACTTCTAGATGCAACATATAGTGGTGTGCAATGGCGGTGGGAAACCACCCGGAACATTGAGGGGCATCGCGCCGCGTCAACCACAACATCTTTATCGTTTGATCCCCTGTAACTGCTCATGACTGAGCTATAACGGAAAAGATTTGTGAAACAACAAGGATCGTTCGGAGGTCCCCAAGGACTGTTTAGAGGTTCCAGGGGTTCCTTGAGTGTGGAACGGACCGCCGTTTCGACGAGTGCAGCAGTGCCGTTTCGACAAGGGACAGGACTGTCATTTCGGCGAGCGCAGCGAGGAGAAATCTTACCCTGTCGAGAAGATTTCCCGCTTCGCCAGATTTCTCGCTTCGCTCGAAATGACAGCATGGCGAGGGTAGTATGGCGAAGCCAGGAGGGCGAGGGCAGCGGGGCGATCCGTTTTGCAGTGACGAGAACCCCTGTGAACGACTACGATCCCCTTAAGGAATTGGCGGCTACCAGCAGACCGTTCTTACCACACGGGTTGTGAAAGCACCGCGTTTTCCGCATGATTCCACCCGTGAACGGTTACCTCCAGGAAATGCCCATGGAGATCGAGATTTGCCGTCAGCACGGCCATAGCGGCTTCACCTTTCTGATTCACGCCGCCCCAGCTCATCTCGCCCACCAACCTGCGTTTTCAGTACCCCGCGGGGCACAAACGGTTACAGCGGCTTCAAGGTGACGGTTCGGAATTGAATGCGGCCGCCCTCGGACTGCAAACCAATGGGGCCTGCCAAGACCTCCAATCCTTCCGCCTCGTTGACCTTTTCCCCGTTGATCGAGAGAGTGAGTTTGGGGCCGCTCAATTCGATCTCGTACTGATTCCACTCTCCTGGTGGATTCTCGGCGGCCTTGATTTTGCCGAGACCCTTGAAATCCCCCAGTTTCTGGTGTCCGGAGATATTGCGCAGTCGTGTTGGATCGCCGGTTACGGTGGCGCCGTAAAACGCCCAAATGTCGCCCGCACTCCCGCTTTGCAATTGTGCCTCCACGCACTTGGGGAGAAAGGAGACCGGCTGGCCGGCGATCCGCAGCAGAACGCCGCTGTTGCCCGGCTTGGCCCCCGGCTCCCAGCGCCACTCCACGGTCAGCCGGAAGTTTTTGTACTTCTCCCTGGTGTACAAATACCCGAGCGGCTCGCCTGTGGTGACCAATAGCCCGTCGCGGACGCTCCAGACCTCGTCGATCTTCTTCTGTGGGTCGATGACAAAGAAGTCCCAACCGTCCAGGTTCTTGCCATTGAAGAGCCGAATCTCGTCGGCTTTGTCCCCGGCAGCGGCAGGATCATCAGCCAGGGTCGCCCCCATCAGGCCCAGGCTCCAGATCAGCGCAACGGCAATCCCCAGTGTTCGCAGCATCGACGCGTCTCCTCGATTTGAGCTTCTCTTGGATGCCAATCAAGTCCGTTCAGAACGGTGCCTTTATTACGGAACTGGACTTTTGCAAATTGGGGGCACAAGCCCCTCTAGGCCCCTAGGAGAGGGTTAGCCTGTGGGCAATTAGGCGCGAAAATAGTTTGCCTTGTTTGTCTGATTTGACCAAACCCTCACCCCTTGGCCCTCTCCCAGAGGGAGAGGGAAGCAGTTTGCAAAAGTCCAGACGGAACCGT
>DYLS01000053.1:25701-30799 GCA_020721965.1 Blastopirellula marina | reverse complement strand
GGGGCGACACAGCTCGCTCGCGTTTTTGGAGACGGCCCTTTGCCTATCGAGCGTCTTACCCATGGGGCAGATTCGGCCAGATACGGCGGGAGTTCGAGGCGGCAGCCCTGTAATGAGCAGTGGCGTATCATAGATGTCGAGTTCGTACTGCAACGCAAGATTGTTTGCTTGGCTCGACGTCTTGTACATCTTGTGGTATTGGGACATGTCGCCTTGCCACACATGCTAAACGCATCGTGCAATCAGGCGGACTTTGCCCTGGTAGGATTAGAGTGTGCGCGGAGTCATAGAGGCAATCGACAGCCATCAAAATGATCGATACACGAAATTCCTCCCAAAGAAGGCTGAAGCATCTTCTACCCGGCCCTGCCCTCGCAATTGCTGTGGTGTTGGTTTTGTGGATCGGCGGGGTCACTGCCTACCGAGCTGCAAAAGGCGACGCCGCGCGAGATGTTGAAGTCCGGCTCACTTTCTTCCAAGCCGTTTCCCTAGACGCTGTTCGCTTCGTCTATGTCTATCGAAGCGGCTTTGGCGAGGAATTGTTGCCGGAGCTGACAAGGAAAGACCCCGAGCGAGACCAAGATTCCAACAAATGGTGGAAAACGGGGCTGGAGGAACGGGAGTTTCGATGGCGGGTCTCCCGTCGCTGGGCACGCGATTGCGCGGTGCACATCGAACCCGAGGCCAGGCAAGACTTGAGTCGAGTCGAAGTCCGAGTGGGCGATGGGAGCTGGGAGATTGCCGTCCCACGGTGCGGCGAAAGGCTGAATCCACATCCGGATGGGCCGGATGGAAATCTTCACGCCATTTTCGGCGCGAGGGGTGGCCCGTTCACGTACCACATAACCCAGGCCGTCCCGCCATCCCATTCCTTCATGCCGTGGTTCCGTGGCCTTGTGAATTATCCGGGCGACCGTGGCTTTTTGGCGAAATGGCTTGGTCGGTGGCTGCGGCATCCCGTGACTTGGCTCGCTGCCGTTTGGTTGGCAATGGTTGCGGGATTTACGTCCCTGCGGCAGTCCGTGGGGCGGGGAGTTACGAGGATCGGGCGACGCATCTTCGAAAAGTTGGTGATAAGTTGCGCATTGGATGGGCCTCACGGGCAAGAAGGGCGGCCCTCCACGGTTGCCGCTTGGGCATTTTTCGCGGCCGGCCTTTCGTTGATGGGGGCGGCGGCAACGTACTTGGAGTGGCGCCAAGCGAGGTATTTTCTGCGCGATGATAATTTTTCCATCTTCTTCCCGACAATCCATGCGGCGGGGTGTGCGCTGGCCGGGGGGCAGTTTCCTGAGTGGACGCCACGTCTGTTTCTGGGGATGCCCATCGCTGAACTCGGTGTCTTCGCGACGACCTATCCTCCCACTTGGATCTCTTATCTTGCCGCAAAGGTGTTGCTTCGCGATGCGTCGTGGACTATCGACATTTTTTGCTGGCTGCACTTATTTTGCGGCTATACGGCGTGCTTTTATGTGTTGCGCCGCGAACGGGCGCATCCGGCGGTGGCGGCTGTTGGCGGCTTGTCGTGGGCATTATGCGGCTATGCCTTGATTGCCGGCCGGTCCTGGTACTACATGACGCCCGTCTTTACCTTTGTCCCTTTGCTCGGCGGGATGCTTTCTGAGCTGCTTACCCAGCCCGCCGCTGGCTCGCAAGAGGCGTTCCGGACGCGCTCCTGGATCTGGCGATGGGGGATTACGTGGGGGCTGTTCTATCACGCGGGCAATGCCCAAATGTGGCTCTATGCCGTGCAACTGTTTAGCGCCGGGCTGCTTTGGGCGGGACTTTGGCGACGGCTTACCCGACCGATGCTCGGCTGCGTGATACGAGGTACAATATTGGCGCTGGTCATGGTATCTCCGCTGCTGGTAGCCCAATCGGTGGCAGTTGGCAGTGCGAACCGACCGCCAGGGCCGGATGCCGGGATCGAGGACGGAATCGGTGCCGTGTTCCTCCCCTACCCTCTCGCGGCGTGTGATAGCCCTAGCGATTGGGCTGATCCCAGGAGGGGTGATGCGGGCCATTTCTACTACGCGGGAACGCTCTTTGCGCTGGCCTGGTTGGTGATGTCGGCCGCCGCGATGAGTAGCAGGCAAGGATTGCGGCAATGGATCGCAAATCCTTGGGTCCCCTTCGGTTTGCTGGCCTTGTGGTTGGCACTTGGAACAGAAGGCGGCCTTTGGTGGCTCCAGTCGCACTTGCCGGTTTTGGGTAGGGTCTACCACCCGTTCAAGTATCTCCCCTTTTTCCATTGGGCGACCATCGTTTTGGGCGCAAAAGTGATCGACCGGTTGCTCTTTGCCACCGAGGAATCTACCGCAGGCACGGTGGAGGATTCGGTCGCGACGAAAAGCCCAACCCAAAGGAGCGTCGAAAAAGGTCCAGCGATCCCCCCCTCCCCTCCCCTGCCTCGGAGCCTCGCCTATCGCGGGGCCGCATTGCTCACGGTGTGCGCGATCCTCTTGTCCTGGCATGTGATGCACGCCGATACGGCGTTCTATTCCTTTGGGGATACCGGCTATCCGAAGCTCCCGGCCGGCATGGTGTGGGTGCTTCGCCCCGGTGCCGAATGTGCGCGGGTGATGCCGATCGCCCCGTTTCGATCACCGGCGGCGGGATTCGTTTCCGGCTTGGGGCTGAATTTCCCTTTGATGTATGGGGTCGAGTCTATCGGCGGCTACGGTGAGTTTGTGCGAAGGAGTCGGGAGTACGAGCAACTGGAGGCGGCCCTTCAGAGCGATCCCGTGACCGCCATGCGGGAATATGGGGTCACGCATCTGGTGCTGCATCGCTGCGCCGTGCAGCCGTGCCTAAGCGGCGCCCAGGATGCACGCCGGGCTGAAACGGAGACACTGTATCGCGACCCTCGCATACGTTCGCTGTGTCGAGACGTGGAGCCGGTGTTTTGGAGTGAATCGGTAGCGATTTTCCCTATTGCAAAGACGATGCCCCGGGCTTTCGGGTCGCTTGCTGCGGCGTCCAGCACGTCTTCCCACCCTGAGGTCCCAGGTCGTTCGGTCGGGTGGGCTGATCCTGCGGTGATCAATCTGCCCACGAAGATCGCGGATGCGGTGGTGGTGGTCGATACCCGATCCATGCCGGGGGGCGGCCGCGTGACGATCGATTATCTGTGCCGACCACGTTCGACGGTCTGGATCGACGGACGGCAGGTAGTGCCGTCAGCGGATCGATTCGGTCGAATGATCGTCGACATCCCTCCCGGTACGCGGCAGATCGTCGTGGGTTACGAGGGGGCCTGGACAATCGGTTGGTTGATGTCGGTTGTGTTGATGGTTGTGTTCACGATCCTCGGGAGAACCGCCGCCCGCGCACGGCCACGCTGAGCACGCGGACCGGTCGTTTTCAGTAACTCGTCTGGCTCTTTGCGTGTGCTTGGGGGAACAGCTCCCCTTTTTGAATGAGATACCGCATAATTTCTGATGTGTGCCGAAAAGCCGCGAGTTCCGGGGGCTGTATCGGTGGGACACGCCAGAACGTGGTCAAAGCTTTGAAAAAGGACTCCTGAGTGATGCCGTGGTTCTTTGAGCGTAACGAAGAGATTTCTGCTGCTCGAATTCGTGAGTTGATGGAGCAGGCAATCGACGAGGCCAAATCTCGCATTTGCCCGCGTCCGAAACGGGTATTGTTGTTGCCGCCCGATATTACCCGGATGCACTCGGGCGCAGGGCGGATGACCGAGATCTTGTACGAAATTTTGAGCAATGAAGCCGATGTCCATGTGATCCCGACGCTTGGTCAGCACGAGCCGCATACCCCCGAACAGAATCGGCGTATGTTTGGCAGCATTCCGAACGAGCGAATTCATGCCCATCATTGGATTCGCACCGTGGTTCGGCTCGGCGAGATCTCGGCGGACCTGGTGAAGGAATTGACCCAAGGGGCCGCGGATTGGGCCATCCCCATCGAATTGAACTCTATGCTCATGAACGAGTCGTGGGACCTGGTGATCAATGTGGGGCATGTCGTACCGCACGAGGTCTTGGGTTTTGCCAATCACAACAAGAACTACTTCATCGGCTTAGCCGGTAAAGCGACGATTTGTGCGTCGCATATGGCCGCGGCCTGTTGCGGCATTGAAAACAATTTGGGGACGCTCACGACTCCGCTGCGTGCCTGCTACAACAAGGCCGAACAGGAGTACTTGGGCAGCCTGCCGGACTTTTACATTCAAATCGTGATGGCTCGGAATGCCGAGGACCGCTTGGTGCACACGGGAATTTATGTCGGCGATGATCTCGAGACCTATACATTGGCCGCCAAGCAGTCTCGGGAACAGAACATCAAAGTCTTCGCGGAGCCTATCCGCAAGGTCGTGTGCGTGATGCAAGAGGATGAGTTCGTCAGTACCTGGGTAGCCAACAAGGCCATTTATCGCACCAGGATGGTGATGGCCGACGGAGGCGAACTGATCATCATCGCGCCCGGCTTGAAACGATTTGGGGAACAAGAGGAGGTCGATCGGCTGATCCGCAAGTACGGATATGTAGGGACGGATCGGGTGAAAGAGCTGTATCGGACCCACGCGGACTTGCAGGATTTGGCCCATGCCGCTGCTCATCTGATTCATGGCTCTTCGGAAGGACGTTTCAAAATCACGTACGCGCCAGGCCATTTGACGCAGGAAGAGATAGAAGGCGTGAACTTCGGCTATGCTGATCTGGGCGAGACCCTGAAACGCTACCCACCGGACCGCATGAAAGAGGGCTGGAACACCGCGCAGGACGGCGAACAGGTCTATTTTATCCCGACCCCATCGGCCGGCTTGTGGAGCACGCGAAAGAAGTTGTACGAGCGGCCTGCCGGTTAAGAATGTTGAGGGATTCGATCTCAGGTAACCGTTTACGGCGGAGCTGTAACGGAAAAGGTTTTCGAAACAACGAGCGTTGCTCAGCGGTTCCCAAGGATTGTTTACACGTTCCCAAGGATTTTTCAGAGTTTCCGGAGGGTTAGTCAGAGCTTCCAGAGGGTTTTTGAGAGGTCCCGGAGGGTTGTTCAGTGGTTCCTCCCGTGTAGCCTGGACGATCCTTTCGACGAACGCCAGCGAGGAGAAATCTTAACCCCTGTCAAGAAGATTTCTCGC
>DYLS01000053.1:0-25601 GCA_020721965.1 Blastopirellula marina | reverse complement strand
TTTCGACGAACGCCAGCGAGGAGAAATCTTAACCCCTGTCAAGAAGATTTCTCGCTTCGCAGGATGTCTCGCTTTGCTCGGAATGACAGGAGGGGGAGTCGTTTTGCAGTGAGGAGAATCCCAGCAAAAGACTACGATTTCGGCATCCTTCGGCGATTGATAAGGTAAACTTGAGACAGAGGGAACAATGCACGTTCCTGGAGCTATTTTCTCGTCTGCTTTTCGCGCCGGTATTTTCGTCACATGTCGAAATCAAGCCCTAAATGTCCGGATGGCGAACCCCGCGTCGCGGTGCGGCCGGCACCGGCATCGCAGCGGTGTGGGCATGGCTTGGCATGGGAAATAGTTCAAATTGTCCTGGCTTTGGCTGCCTTGGCGCCATGCTTCATCATCGTGGTGTTGGCATCTTTTGATAAGAATGCAGCCTGGGCCCAATGGTTGGATAAGCTTAATAGGCGAATGACCTTCGGGAATTCTTCGCGGTCGGGGCACCCCATGGCGGTCTGGAAGGGCCACGGCGTGGCCGATTTCGGGACCGTTAAGGTGTTCGATTACGATCCTGTCACGCGGGTTAGTACGGAAATTCAGTTCAAAATGGAAGCGACTACGGCCTTTCCGGAGAAAGGCGAGTTTGACGCCTTTATGAGCAGATCGGGCCACACGATTCAGGATGAGTTGTTGGTGACCCTGCGCTCGAGCACGCCCGGCGAACGCAACGATCACGACTATCTCGGTAAAAAAGTCGTGGCACGCGTGAATCGGTTGCTAGGCCGTGAAGTCCTGCGGGAAGTTCGTATCAGCGATCTCACGACGGCCGAATACATCGCTGAAACCGAGAATTGACTGGGTCAGTCGCAGGCTTTTCGCTACGCGATACCAATTCGTCTTTTGAATCGAGGCCACGCGGCCCATCCTACCCAAACCGCCCCCGATTCGGTAATCTGAGGAATCTGAACCGGACCGCTCGACGGGTTGGCGGCGCTGTCGCTTTCGACGGGTCCGAGTCTCCCCCATCACGGTTTCACGCCCACGGATGTCGTGCCCGCAGCCTCTCGTTCATAAGATTGCGCATGGAATCCTCTCTCGATACGCCGTTGCCGACTCGGTCGCACGCTTGCTCGGTAAGCTCGGATTCGGACGCCCTCCCCGCACGGGATGGTAAGTCCGGGGCAATCCTAGGTTCCGCTTTATGTCTCTCAGCCGCTTTTTTTTACGCGGGATCCAACGTTGTCCTCCGTATGTTGGCAGATCCCAGCCGTGCCACCGATCCCATGTGGACGATCTTCGTCAAAGAGACGGTAACCGTCCTCGTTGTCGGGCCGTTGCTGGTAGTCTGGTATCTTCGAGGCCGCGTTAGCCTCCCGTCGGTGAGAAGCCTTTCCATCCTGGTCGCAGCGGGGCTGGCTGTGCAATTGATCGGGAATGTGGGACTCCTTTGGGCAATGGGGATTGTGGGCTTGGCCATCGCGCTCACTATCGCCCTGGCCGTCAGTTTGATCAGTGCCGCAGTGCTGGGGACCTTTTTCCTGAGAGAGTCGATCACCTGGCGGGTCATGGCTGGAATAGGGCTTCTTATCGCGGCCATCGTCTGCCTTCGCATTGGAGCGGGCGGGGGACTGGCGGGGCTTCCCGCCAATCCGTGGATGGTGCTGGTCGCAATGTTGATAACTTGCACTGCGGGAATCACCTTTGGCCTCTTGACCATCGCCATTCGATACGTCGCCCAGCGGGATACCGCTGTGTGGTTCGTGGTGCTGGTAGTGACGGGGTGCGGCACGCTTGCGCTGGGCATTTTGAGCTGGGCGAGGTTCGGCGTTGCGGAACTCGCGGCTACGCCACGCGAACATCTCTTTTGGATGGCCATTTCCGGCGTCTTGAATCTGCTGGGATTCATTTCCCTCAGCAAAGGCCTGCAATTGACGCCCGTCGCCAGGGCAAACGTGCTCGCAGCCTCTCAAGTCGCCCTGGCGGCGTTGGCGGGCTGGATTCTCTTTCAAGAGAAGGTCAACCCGCCCGTCCTAGTCGGGTTCGGTTTGACTATAGCGGCGCTCTTCCTCACCGAGCATAAATGAGGTCGGTTCTGCATGGGTGTCACCGTTCACGGGTGGCACAATCCGTAAAACGCGGCGTTTTCACGAACCGGGTGGCAAAGGCGCTCCGCTTGTAACCGCCGACTGCTCGGTCAACGGGAAGATGCTTTTGGCGACATGGCGTGACAACCCGAATGTTCCGTGAACGGCTTCACATGGGTAGGATTGGCCGCGACCTCACCGGGCCAAGTGAGAGACCGGTACAGAAGCGGCTTGGCTCCTTTGACGCCGGGCCTCGTACAAAAGGATCGCGGCGGCGACCGAGACGTTGAGGCTATCTGCCGCCCCTAGCATGGGTAAGCGAATGGGCACCACACCCGGCTCCCGCCAACACGAACTCAAGCCAGCCGCTTCATTCCCTAAAACGATGGCGGACGGGCCGGTGAAGTCGGCGTTCCAATACTCCTTTTCGGCATCGACGCACGCGGCATAGGCGACGATCTTGTGCTCGTAGAGCCAGCGTCGAAGCTCTTCACCCGATGCCACCGCGGTCGGCATGGTGAAGACGGTGCCCACGCTGGCGCGGATGACGTTGGGATTGAAAAGGTCGGTGCGGGGATTGGCTGCAATTACCCCCCCTGCCCCGGCCCCGTCCGCGGAACGGATTACGGCTCCCAGATTGCCGGGCTTTTCGACGGTCTCGAGGATGGCCAGCAGTGGCGGTTCCTGCGGTCGTGCGAGTTGGAAGCTCCCCAGATCGCGAATTGGTGATCGAGCCACCGCCACGATCGCCTCGATACGCTCGCCGAAGGCTAAGGTCTCGATGATGGAGCGGGATACCTCGAAAAGCGAGGTTTCCTTGCCCCGCAATTCTTCAAGGAGTCGCTGTGCGGCGTCATTCATCAACTCTGGGCAGAGAAATACCCACTCGAACTGGATATTCGCCTCCACGGCCCGAGAAATCTCCCGAAGACCATGGATCACCATCCTTCCTGATTTCGTCCTCTTCCTTGCGTCGCGCAAGGCCTTGGCGGCCTTGATCGTGGGATTCTGAGGACTTGTAATCCGTATCGGTGATGGCATGGCACGCCTCTCCGGTACCCGGCGAGAATTTCTACTGGACTTTTGCGAACTGCTCGCTCCTATCCGAGAGAGGGCGATAAATCGGGTGTGTGGGCAATTCAGGCAAACAGCGAATGCCGTTTTCACAGTAAACTGCGTTCACCCTGCCATCTCCCGAGCGGAGAGGTGATCTTGTGAACCTAATCCTACAGCGCAAAGTCGGTGCGCCTGCATGATGCGCCCAGCATACGTTCCAATACGTGGTTTCCCATCACCACAAGATGTTGAGAACAACCCATCGCTGTAAAGCTAAGTTGCGAAAGTCCAGTTACCCCCACGGCGCAGAATTGCTTGCTTGCTTGGTTCATCATCTTCTGGTGATGGGACCTGACGCCTCGCAACAAATGCTAGGCGCATCATGCAATGAGACGGACTTGGCGCCGTCTTATGCTGCATTGTTAAGAGCGGTCGAAAAAGCCGCGATCTCTGCGTCGGCGAGCGAGCCCTCCCACATCCCAAGCATCCAGTGCCCGAAGAATCTCTTCGGCGGAAAGCACGTGTCTTGCTCCGGTGCCGTTGTCTTCGAGGCATTGAATCCAGCCACCCTCCAGTTCGTCGCTAAAATGAGATGCTCGATTCGCCTGTTCCTCAAGCTCGATCAACCAGGGCGGAGCGGGGGCACCCAGAACCGTATGCCGAATCCCGTACTCCTCGATGACCCGCCAAAGCTCTTCAAGAATCTTTTGCCTCTCTGCACCGGCACGCGATCTTGCGGCCTTGCGTGTTAAAGCCGCCATTCGACGGCGAAGAAGGACGCCGCGAAAGCCGTCCCGGAACATTTCTTCCAGGCTGGGCAGGTGAATCCCCTGATGCCGGGAGAGTTGAGAATACACCTCTTGAAGTTGGGATACCAAAGCGGCCGTCTCCTCGATGACTTTTTTCTCCCAGAGGTCGGCGAGGAGCCACAGGCCGTTTTCCAGGAGTTGTTCGTAGAAGACCAGGTAAGGTGTCAGGTTCCACTCGGCGCGAGTGAATTGCTCCTTCAACGCCAGGAAATCGAGGAGATAGTGAAGGTTCTCGCCATAGTCCGAATGCGCCGTAAGACTGTTGTAATCCACGTATTCGGCATAGTTTTCAAGGATGATTTCGGCCACGAATTGTAGGCTCTTGGCCGCATGAATCCGCGAAATCGTCCCGTTACGTATGTCGCGGAGCAGCCGCCATTCTGGCCGCTCACCGCCGTGCTCGAGCTCTTGCAGGAAACGGTCGGCGCCAATCGCTGCGACACTGCGGAGGTGGTCGTAATCCAGGAACTCTTGTGTGAATATGTCGTGGCCGTAGGTTCGAATGAATCGGGTGATCTGTTCCCACTCCGTCGGGGAAGCGACGGTCTCGACAATCGAAATGTAGATTTCAGCCGTCAGCTCAGGCCACGCTCGTTGCAAGTGTGTCGCCGCCCACCAAAGGGCTTGGAATAATTGGGAGCGATGTTCCTCATTGTCCCCTGCGTCATGATCGCCGTCGCGAGCGGTGGCGAGCAGCGATTTGGCGACGCTTTCAGCGAGCGTGCGAATGACCAATTCCATCTCGGAAACTTGCCCCCCCTGGCCGGCACTCTGCTTTTCCGTCTCGCGGAGAAGGCTGAGGGCGTTCAAGGCGGGGCTTATCAAGCCGCGGCGAAGGACCATGGCCAGCGCCAGTGCGAGCGCGCGATAAAGCGATTTTCTCCCTGCGTAGCGGCGAGGTTGGCCACCACGCCAGACCGGCGTGTACAGCAACTCGCTCTGTCGAACGGCAACCAGAAAGTCGGCCCAGGCTGAATCCAGTGACTCCAATTGATGATGCAGAAGCGTGCGCAGCAAGACCATGAAATCCTCTTCCCAACCCCAGTCTTTCCCTCGACGAGGAGCGGCATTTTCAGCGAGGGCATCGGGCAAGGCCGCCGCCAGAAAACGCCGGGTATCCCCCGCCTGGATGGCAGCCAGGGTTACTCGTTCCGCGAGCGCATCACGAAGTTTGCGGCGGTTTTCGTAGTCGGCGAGCTGCCGTGGAGTCGTGCCGAACTCTCCCAGAGGAAAACGCCTCAGCTCTTCTGCGAAGTGGAGCAGCGATTCTTCGAGATGAAATACGTGACGGTACCAATGAATGAAAACCTCGCTGACCTCCGGATCATCGAACTGGAGGTTGCGAAAGGCCACCGCCACCAATTGCCGCAGGATGAGAATGGTATAGAGGAAGCCGATGCGATTGCGGAGTTCCTCGGACAGGCGGGCCAGCTCGAAGTTCTCGAGCGGTTCGCCTGTTTCTTCGAGGATGCCGTCCACCCCGTCGTCGGCGCTGTCTCGAAAAACTACTCCCTCGTACGCGGCTTGCCACAGGGAGTCTTCGTGACGATCTTCGATTTCAGAGGCATGGTCGGCGTAAGCATTGGTGCCAGTTCCCAACAAATCCTTCAAGGAAGGGACATTCCAATGCGTATCCGCATTGGCTTCCAAATAATCGAGAAATTTGCGGACTTCGGACCAACGCTTGCATTGATCTCCCATGGCAGCATCGTGAACCAACCACAGTGGCCGGAACCAGCGGTACGCCAATTCCGGGAACGAGTTCAAAGTTCCGTGCAGTCCTAGTTCGGTGGCTCGGCTGACCCAATACACGAGCAGGGCCATTGCGGCGTCACGATCGCCGTGCTCCAGCAGCGTATCGACTAGCAGAGCCAGGCTGTCCGTGCCCCGAAGGCGAGCCACATGGTCTTTCCAGAAGGCTGCATCCGTCGCAGCTTTACGCTCACCACGCCAGGAACGCACGACCTCGACTACCTGCTGGGCTGCATCGCAAATATCCTGTCCACGAAACCCATTCAGGTCGGAGACTTCGGCAGAGGCAAATTGATCCCACCATGCTGCCAGCTCTTCCATTTGCGTCTTGGCGTTTTCTTCGATAGCGGCCTGATCGTCGGCCGCGGCCTGGCGACGCAAGGACGCGAAGTTCTGAAAGATCGTGTCCATCAGGGAGATCAAGAAAGTGAGGCGGGGATCGATCGGCCCCTCCTGGCTCCACTCAAAGATGGGGAAGTGACCGCCCAGTCCCAGGATATTCCAGGGGTCGCCCAATGCACCGCACTCAACCGCTGAGCGGAGCATTTGCACCGCTAGGTTCAGCTCTTGCAGGCATTCCTCAAATCGCTTTTCTCTTAATAAAGAGTCCGCGGATCCCAAGCTGATGACGATGCCGGCTCGCAGCCGGGCAGTCTTGGAGCTTAATCGCGAGGCGGCGGTGCGGGCCGCGTGGAGCGATCCCATCTGTGCCATGACCCGTACCAGTGAGGAAGCATGCGTCTGACGCGATCGATATTCTGCCAAGGCTGTATTGAGAAATTGTCGAACCTCGTCAAAAGGTCGCCCATGCGGTCTCGGTTCCTGAGGCGAGAGACTGCCCCCAAGTTCGTGTTGAGCGGAAAGAAGCCAGACGTAGAAATCGTCCCGTGCCTTGGCAATTCGCGACAGCAATTCGGAAACATTGGTCGTCGACATCATGGCGCCAGGGTATGATCCCCAAACCGACGCGCCCATCAGCATCGTGCCCGCCAGCACGGCCGCCGCCTCGAACCACGGGTCGGCGTGTGGCGAATGCGGGCCTTGGTTTGCCCAGCGGAGAGCGATCTCTAGCGGAAGGTCGTGGAGTACCAGCCGACGGAAATAGCCACGGTCGTTGAGGCTGTGTGGGTCCCAGAGGCCAAATTGGTAATTTGGCCGAAAACAAGCAGGGTGCTCTTGGTCCAGCCCCCTGGGATCTAGAGCGATCTCTTCCAGGTTTTCGATCTGGAAGAAAAAGGCCTGCTTGAGCGAATCGTCTGTGGCCTCGAGGATCGTCACTGCCTTGTCGATGAGACGCTGATATCTTCCAAAAGCGGCACCCGCCCCGCGAATATAAAGCGGGATAGGACAGACGAATTCATGAGCATAGGGTTTGGTTGCCCGGTTGCCGGAAAGCACAGCGGTGGGGCGGTATCCCACGTAATCATTCACCTTGGTCAGCGCAGCTTGAATGATCGCCTCTGGGGGAGCGGCTTCATCCGCGGCGCGCGTCTGAAGTACTGCCTCGCAGAACCTGGCGATCGCGAACGGGTTGCACAGGACCGAGGCGTGGTCCTGCCCCAGGAGATTCTTGTGGAAATCGAGGTAGGCGGGTATGAGGCCTTCGAAGACCAATGCCAGGGTGCTCTGGGCACGGCGCACGTCGGAAAACGCCCCGCCCATGCGGTGGAACGTCTCGCTGGCCTCTTGGAGGTGTGCGGCGAGTGGGCCCCACGGGGCTACCGGACGCCCCGACGGCGACACATCCCTTGGGGTATCGGAGGAATCGCATGCAGACTCGCCGAATACCTCGGCGAACACACGGTTCATGGCGGCAAAGAAGCGGGGATCACGCCTCCCATCCGAAAAATTGAGGTATCCCAACACCGCCTCCTCTGGGGCAGGCGTGGGGATGCTGTCTTTGCGGCCTAGTTGATTTCGACTTTCTGACATTCCCGTCACTTTCAACAATCCGTTGAGCGTGAAAACAGCGATGCGCATGACCAGGGGGCGTGCCGATCACCCTTGGTGGCGATACCAAAAACCTCTGGGGATGAGAATACCTCTTTTCCCTTTTCCTTAGCGAGGGTGAATCGCCTGGCATTGCCCGGCCTGGCTGCGGCATCCGTACCCTAGTTTACCAGAAAGGGCCAGGTCGCTAGATGGGCGGGCGACTGGAAAAATGTTTCTTGTGGAGACAATTGTCAATTATCATGGATATAGGGATTTTCGTCGATTGTCGGCTCTTGGATTCGCGGTCCTGAGACGATCATCAGGACGGTCCCGGGATTGCCGTTTCGAGAAGCGTCACAGTAAAAATTCGTGAGGATTCGATGGCAGCAATTCGGCTCTGGTTCGTACTGATGGTTGCGGGCCTCGTGGGGGCGTCTGGGCAGCTTGCTGAAAACGCGGTCGCAGCAGACTTGATCACACAACCCCGCGCGGAGGCGCATGGGTTGACCGCCGCCTGGTTCAATATGGCGGGAGTAGATTCAGGGATGGGCCGACTCGAGTATATCGTGCTCGATCGCGGTACCATCTTCGCTCTCTCAACGTTATCTGTCGTCTCGGCCATCGATGCCGAAACGGGGAAGACGCTGTGGACGACGCGGGTGGGAGATTCCCGCTTGGTCAGTACGAAGCCGACGACAGGTATTCACCTGGTAGCCATCACCAATGGGAGCACGATCTACATCTTGAATCGTCACACGGGCCAAATCTTGTGGAAACACACGGTAGATGGCGCCTTGGGGGCCGGGCCTGCCATCAGTCCCAGTCGCGTTTATGTCTCCTTAGTGGGCGGGAAAATGGAGGCCTACGCTTTCGATTGGGAAACACCGCAAATGCGGGAGTACGCCTGGAAGACCGTGGCCGAAGCACCGGGCGCCGCTGGGGCGCAAGCAGCTCCGGCGGCAGATCCCAAGGGGCCAGCGGCCGGGCCTGCCCCGGCTGATCAGGGCGGTCCTGGTGCTGCTCCAGTGGCCGCGGCTGCCCAACCGGCAGATGTCACTGCGAGCGTTCCAACCGAAGCCCAAGTCAGCGGTGCCAGCCTTCGCTTGCTTCAGAAGCAAGACCGAGGCCTCTTTCTCCAGTCGTTTGGACGCATCGACGTGGAACCACGCATCACCTTTTCGGATCGGGGTTCGGAGCGTGTAGCTTGGCTTACGGATCGGGGCTTTATGTTTGTCGGAGAGATCAGTCTTCACACAGCGGATCGCTTCTCGCTGGTGTATCAGCTTCGCGCCACGGCCGACATTGTTGCCCCGCCCTGTGTGCGGTTCGGGGACCACGCCAAGGGCATACGGGGTCGGCTATGGGCGGCTGCTGCGGACGGCTACATATTTTGCCTGAATGAGCCAGACGGCAAACTTCTTTGGCGATTATCGACCGGTTCGCTCGTCGAAGAGTCGCCGGTATTGATCGAAGATTCGCTCTACGTGGCGACTCGATTTGCCGGTATGTATCGGCTCAACGCGGATACGGGCGAGACCATTTGGCACGTGCAGGGGCCAACGAAGTTCATTGCCGCCAGCGCCAAAAGAATCTACGTAAGAAATGAGCTGGGCCAAATGCTGTATTTGGATAAAGATAGCGGGGCACGATTGGGGCAGCTTGATATCGCTGGCTTCCACTTCCAAATCACCAATAGGGAGACGGACCGCATTTACCTGGCGGACAAGACTGGTCTGGTTCAGTGTCTCCACGAGACCCAGCTCGGCGAGCCGCTCTATCACGTGCCCGTTGTGACGGAGGAGGCGAAACCCGAGGGACAGAAGTCTGCCCCCAAATCCAAAGAGCCGGTAGCTCCGCCTCCGCCTGCACCTCCCGCTCAAGACGCCGACAATCCGTTCCGTTGATCCCGCTACAGGGACGTGGCGCCCTGATGCCTGTAGCCGATATGAAGCTCGGCTTTCCGACATGAAGCTGGCCTTCGCAGCCGAGCAATGCCCCTCGGGCGACGATCGATCGCGCCGGTTGAAATGCGGTAGCACCCGACAACAAAAAGCCCGCCAGGGATGCGGCCTCATTTCATCCTTGGCGGGCAAACTATTCTCAATGCGCGTGTTGGTCAGCGCGAAAGCAGGTGCCGAAATCTTACTTCGATGGCTGTTCCGTTGACGCTGGAACGTTTGTTTCAGGCTTCTCTTCGGAAGGGCCGAGCAATTGGGCCAAATACTCGCCAAGTTGGCTTCCGCGAGCCTCAAAAGTCAGGACTTTGCCGTCTTTGTCCACCAACATCACGGTGGGGATCGCCATAATCCCGTAATATTCGGCGGGATTGGCCGGACCAGTCGCCTGTGGGTCTTGATTATATAAAACCGTCCAGGGCAACTTGTTCTCCTGGAGATACGTTTCCAAGGCTTGCCGATCATGGTCCAAGCTGATGGCCACGACATCAAAACCTTTATCGTGGTAAAGCTCATAGTTTCGTTTGACGTTGGGCATTTCGGCTCGGCATGGGCCACACCATGTGGCGAAGAAATCGACCAGCACGATCTTGCCGCGATATTTCGACCAATCGAAGTCCTGGCCAGCCACAGTCTTTCCAGCTAGCTCCAAGGGCTGACCTACCAAGCTGAGACGGTGGCCCACGCCCTCGAATCGTTGGCCGAGCCTCGCGATCTGCTCGTCCGAGGATTTCGCGAGCAACCCGCCAATCTCTTTATAATGCCGACCGGCCGCCTCTTCGAGGTTCAGACCTTCCAACTGCCCGAGGACTGAGGCGACGGCTTGGATCGTCTCCAAGTCAGGTGTCGCCGTGCTGATCGCCTCTTTCGCTTCGGCAAAGAACTTTTCCAATCGCTGGAGCAGCTCTTCACGACTATCGGAACTCGCCAAGATGGGTAACAGAACGGCCTCTAATTGAAGCGATAGGCCCGGCTTGTTCATTTCCCGCAGTTTGCCGGCGATCGCCTGGGCTTTTTCTGTCATGGCTGGACCAGCGATCCGAACCGCCATCACGGCCCATTGCACCAGCACTGGCAGCTCGTCCTCCTTGGCCGTTGGCATGCCTTCCGTTGCCCTGGTGATGAGTTGCTCGGCCAAGCGGGGAAGCTCCTGCCGCACGCTCATGTCGCCGGACTGCAAGGCCAGGAATATCCCCCGAAACTTCCACTGGAATGCCTCTTCTGCTTGTGGGATGCTAAGCTCTTGGGCCAACAGTTTCTCGGCGCCAGCTCGCATGGCTGAACCTTGGATCTTGCGAAAGTCGGCGGCCTCCTGAGGATTGGTGGGCGCGGATTGTTCTGCCAACTTTTCGAGAAAAGCGGTAATCACCGCAAAATCCCCGTCAGGCACCACGATTGGCTGCGGAGCCGATGCCTGGTTGGCCTGGGAATTGTTGCTCGGGGCCTCCTCGGCCCGCGCGAAGCGATTCTGAATGGTCGCGAAACTCAGCAAACCGAGCATTACGACGGCGCTCGTCGCGAAACGCCTTTCCATGGGACACCTCTTTTCCTGATTTGAGACTGTGGGAACGAACGTAGCTGGGGCTACAAATGTACGCAGGATTAGCAACGAGCCTACAGTCGCCCGGCCGCGGCATCACGAAAATGGGAACTCTCGCTGGGATCGTGTGGCTACGCCCTGGCGTTCATTCGTGGACGGATGGAGCTTTGCCGCCACGATGACGCATATAGAAGAAGCATACGGGAACCGTGCTTGCCGGGCAACACCCCGGGGTGGTCAAAGGGATCGCTCAATATCTGTAACCGTTCACGGCTGAGCTGCAACAGAAAAGTTTTGTGAAACAACGAGGGTGAGAGGTTCCAGATGTTCCTTAAGTGTGGAGCGGAATGTCCTTTCGACGAGCGCCAGCGAGGAGAAATCTTAACCCCCGTCGAAAATATCCTTCGCTTCGCGAGATTTCTCGCTTCGCTCGAAATGACAGGAGGACGAGCCGTTTTGCACTGGGGAGAATCCCTGTGAACGACTACCCCCTCGTGAACCGTTGCCGATATCTGATGCACGACTCCGTTCATCAATCGCCGTTAAGGCGACTGGCGTCGTCATGAGGGGGAGGATGGCTGGGAGGAGTGTCAGCAGTGCCGGCCGAGTCGTGGAATCGGCGAATGATATCCCATGCCTCTTGGGCAGTCTCGGCATACACGATCAGATCGAGATCCTCGTCATCGATCACGCCCTCGTCGGCCAGATATTGAAAGTCGATGACCCGTTCCCAGTAGTCGCGGCCGAAAATGATGATCGGGATGGGCTGCATCCGCCGGGTTTGCCGTAGTGTCAGGGCATCCGTCAGTTCGTCGAGCGTGCCGAAACCGCCGGGGAACACGACGAGCGCTTTCGCCCGCAACAGAAAATGGAACTTTCGCAACGCAAAGTAACGGAACTGAAAGCACAACTCGGGCGTAATGTAGGGGTTGGGTTGCTGCTCCATGGGCAAGCGGATATTGAGGCCAATCGACTTGGCGCCCGCGTCGTAAGCACCGCGATTAGCAGCCTCCATGATGCCGGGGCCGCCGCCGGTGCAAATCACGTAATTGCAGTGCCCCTCCGTGCTACAGGCTCGGGAGACGATGTACGCGAATTCCCGGGCGAGGTCGTAATGGCGGCTTTTGGCCGATAGCCGTTCGGCAATGCTGACCTGACGTTGAAGGCGACTGTTGTTGGGATCGAGTTGGAGACGCGCTTGAGCTTGCTGAAGACTTCTTTCCGCCATCGCACGCGGCACGATTCGCGTCCCACCAAAGACTACGATGGTAGCCGTGATGTTGAGCCGTTCAAAGGCCAACTCCGGCTTTAGCAGCTCCAGTTCCATCCGTGTCGGACGGAGTTTGGGGTCTGTAAGGAAGTCGAGATCTTGATAAGCCACACGATAACTGGGTGACTCCAAAATCCGTTTCAAATTGGCCAAACGTTCGCGTTCTTCCATTTGCGCATGATCTATTAGGTTTGTCGCTGGTAGCTACGCCGTCTTCCAAAGAAATCCTAGCTTATCGAGCACGCTTCGATCCGATGGCTGGCAAGAACCTGAGACCGGTGGCGGTAGCCAACGGAAGCCCGGCTGCCCGCTCTCCCCTTCCATTCACCGCACAACGGCACAAACTAAAAACAATAGCCAAAGAGAAAACATGGGAACAGAGCGAAATCGCAGGGCCAGGTTCGCGCCAAGAATCTGCTTGCCCTCGGTTGCTACCGGAAGAGATAGAGGCTTTTTCGCTTCGGTCCCGGATGTGAGCCGACGTTTGCTCACGGCAAACGAAACGCCCGCAATCAAAGCCACGGATAACATCAGGAATCCCATTTGGACCGGATTGCCGAGAGTCAGACCACAAATCGTGCATGCGAAGGAGTACTCCCAGCCAGAGGCCGAATGCCTAGCAAGTGGCTTGGCATTCTCAACGGCATGTCCTGGATGGGGCGATGTGTTACGGGTTCGTGAATTCGTTGGTAGATTCGCTGTGGTACCCTTTCGTGGCTTGTCCTCCTCGGGGCAGGCCAGGCGAATCGAGCGAAACGAAAGATCGAGTACCACTCCGGTTGCGAGACCAAAAGCCAGCGACAGCAACGGCTTCCAGGCGGAACCCGGGAAATTAGTGAGGTTTTTTTCTCTAGTTGCCGCAGATTGCGTCGCTCTCCGTGGCGTCTTCCAGTTGGTAACCGGTGCGCCGACCGATGGGCTGTCTGGTGGGCTGTTGCCAGGGCCGACCCAAGCGATCGACGGGCCAAATACACCAAACACGATCGGCACCACCCAAAACAATATCGGCACTCGCTGGCGGTCGTAGAGCATCCGAGCCGCAGCCAAAAGGCTCAGGCTTATGGCGACAAAGACTACCGTTTCCACGAGGGCTGGTGAGAGCAGTCCCCGTTGCAAGAGGGCGTCCAAGATCGGCACCCAGTGCCCCCCGCCGCCTTTTAGTGCAATGATGAGCACGTTTAGTCCCGCTACTGCCTCCACAATGGGATAGGTCCTCGGGATCGGGCTACCGCAATCCCGGCAACGCCCCCTGAGCAATAGCCAGCTTAGGATCGGGATATTGTCGTGCCAACGGATGGGATGCAGACAAACCGGACAGCGGGAAGGAGGATAGACAAGGCTCAAGCGTCGCGGAACGCGGTAAATCACGACGTTCAAGAAACTCCCCAGGACGCTTCCTATAACGAAGAACCAGGCGAGGATTATGATTTCCCCAAGAATCATGGCGAGCATTTGTCCAACATCGTTGGGAGAACGCAGGAACGACCCGGTTCATTCCCCGGGTGAACCATCTGTGGGTTCGTGGAAAGCCCTCATTGTATCGCACACCGCCGGTGGAAGGCATTCCAGTGCGTATCGACGACTTGGAGGATTTTTTGTGGTGCCCCATCGCCATTGCACACAACTATACGTTGCGTCTGGAAGTCGCTGTCATCGCTATATGTTGTGCCTCAATGGGCGTGTCCCATGAGAGTAGGCCACCGGGGGGGCAGGATTCAGAAAAACAGTACCGAGTGTTCGAATCACGAAATACGTTCGAGGCGAGGGAAGAGTACGAGGGAAGAATGGCTGGCAAGACCAGCAGCGTTGTTCCACAATCACTGCCGCCCCCCCATCCAAGAATTACCCGGCGTCAAATCCCCCAGCGCCAAATCGACCGCTTCAAATTGTTCCTGGAAGACTACGCGTTATAGGCTATCGGGCATATATGCATGTTATGCTCATGATGCGTAGAGCAGCGAATATGAGATAAGGGCTTGGTTACTGTGACAGCGTTTTGTGCTAACATTTGGAGAGATGTGAGTTCTGGAAAGCCGGGAAGTCTGGTTGAGACAGGGCGAGTCAGCGGTCGCCCCCTGTTTTTTGGGGGGGCTTTGGGAATCCAAATGGCAGCATGGTTTCAGCACTCGGCAGACTTCCTGGCCCGTACGTCCATGAATCGATAAAGGGATTGCGATAAAGAGGTTGCGATGCCATATCCAGTGAGTGCGAACGATTTCTTCTGGTCTCGCGGTTTGCGTCATGTTGTGCTTCTGTCGGCACTTTCGG
Organism: Blastopirellula marina; assembly: GCA_020721965.1. Taxonomy (GTDB): domain Bacteria; phylum Planctomycetota; class Planctomycetia; order Pirellulales; family Thermoguttaceae; genus Thermogutta. Next base: position 10,947 of record DYLS01000053.1, on the reverse strand, counting down.
GTATCTTCGCCGGGATTGTTCTGGCCGGTGTCGCGACGGCGAATGCCTGGGATCCACGTGAGGGCTTTCCGGACCTGGACCAGATCGGCCAGCGCATGGACGCACTGGCGGCAAAATCCGACTATTGCCGCCTCGAATACCTCGCGAAAACTCGAGGACACCGGCCCCTTGCCCTGATCAAATTGGGAACAGGTCGTGTTGACCAAAAGCCGACGGTCCTTTTGGTCGCGGGCGCCGATGCGGAGCAATTCTCTTCCGCGGCCATCGCATTGAGCCTTACGGAACAGGTGATTTCTGATGCCGAGTCGGGCGGGCCGTGGAAAGAAAACTTGGACCGTTACACGCTGTGTCTTTTACCGGTTGCTTCACCTGATGCCTACGCCAAGGCCTGGGCAGCCCCGCGATGGGAAACCAGCCGTAACTCCCGGCCATGGGATGAGGACGGGGACGGGCGGATCGATGAAGACGGACCGGACGACCTCGACGGCGATGGGCAGATTGTGATGATGCGAATCGCGGACGCGGAAGGCGATTGGGTTGAGCATCCTCACGATCATCGCGTCATGGTGCATTTCGAGGCGGGGGATGTGGGCAGACCTCGCTATCGCCTGATCTCCGAGGGCGTCGACAACGATCACGACGGAACTGTCAACGAAGATCCGCCGGGCGGAACGGCCTTCAACCGCAATTTTCCGTTCGATTACCCATTTTTTGCCGGCGACGCCGGACCCTGGCAGGTGAGCGATCCGGAGACGCAGGCCTTGGCCGATCTCGTCCTCCATCAAGGCAACATTGCTGCCGTCGTGGTGCTGGGCTTGGAAGACAACATGCTCAAACCATGGACGCCGGAAGCTTCTGCCGAGGCTCAAAAGGTGAAAAAACGCATCCTGGCAGACGACTTTGTGTACTTCGATCCCCTGGCGAAGTTCTACCGAGAGCGAACGGGCTTTTCGCAAGATGCGGAATCGCGGGGGGAAGGCGGATCCTTTTACGCTTGGGCCTATTTCCACGCCGGTTGTTGGGCCTTTGCGGCTCGAACTTGGGTACCAGCAAGCGATACCAATCAGCCTGGCCAGACGCCAAGCCATGAGACTCTTGAAGTTTCTTCGGATCAAGAAATGGCCGGGGAGGACGTTTCGGAATCCGAAGGTCCAAAATCAGCACAGGACACGAACCGCGACGCTGCGGAGGATCAACAACACGTAATTCGGGAAGACTCGGATAAAGAGGGAACCGCAGGCAAAGGGGCGAACGGGGGGCAAGCCGGAGATACAAATAAGGACAACGACAAACGCGGGGCCTTTCAGCGAGCGGTGCTTGCCTTTTGGGAATCTCAGGGGAAAGAGGCATTCGTCCCTTGGCGCCGTTACAAGCACCCGGATTTTCCGGGGCGAGAGGTGGAGATCGGCGGTTTCCTACCGGGCGCCCAGTGGAATCCGCCGCCAGATCTGGTGGACGAATTGGCCGAGAAGCATGCCCATTTCGTGGCGCACTTGATGGAGTCTTTGCCGCGACTCCGTATTGCGCGGTCATCTTTGGAACCACTAGGCGGTGGGCTTTACCGCCTTACCGTGGAGGTAGAAAACGTGGGACGTATGCCCACGGTCCCCAAGATGGGGGAGGTCAACGGTCAACCCTACCCTATCCGTGTGGAGTTGGCGGGGGAAGGCTGGGAGTTGATCCAAGGATTTCGCAAGACGCTCCTCGATCCTCTGCCCGGTGGCGGGGGAAGACAAGAATTGCGTTGGATTCTGCGCCGTCGGGACGACGTGAGCCGCCTGCGTGTGCAGATCACGGCCCAATCGCCGCACGTCGGCAAAGCCTCCAAGACCATCGAGTCGTCCGCCGAAAGAATATCAGAAAATACATGGTAGTCAAAAAAATACATGGTAGTCAAAGCGAATCATGCCAGGTTTATCGCAAGGCTCACGAGTCTGGTGAGTCATTGATGATCGGGGATGATCGGTGCATGATCGGTGAGTGAAACGGACGCATCCTTTTGCTGGCACAATCAAGAAAACGCGGAGTAGTCAGAATGCGAAGGTTCGCGTTTGGGACATACCTACAGACGGCCCGGCCGCTAGTTGCGGCTGCCTTCCTGGGGTTAATCATAACTTTCCCCCCTGCCCTCGCCGGCGAGCCCCCGTACCCTGTCATGGGTGCGCCGCCGTCACCCCGAGTCCAAGCCACGTGGAATCGTTATCACGATTACCAAGAGGCCACAAGATTGCTTCGGGAAATGGCGGCCAAGCATCCTCGGCTCTGCCGGCTGGAATCCCTCGGGCGATCCTACCAGGGTAGGGAAATATGGCTTTTGACCGTGACGGAACGGGGTGGAGATGCGGATGTCCTGAAGCCCGGGTTCTGGCTCGATGCCGGCATTCATGCCAATGAGATCCAAGCGACGGAGGTTGCCCTATACACGGCGTGGTTCTTGCTAGAGTCGTACGAAAGCAATAAGAAGGTCCATGAGCTGCTTCGGGATCGGGTGCTCTATATCGTGCCTATGCTCAGCCCCGATAGTCGTGATGCCCATCTACATACGCCGCAAAGCACGCACACGCCGCGCAGCGGCCAAGTGCCGTTCGATGACGACCGGGATGGGGAAGTGGATGAAGACGGCTGGGACGACTTGGATGGGGACGGTAATATCACCCTGATGCGGATCGCCGATCCGAACGGGCGATACAAGCCGCAACCGCAATACCCGGAATGGCTGATCCCAGCGGAGCCCGATGAACCTGGGCAGTACCGCATCCTTGGAACGGAGGGCTACGATAACGACGGCGACGGCCAGATCAATGAGGATCCGCCGGGGGGGTACGATCCCAATCGGAATTGGCCTTGGCAGTGGCAGCCGCAATACGTGCAAGCCGGGGCAATCCTCTATCCCTTGGCTTTGCCGGAGAATCGTGCCGCGGCCGAGTTCATTTTGCGACATCCGAACATTGTCGGTGCCCAATCGTTTCACAATTTCGGCGGCATGATCCTGCGAGGCCCCGGTTCAGAGGACAGTCCGTATGCCCCGGACGACATCCAGGTTTTTAATGCCTTGGCGGCCAAGGGCGAAACGATGTTGCCGGGATATCGCTACATGGTCATTCACACGGATCTCTACCCCGTTTATGGTGGCGAGCTGGATTGGCTCTATCAGATGCGCGGCGTGTTCTGTTTTACGACGGAATTGTTCACCCCGCGCGACTACTTCGGCCGGCCGGTAGATCGCACGATCAGCCTTCGCGAGGAGCAAATGCGGGAGTTCGATCGTTATTTATTGCTGGGGCAAGGTTATGTCCCCTGGAAAGAAGTGAACCACCCCCAATACGGCAAAATCGAGGTGGGCGGCGCTGTGAAATCCTGGGGGCGGCAACCACCTTCATTCATGCTGGAGGAGGAGTGCCACCGCAACATGGCCTTTGTGTTATATCATGCCGAGCAGATGCCGCTTGTGCGCCTTGGACAGGTTGACGTGCAGCATGAGCCGAATGGCTTGCTTCGCGTTACGGCTGTCGTCGAAAACCGGAGACTGATGCCGACACGATCAGCCATCGACAGGCAGAGGAAGATTACACCGCCGGATCGGGTTGCTCTGGAGGGAGCGGAAAAAGTCATCCTCGGGCTGGTCAGTGATTCACCGTTCTTTGAAAATCCACGCGAACAAAAGGAGAATCCAGCCGAGTTGGAGTTGGAGTACGTGCCGGGCATGGCAGCACGGTATGTTCGATGGTATGTGGAAGGCCACGAAAAGCTGGGGATCAGCGTGCACTCGACCAAAGGGGGAAGCGACCGGCGTGAGCTGGACATCCCATGACAGCACCGCCTGGGTTGGTGCCGCCGCGATCTGGTACGTCGTGACCCGTTCTTGAAGCCAAGTGGTGTTGGAGGAAGCCATTCATGAGAGCCAATGCGCCACCTTTGGGGGCTGCGGAGGCCATTCACAACAGGAGGTGTTGGAGGAAGCCGTTCATGATAGCCAATCCGCTGGAACGCCGCTGTAGCTATGGCATGTTGGGAACGTGGGAACGGGGCTTTGCGGGGAGCGATGGGAGGGGAGCAAGTCTCCGTGGCTGGTGGATGGGTTTCCTGTGGCTCGTGACCGCCAGCACATCGCTGGGCGCTACTTGGAGCGTCGGGCCAGGAAAGGACTTCGCGAGGATCGAGGACGCCTATGCAGCCGCCTCGCCTGGCGATGTCATCGCTGTTTACCCGCGAGAAAATGCAGCTCCCTATGAAAAAACAGCATTGCTGGTGAAAAAGCCACGCTTGACCTTCCGAGGCATGGGAGCTGACGGCCAGAATTCGAGCCATGGTGAACGCATCGGGTTGGTGCGTGTCTCCGGTAAGGGATTCGATTACAGTGGTTGCGGAAGCACGCCTCGAGCGGTGTTTCAGTTCGGCCCGGAAGCGGACGGTTGCATCCTGGAAGGCTTCAATATCTCAGGTGCCCATAACGAATCGCACAACGGGGCCGGGGTCCGAATCAATCAAGCCAATGGTGTCACCGTCCGCCTTTGCGAGATACATGGAAATGACATGGGAATCATGTCCAACGGGGACGGGTCTTTGTGGGCGGGAGTCGACCAAAGAATCGAGAATTGCCGCATCTTCGACAACGGCGATCCGGCGGATCCTGGATACAACCACAATCTCTACCTCGGTGGAGCGAGCGTCCGCCTCCGCTTTTGCGAAATCTTCGGAAGCCTGACGGGACACAATGTGAAAAGCCGGGCGCACCACACCTGGGTCGAATACTGCTACATCCACGATTCCGCGAATCGCGAACTGGATTTGGTGGATGCGGCCGAGACGGCTGTTTCGGAAAGTCATGCCCTGCTATGCGGCAACATCATTGCCAAAATCGCACAGTGCTCAGGCAATCGCGGGGTCATCCATTTCGGTCAAGACGGGGGTAAAGGTCGAAGCGGCACGCTGTTTTTGTATTTCAATACCGTGGTGACGCCGTTCACTTCCCCGGTCGTCGAACTCTCAACGCCGGACGTCCAGGCCCGGATCATGGGCAATTTGGTCAGCGATGGCGGATCGCATCAGGCCGGGCAACATCTGATATCTATTCGCGGTGACGCCGACAACCGCTGCTGCGTGGTTGCCGGGAACTGGCTTTCCGGCACTTTCACCTCGGCGCCCAACTCAGTAGTCAGTGGCAGCGAAAATCTCGTCTCTTGGGCATGGCCTTTGTTTGTGAATCCGTCAAAGGCGGACTATCGCCTGAGACACGAGGCTGTCCCATCCAATCCTTCGGTAGCCGTAAGCGATACCATAGCAGCCCTGCCTCAATTCTTGGGTGCCGAACAGAAAACGCAATTATTGGCGTGGCGATACGTCTCCCCGGCAAGGGGAGATCCACGCTCAGATCGCAGCAACCCAATTTACGGCGCTCAGCCCGTCGCCAGGTGATCGCCGTGTGGGAATCGCTGCTGGTTTTGCGGGTTAGCGACTCGCAGGCGGGAGGCCATGCTTTGCCATTACGGAATCCTTTTTTCAAGCTGTGGTTCGCCGGGCTGGAGTTCCGCCCTATGCCTTGCCATGAGGTTGCGAATCTCGTCGATGACTTTCGGGTGGGTTGATGCGACGTTCCATTGTTCGCTCGGATCGACTTCCACATTGAACAGCAGCGGAGTCTCGTGCACCTGCCGGTTCGTGTTACTGCCGTAGGCTTCTTCAGTGATGAAGTGGGCCTTGTAGGGTCCCAGCCTTACCGCATAGATTTGGACACCACGGTAGAAAAACATTTGATTGCGTGGGCTGGGACCGGTACCGAACATGGCCGGGCTGATGTCATACCCATCTAGCACACGATCCTGCGGCAGCTCCGCTCCTGCAAGATGAGTAGCCGTCGGCAGGATATCGAGCGTGCTGCCCATGTCGCGAATGACAGTACCGGCGGGGATGCGACCGGGCCACCACATCACGCAGGGGACACGCATCCCCCCTTCCCAAGTGCTACCCTTGCCGTTCCGCAGCAATCCTGCCGATCCGCCCTGCTCCTGAAAGGTCAACCAGGGACCGTTGTCGGAGGTGAAGACAACCCAGGTATTTTTCGCCAAGCCCAACTCTCGGAGTGTTGTCAAGATTTCTCCAACCGACCAATCAATCTCCTCAATCACATCGCCATACAGACCGTGTCGGCTGTGGTCGACAAAGCCTGACGAGCGAAACAGCGGTACATGCGGCAAACTGTGCGCTAGATACAGAAAAAACGGCCGGTGCCGGTTGGCGTGGATGAATCGTATCGCCTCCTCGGTGTACCGCTGGGTCAAGGTGGTTTGATCGGCGGGACGTTCGATGACCTCCTCGTTCCGCATCAGCGGGGCGTTCCAGTAGGAGATACGGGGTTCGAGAAATGCCTGCCGCCCCGGCGGCGCTGACGCGACGCGGTCCATATCATTGGAATAAGGCATACCAAAGTATTGATCGAAACCTTGACGGATAGGCAGGTATTGAGGAAGATGACCGAGATGCCATTTTCCGACGCAGGCCGTGGCGTAACCCCGCTGGGACAGTACTTCCGCGATGGTAACCTCATCGGGGGGTAAACCTCCAGCAGAGTCTGGGAACAACACGCGGCGAGTGTTGGAACACATGCCGCTGCGGATAGGGAGCCGTCCCGTCATCAACCCTGCGCGGCTGGGGGTGCAAACGGAGGCCGCCACATAAAAGCTGGTCCACTTCTGCCCATCAGCCGCCATTCGATCCAGATGCGGGGTATTGATGGTCGGATGGCCCCAGCTTGCGATATCGCCGTATCCCATGTCATCTGCGAAGATGATGACAACGTTGGCTGGCTGATCCCTATTCGGTTGTTCGGCCGAAGGCTGGGAACCGACGGCGACGGAGGGTAGGCATTGCCAGATGTAAATACCTGTGAAGATGGAGGCCAGGAAAAAGACTCGTGAGAAAGACGACACCCCTATACCTCCTGATGAATGATGAATGAAAGCCGTATTTGGACGGCGACACCACGACTGAGCCGAGTCCACTGTCTGACGCGGCCTCGCATGTTTGGAAGTGGCCAGCGGGACAGTATGACGCGTAGCCGGATACGGTGCAAGGTCCGCGCGAAGCACAGCTTTTCCCTGACCGATACAAATTGGACAGCTCTCCGATCACAAGGGACCGTGTAGCTTCATGTTCCGCGTACAGATATGGCGTCTCCCGAGCTTGGGATGCGGTTGATTCTCGTGAGCGGGGCGCGTTATCTTGAAGCGATAATCATCAGCAACGCCTTCGCCGGCACGCCGATGGTGAGAAGTTCTTCCGATGCATGGAAGGTGGTGACCGCCGATGCGGCAGATCATTGCCATTGTTCGCCCCTTTGTTGCCGAACGGATCTTGCGGTCGCTGGAGAATGCGCCAGTGGAAGCCTGTTCGGTCAGCGAGGTCAAGGGGTTTGGTCGGCAAAAGCACTACCTCGAGGAGTATCGGGGTGGCGACTATGCGTTTGCCTTTCTTCCTAAAGTCGAGATCATGCTTTGGGTGGACGACTTGCGGGCGGAAGAAGTAACGCGACTGGTCGTGCAGCAGGCTCGAACGGGGCGGATGGGCGACGGCAAGGTTTTTATCGTGGAGTCAACTTCGGCGGTTGTTAATCTTGGTGCTGGCCAGACGCCGCATGAACGGCCCGGGGGCGGGCACGAAGAGACCTCGTCGGAAGGCAAGTAGATGGATGTTGATGGGTGGCCAATTATGTAAACTGGACTTTTGCAACGTTGGTTCACCAACTCCCGTCTTCCCCCAGGAGATGGTGGGCCTAAGTCAGTTTCCCACGAAAACGAATTTCCGTGTTTTCCCTAGTTACCCAGTATTCTCGTTTTTCGCCCTCTCTCAGATGGTGGGTGAGCAGTTTGCAAAAATCCAGATGTAAGTCACGGTGGCGGCCGGTTATTGACGCTAGGTTGGGATCGGTCGAGAGCCGAGCCGAAACGCGAGTGAGATCGTTTCGGCTGATATGGTTAGCAGTGGAACAAAGAACTTCAGAAAGGTAGGTTCTCATGCTCGGTGGGTATTGCGGTCCTCGTGAATACATGGAGCGATTGTCGCAGGAATTGCAGCGGGTGGATACAGGGGCGTTGGATGATCTGGCCAGGCTGATTTTCGACGCCTGGGAGCAAGAGGCAAACGTCTTTGTTTGCGGCAATGGTGGTTCAGCGGCAACGGCATCGCATCTTGCGCAAGACCTGGCCAAGGGGGTTATCCGGGAGAGTGATCTGCGCGACGGTTCCATGCGAAGAATCCGCTCCATCAGCCTGGCTGCCAACTTGGCGTGGTTGACGGCTTTAGCCAACGATCTGGGCTACGAGCAGGTCTTCGCTCAGCAATTGGCGAACTATGCCCGACCGGGCGATCTCTTGATCGCCATCAGCGGTTCCGGCAACAGCCCCAATATCCTTCGCGCGGTGGAGTGGGCGAACTCGCACGGTGTGATAACGTTTGGAATGACAGGCTTCGATGGCGGGGCGTTGAAACGATTGCAGCACAAAGGACTGCATGTATCGCTCGACGACATGGAAATGGTGGAAAGCATTCACTCTTGCGTTTGCCATTGGGTGGTGGATGACGTGCGGGCACGCATCTACCAGCAGGGGCGCCATGCAGCCGTTCCCGCCTCTCGCTAATGGCTGATCGGAAGGATCTCGCGGCTCGCCTCGGTCTTTCCGGAATGGGCCTTTTACCCCCATGCTCCAGTCATGGGCGCAAGGATTGAACCATGCTACGCCAGCGTCGGTATTTGGCTTGTGCCGTCATGGTTTTGGTTGTCTCGTGCGACTGCATCTTCGCAACAAGCGACTCCGACGGGCCAACCATCCTCGGTCGTTGGCAAGTAGACCGCGTTTGGGCTGGCCATCCCGTTGGTTTCTATCTGCTGACGGTGGGCAATCGCCAGTACGTGGCCTACTACGATGCCGATCGGGTGATGACGGTCGCTGCACGCGACCTTTCCCACAACAATTGGACGAAGGTACAACTCGATTCCAAAGTGGGCTGGGACAGCCACAATGGGATCGTCATGGCTCGCGACGAGACGGGCCGTCTGCATGTGGCAGGAAACATGCATGTGCAACCGCTCGTGTATTTCCGGACCGCGGAGCCTGATGATGTGACGACCTTCCAGCCGATGCACCGCATGGTCGGCCGAGAGGAGGATCGCTGCACGTACCCACGGTTCATTCTGCGTCCCGATGGCGCGTTGATTTTTTTTTACCGTGATGGGGCCAGCGGGCGGGGGCGGCAGTTCTTTAACGTCTACGATGCCGACCCTCAGACCTGGCGACGTCTGTTCGATCAACCCATGTGGGACGGCGGCGAGGAAATGAGTGCCTACCCATCGGGGCCTATTTTGGGACCCGACGGCTGGTGGCACGTTTGCTGGATGTGGCGAGATACGCCCGATTGTGCCACGAATCATACCCTCTGCTACGCCCAATCCAGGGATTTGGAACACTGGCAGACCATCTCCGGTAAGGCAATCTTCCTGCCGATAAATCCCGAGAACCAAGACGTTATTGTGGACGGTACACCGGTAGGAGGCGGGATGATCAATGTGGGGCATCAAATCGGTTTCGATCATAAATCGCGGCCAATCGTTACGTATCATCGTTACGACGAGGCAGGACGCAGCCAGATTTTTGCAGCGCGTTGGGAGGAAGGCGGCTGGAAAATCCGCGTCCTCAGCAATTGGGATTACCGTTGGGATTTCGGCGGGGGCGGCTCGATCGTGGGCGAGATCAGCGCCGGTCCGATTCGGCTGGCCGGCTCCGGCCTGCTCCAACAGGAATATCACCATGGCCGTTACGGGAGTGGGATTTGGATCTTGGATGAGAAGACGTTAGCGGTCCGCCACGTCCGCCGGGTCACCGACGATTTGCCGAGCGTACTGCGGAAGGTCGAATCACCGTTCCCGGCGATGCAGGTTCGTGTTGCGTCCGACGCAGGCCAGGCCTCGCACGGCCGCTATATCCTGCGATGGGAGACGCTGCCGCCGAATCGCGATCGGCCACGCGATCCCCCCTACCCTCCCCTGTCCCGGCTCGAAGTGATTTTATTGGAACAGCACGACGGATTGCCTGATTAGCACGGCAGCGCAAGGTTGTGCGCGTTGCTCAACATCTTGTTGTGATGGAACATAACGTTGTGGTGATGGGGCATAACGCCTCGCAATTTGTGCGGCGTCTATCATGCAGTCAGGCGGACTTTGTGCTGTAGCATCAATCGTTTCCCTGAAGCCCAGCCCGCGGGCGGCCGCCCCCCTACCCTCACGTGTTATCCTCACGTGCTGCCTTCATGGGACAATCCATCTGTTTCATTTACCGCTGCTGGAACAAAGGCCAGTGGGAAAAGCCCGATGTTGCCGACGAAGGGGGATTATTCCGTTTTCGGCCACTCGATCTCGGCCATAACGGGGTAGTGATCGGAAGGGTACCTGACGTCTCGCGAGTCGTGGAGGATTTCGGCGTGCGTAACGTGCGCCCCCGGCTCGACGAAGACGTAATCGATCTTGCTGCCGGAGGTGCCGCCGCGAAATCCGTGGAATGTGCCGACGTTCTCGGCGTCAGGATAAAGCTGACGGAAAGTATCCACGAGTCGAATCGGGGCCCCTGAGCTTTCCCCTTTCAGTAGTCGAATTGCCGGATTTGTTTCGGCGGCGTTAAAATCTCCCGTCACAACCACGGGGGCTGCTGGGCGACGCTCGGCCACGCGGCGTGCCAGCATCGCGGCACTCTGTTCCCGCGAGGATTGGGACTGATGGTCGAAATGCGTGTTGAAAACGTATAGTTCTCGGCCTGTTTGTCCTTCCGAGAATCGTCCCCAGGTCACGATACGTGGGATGAGGTTGCCCCAACTTCTTGAACCCGGCACAGTCGGGGTGTCGGACAGCCAAAACGTGCCACTCTCTAGGGCTTTCCAGCGGTGGCCATCGTAAAGAATTGC
>DYLS01000191.1 GCA_020721965.1 Blastopirellula marina | reverse complement strand
TCTTCGCTGACAATGGCCCGGCTGATAACCACCGGCAAATCGAAACCCAGCGCCATCTTTACTGCCCCGCTTTGCGTCCCACCTACGTAGGGGGCGATGAAAACATCTGCCGCCGAGAAGTGCAGGCCAACCTCCTCGTTGGGGATGTAACGGTTGTCAATCTTGACCTGCGCCGATAACCCCAGTTGCTCGATGAGCTGCGTATACACCATCACATCCTCCCAAAATTCCCCTGCCACCAGCAGATGCACCGTCTTGCCCCGGGTACGCAACTCCGCCAATGCTTCTATGGCGAAGCGCAGTCCCTTGTAGGGGCGTACGATCCCGAAGAACAGGGCTACCGGCTCGTCTACGGGCAACCCCAGTTGTTGTTTGGCCTTGGCGGCGGGTATGCGCTGGTTGGCAAACATATCGTAAACCGGATGAGGCGACGTTATCGTCTGGGCTTGCGGCAAAAGCGAGAGCAGGCGCTCTTTCTCGCGGACGGTCTGTACCAGGAAGTGGTGGCCTTGCCGCAGCGCGAGACGCGCCAGCCAGCGGTCCCACGGACGCGGCTCGTGCGGCATGACGTTGTGGATTACGAACAATACTTTTATCCCTCGTCGGCGCAGCAAGAATGACAGCGCGGCAAAGGCAGGCGCCCAAAAAGTCGTCCACCATTGGAGAATGACCACATCCGGCTCCCATTCGGCAATCCTGCGAGCGGTTTGCCACCATGTCCAGGGATAGAACGGGTCAAGCAAATATTCTGCATTGACCCGCAGAGGCTCCTGGCTGGGATCACGATCTGATTTGCCCGGATACAGCCAGCGCGGATACTGGCGACGGAAAGATACTACGTGAAACTGCGAGCCTCTCTTTGCAAGTGTTCGCGCCAACATTGTGGTGTAGTGGGCGATACCCCCACGATAGGGATACACGGGTCCGACCAGTGCAATGTTCATGGTTGCGCCTCACCGATTACAATACGCCGATTTCCTTTGACAATTTCCAGCCCGTTGACCTCCGCCCCCACCCACTCACCGGTTAGGAACACGGTGACCAGCGAGATATGGCCTACCGACTGAATCTGAACTTCGGCTCCGTCAGCGTGGATTTCATCGGCGATGGGGACAATGACCATCTCCGCAGGATTCTCGCCTGACCGCAGGCGGACGCGCGTCCCTTGGATTTGCGCGCCCTCCGGGAGGTGCCAGAACACAGCCGCAGGCGACGCGTCCGGCCCGCGGGCGTCATCCACCACCACGATGGGGCCGTCGTGGTAGAAGTAAATTGTCCGGCGGTGCGCCCAGCCGCGCCAACCTTTGATGACGGTGGTGCTGGTGTCCATTTCTGGGCCGGTCTCAAAATTTTCCACGCTGGCGTAATAGGGCGGGTCCTGTGCCCACGGCCCGCCGATGCCAGTCAGGGTGAACAGCACGGCGCTCAGACCGGTGCGGGCCACTACCAGCCCGTTCAGGTTCTCGCGTGGGATGCGCTTGTCGCGGAACAAGCTGCGTCCGGTGGGCAGCCAGCGGAAGGTCTCGCCGCTCAGTTCTTCGACAGCCAGCGGTCCATCCTGGTAAACCAGCACTATGTCATTCGTCGCCTTGTAGCGGTGCCAGCCGGTGAAACGTAGGTTGAGCATCAGGTAGGAAGAATCTTTTGCCCAGCCATCACGGAAAACAATTTTATCCGGGGCAAGCGGCCCTCGCTGGTTAGGCAGTCCCGAATCCCCGTAGATTAGGCACGACCCCTGGGTGGGGGAGCGTCCTACGAAATCGGCTTCCGCCCCCAATCCCGGTTGAGCGAAAACGTATCCTCCGTGAGATTCAATGTAATCCATCGTTCTACCGGCGACCCACAAGTAACGGTCGTCTCCGGTTAATTCCGCCCCCAGGTAGGCAATCCCGTTCAACGAGACTGAGCCAATGTGATTGTATTTCAGCGGCGCACCGTCGGGCATGGCTTGCAGTAGCAGCCATTCGAACGAACGTTTGACGTTTTCCGGTGGAGCATCGCCGGTGTACAGAGATTGGAAGAAGGCATTATCGAGCCATTCGGGCTGGTACACGGCGGCATCGTCGGTGACACGGAAGCGAGCCGCCCAGCCGCGTGGATTAGCCTTAAGGTAAGCCTGGTTACGTTGCGAAAGCGCTGGGTCGGCCAGCCCGGTCGTTTCGAGTAACGCCAGCAGGCCGGCGCCGTTCTCCTGATTTTCATAAGGGCCGGCCGGTTGTTGGCTGAACGCCAGCGCATACATCCAATCCACCCATTCGACAGTCAGCGCCCTCCGATTGATGGCGGCGAACCACTGATGGATAGTCTCATCTTCGGCAGGAGTAAACAGACTAGGGAAGACTACCCGCGCCCGGGAATAGTAGTACACCCGTAGGGCGGCATCGTGTTGTATAGATTTGACACTGTTCGCCGGGCCACTGAAAAGTCCCTGGCGGGCCTCGTCAAGCAGGCTATCGTGGAAGGCATGCATCCAGCGCGCTTCCCCATTGCCGAGCGCCAACATGCCGTATTCTGGCGCACTCTTGTGAGGACTTACCTCTATCCGCGCCAGCAGGCGGCGGAACACATCATGACCGCTATAGGTCTGTGTGTCAGGGGTGGTCTGTCCGCATAGGAAGGGAGTTTCGGCGGAGATGCCGGGATAGGGCGGGGCTTCGGTTGGGTAAAAACTGCGCTGATAACTGTGTATAGTCAATATCAAAAACGCTGTGGCAGTTAACAGGCCAGCTAGAGCGAACCAGCGGGAGTCAAAATATAAGCCAATTTGCCGACTTATTTTTCCGGCTTTTTTCTCCAGCATCTCCGTCTCGGAGAGAGGTGCCCGGGGGAATCGGCCTAATAACCAGCCCCACACTCCTTTTAGCGCCAGCCAGTATCCTGCCAGCGCCAGCGCCTGCAGGACAACGAAAAACTCCTCATCGGCAAAATGAGATTCGATTTGAGCGAGGCTGACCGTCAATCCCCCACAGGCGAGGGCGAGCATAATATGGATAAGCCAGCGGGTCAGGCTTCCGAATGAGGCAGCCAATACTTCATCTAGACTCAGCAACACCGCAAATATAAAAATCGTTGTCCCCCACGCGGCTGGCGTCGCGGCGGTTAGGGCATAGGCGAGTACCACGACAACACCCAGCCCTGCCAGGATCATTCCGTACCAGGGCAAAATCCAGCGAGTTCGTTCTACTTGATATGGCTTGGCGGCCCAGGCAGCGGCCAGGACAGCCACTGAGAAGATAATGGGCAACAACCATATCCAGGAAAAGTGAATGCCTGCCGGTCCTTTCGCTCCCACTGCCAACCCAACCAGGATGATACCCACCGCTCCGATCCATCCAAGCCACTGCCAACGGTGAATATGCATCACGACTCATCCTCACTTTTCATCTTTGTTCTTCCGCCATAATCTTTCATGGGCAAATACCCGCTTTCAGCGCAAACACATATACCCGATCCTGATGGTAGAGCAGGCTATAGTCCTGGCTGTCGAGAAGTTCATCTGGCGAAAATAACTGCGCGACACCGAAGCCTACTTTGCCTTGCCCTTGACCGATATAGATGTGGGTGATGCCCTCGCCGCATAACAGTTCTACACCCTGGGGCGAATCCAGCGGGATGGTTTCCAGTTTCTTTACCAAAGCGACCATGCCTGGGGTATAGTCGGGCTGGATGGGAACCTCATTTAGGATGGCATATTGGGGTGGCATGGTATTTTGGCGGTGGGCCAGCAACGGAATCCACCATCCAGCGTCGCTTCCGACGATTGAAGCGCCATTGTAGATGAGGAAGCCCTCAACGAGGAAGCGGGCATTTTCCGGTGTATTTTCACGAATCCAGACCATTGCACGGTTATCGGGGCGGGTGACCATAGCAAAGGTGGCAGGTACGGCATTGTTACGTTGACCCAACGCGCCCAAGACGGCAATCACGAATACAGCAACTGCCACGAGGCTCTGTTGCATCTTCCCATTCCCCGGCCCGGCAATTTCAGCGATCATCCACCCAACCACCAGCCCAACCGGGATGTACAGGGCAATCAAGATGGCAAAGGTTTGCATCATGTTGGCCCCAGGCAAATGGATCAGCCCGCCGGCGATCACAGCGGATAGAAGCGCCACCCATAGGCCCAGTGCCGCCACCATCCAGCGTTTTCGCGCCAGACTCCACGCCAACCCCGCCAGGGCCACGATCACCAGCGTCTCGGGCATATATTCAAAAAGACTACACCACGCCTGGTAATCAGCCTGCACCGCATCTACGGGTGCCCCGCTGGTTACCCCGGCTTTCACTGCGCCCGCCAGATGGCTCCCGACCAGCCGTAGCCCCCAGGGGAGGAAAAACAATCCTGCAAGCACGGCCACCGCCAACAGAATGCCCAGTTTGCACACCCAGACCCGCCCATCGCGCCGCCACCCCGGGAGCCCCCATCCAACCAACAGGGTCAGCACGAACGTAGCGTAATAGAACGGCATGCGATAGTAGGTCAGCATCATCCCGGCCAAGGCGAGGGCGGCAATGGTGATGATGATCCAACCTGACGACGGACGACGGGTGACGGGTGAGCGATCATCCATGGTTGACCGTCGGTCGTTCGTCCTTCGCCTTCCGCCTTCCAGCGCCTCCCACACCAGCCACAGCGCCACCGGCAAGATGGCCTGCCCCGCCAGTTGGGCGTATCGCCCCCAGTTAACATAGAAGGCTGGTATAGGGGAGAGCAACCCGGCGACCAGAACCGCGCCGATCCCCGCCCAACGATTTCCATTGGCAATGTGTACCGCCAGCGGATAGAGAGCCAGCACGGCCAGCTCATTGACGATTTGCCCGACGATGAGTGCCGCCTTGACGCTGCCCAACCCGGTGAGCCAGGCGAACAACGCGACAAAGGATGGGAAGCCAAACTGAACGGTGAGGCTGTTATATGGCGCATAAGGTTCCCAGGATTTGAACAGACCACCGTGGTCCAACATCAATTGTGCGATCATTGTATGCTGCACCGAATCGCCCCACATCGGCACATCCAGCGAGCGGATGACCCAGAAGCGGGTCAGGAAAATCAGGACAAGGATGAGCAGTAAGGTAATATCATGAAACGCGATATGGAGGACGGGATGCAGGATGCGGGATATGAACTCTGACCTGTGACCTTCGACCTTCGACCCTTCGACACTCCCTTTAGTCGCAGGGCAGGCCCTGCAACCCGCAATGTACCGCCACAGGATGACGCCCAGCCCGGCCAGCGCAGGCAGCCAGGCATACAGCGCCCCCAGGTGCAGGCCAATCATTTCTGTCCACAGGAAGAGCAACGGGTAAAGCGCCAGGCTCATGCCGCCGGCTAATCCCAGCCTCTCGCCCCACGCAAGGGCGTCCCAGTCCGGCCAAAGCAGCGCCAACAGCGCCCAGCCCGGCAGCACGAACAGGAAGCCTGCCAGCAGCAAATACCACGC
>DYLS01000190.1 GCA_020721965.1 Blastopirellula marina | reverse complement strand
AGACCGGCACGGCCTACAGCCCGCAGCGCATCGTCGTCTCCTTCGGCCCGGAGCATGCACCGCTGGAACAGCGCCAGGTAGCGCAGGCCATCGAAGAGGCGCAAACATTGGTCCCCAGACCAAAGATCATCGTTTTCGCCTCATTTCAATTCGACCCCGAGGCGGCCAAGGACATCGACGAGACCAACTGGCCGGGCGTGACCATGCTCAAAGCGCAGATGAACGCCGACCTTCTCACCGAGGACCTCAAGAAGAAGCGCGCCAGCAACGAATCGTTCTGGTTGATCGGCCAGCCGGATGTGGAAGTGCGCAAGGATAAAGATGGGAAATACGTTGTCGAGGTCCGCGGGTTCGACTACTACAACACCAAGACCGGTGGCATTGAGTCGGGCGGGGAAGACAAGATCGCCGTCTGGCTGCTCGACACCGACTACGACGGGCGCAGTCTCTATCCGCGCCAGGTCTTCTTCCCGATGGCCGACGAGAATGAAGCTTGGGCAAAGTTGGCTAGGAATCTGAAAGCCGAGATTGACGAGGAGTTGATCGAGGCCTACCGCGGCACGGTCTCGCTGCCCTTCGAGCAAGGTAAGAACAAGCGCATCGCAGTCAAAATCGTGGATGACCGCGGCATTGAGAGCCTGAAGGTAATGGAACTGTAATAATGCAATTGAATCCCTAAGGAGTAAGGAACATGAACAAGAAAATTCCGATAAGGTTAAAAAAAGAGCCATTGATTGAGGCGGTATGGGAAATCCGCTTCGCGGGCACAAAGCCGTCTATAGCTGACTTGCTTCCCGGACTTGTGTTCAAGGCGCTTCCGAACAGGTACCCCAATGTCGTTCGCCTGCCCTCCGCGGATATTCCGGGACCCATCGTAGAAAGAGATCCCATGCTCAAGTACGTTCCTAAGATCCGCCTGGAGGGAGAAAACCAGGCAGTCCAGATAGGCGAACATGTGGTCTCTCTAAGTTGTCGTCGCCCTTATTCGGGATGGAAAAAGTTTTCAGAGGATATCCGGACGCTCATGGAGATTGTCCAGGATACCAGGTTGATTGATCGGCTGGAGCGTTTCTCGTTGAAATACATTGACCTGATTGAGCTGGACCAGCCGCCGAGCCTCAATTGCTTGAATCTCGAACTGAAAATGATAGAATACAAGATCGATACCCGGCCGGTGCAACTCCGTACGGAGATCAAGGAAGGCGACCTGATTCATATCATCCAGATCGTATCGCCGGCAGAGGCGTCCATCCCCGGCGAGTCCACCAGCATCCGCGGAGTTCTGTTGGATATAGATTCCTTCAGGCCTGTAAAAGAAAATGAGTCTTGGCCTGATGTTGATAAACACCTCAACGAAGTTCATTTGTCGTCAAAGGAAATGTTTTTCGGCCTGTTGACATCAGAGACAATAGAGAACCTTGAACCTGAGTACGAAAAGGAGTAGCGGTCATGACTGTGACGTTGACGGAACGACTGACCGGCGAGTGGGACGTCAGGGCAGCCTACGGAGCTCTTTTTTCGACGTACTACCCGCAATGGCCGGGCCGCAGTGAGCGTCTTATCGCCGAGAGCTGGCGCAGGGCCACTTCGTGGGTCAATTTCGTGTTGCCGGTCCGCGAAGAGGATATGAGCTACAGAAGCACGGAAATTGTAATTCCGGAAATTACAGAAGAGTTTGTTCCGCGTACTCCGTTAGGCAGGAAACTCCTATCCCTGCGCATTCGGGCGATCCAGGCGGGCATGACCTTATTAAGTGCCGATGAGGTACTCGAAGAGCTAAAACGTCGGCGTGGAGAGATCGAAGACAATGAAGCGAACCTATATTGACGCGAATGTCTTGATCGCTGCGTTTCAAGGCGACGAGCGCATTTCCCGTCGCGCGATGGAAGTATTGGACGATCCTGACCGCCGGTTAGTAGTGAGCGATTTTCTACGGCTGGAAGTGCTGCCTAAACCTTCATTTAATAAACGAACAGAAGAAGTTCAGTTTATGAATGCGGTTCTGGAAAACGCGGCAGAAAATGTGCCTTGCAATTTTGAAGTGACAGAAAAAGCGATAAAACTCGCTTCCATCTATGACGTGGCCCCGATGGATGCCCTCCATGTTGGTGCGGCAGTGACTGCCGGCGTTGATGAGTTTGTGACGCTGGAAAAGCCAACCAAACCACTTTGCAGGATCTCTGAAATCAAAATAAGGTCCCTGCGCGCAGATGTTGGAGAATCATAACGATGCCGCGCACGACCATTGACCGCCTGATCATCAATTCCCCTTACGAGGAGCCCAAACAACACTGGCGCTACGAACGGGAGACGCGCACCTTCGACCTGGTGGAAGGTCGCAGACCGGCGGGCTATGTAGTTGCCTCCGGTGACTCCAAAGCCTTCGACGATCCCGGCATCTTCGTGGAAATCCCGCTGGTGAACCAGATCCGCCCACGCGTCAAGGCGTGGCGCGAGGCGGGGTACCCGGGGATCACGGCGATCACCAAACGGCTGCTGGAGCATTGGCGTGACCCGGAAGAGTTTGACAGGCGGCGCTTCTTCTTCTGCCAGTTAGAGGCAGTCGAGACGCTAATCTGGCTCACAGAGGCACCCGCCACCGAGCGCGTTGGCATCGAGATTCCCGGTGACGGCGGCGAGTTCGTGCGCCAGTGCTGCAAGATGGCGACCGGTTCCGGTAAGACCATCGTGATGGCGATGGTCATCGCCTGGCAGGTGCTCAACAAGGTGGCCGCGCCCCAGGACGCCCGGTTCTCTAAGAACGTGCTGGTGATCGCGCCGGGCCTGACGGTGAAAAAGCGGCTGGCGGTGTTGGAGCCGGCCACGCATGACAATTACTACGAGGCCTTCGACATCGTGCCGTCGGCGCTGCTGGACAAACTGCGCCAGGGCAAGGTGCGGGTAGCGAACTGGCATGCGCTGGCCTGGGAGAGTGAGGAGCAAATCAAGAAGCGCCGCAGCGTGGACAAGCGCGGCGCCAAAAGCGACGAGGCTTACACCCGCGAGGTGCTCGGCGAGATGGCGAACGCGCGCAACATCCTGGTCATCAACGACGAGGCGCACCACGCCTGGCGCGTCAACTGGGAGGCCGAAGGCAAGTACCTGCGCCAACGCGATCTCAAGGACAGCGCCGAGGAGGCTACGGTGTGGATCGGCGGGCTCGACCGCCTGAACCGTTCGCGCGGCATCTTGAAATGTTACGACTTCTCGGCCACACCCTTTGCTCCGTCGGGCAAGAAGAGCAGTGAGGAGGCGCTGTTCGGCTGGATCGTCAGCGACTTCGGTCTGAACGACGCCATCGAATCGGGCTTGGTGAAGACCCCTCGTGTGGTGGTGCGCGACGACGCCGTGCCCGATGCCAAGACCTACAAGTCGCGCCTGTACCACATCTACAACGACCCCGAGGTCAAGGACGACCTCAACCGCCGCGCCAACCCGGAGGAGCCGCTGCCCGACCTGGTGCTGAACGCCTACTACCTGCTGGGCTACGACTGGCGCGAGGCGTGGAAGGCATGGCGCGATGCCGGGCTGCCGACGCCGCCGGTGATGATCACCGTGGCTAACCGCACCGAGACCGCGGCGCGGGTGAAGCATGCCTTCGACTCGCGGCGCATCCACATTGACGAACTGTGCGACCCGGAACGAGTCCTGCATATCGACTCCAGGGTGCTGGACGAGGCCGAGGCGCAGGAAGAACCAGCCGCGCCGCTGGAGTCGCCCGACGAGGGCGATAATGCAGAAGAGGATGACGCGCCGGTCGCACGCAAGCTGACCAAGTCCGAGCAGGCGGAACTGCTGCGCCTGACGGTGGACACGGTGGGCAAGGCGGGACAACCCGGCGAGAAGGTCCAGAATGTCATCTCGGTCGGCATGCTGAGCGAGGGCTGGGATGCCAAGACGGTGACCCACATCATGGGGCTGAGGGCCTTCACATCTCAGCTTCTGTGCGAACAGGTGGTGGGGCGCGGCTTACGGCGCACATCGTACGATACCAAGAAGACGACAGATCCGGTGACGGGAAAGGAAACCGAGCTGTTCGAGGCGGAATACGTCAACATCTTCGGTGTGCCCTTCACCTTCCTGCCGCACGAAGGTGGCGAAGACGGCCCGCCGCCGCCCCCCACCCCAAAGACCGCCGTCGAGCCGGACCTGGCCAAGGCCGAGTTCGAGATCCGCTGGCCCAACGTCGTTCGCATCGACCGCGTCTTCCAGCCCAAGCTCGTGCTTGATTGGGACAAGGCGCAAGTACTCGAGCTCGATGCGGCTCAGACTGCGCAGGTGGCGGAACTCGCTCCGATTCTGGAAGGCAAGCCCGACGCCACCAGAATCAACCGGATCGAGCTGGAACGGCTCGCGCGCGAGTTTCGCACCCAGCGCATCATCTTCGAGACTGCGCGGAACGTCTTCGATCAAATGAAGCACACCTGGCAGGGCAACCGTGAGGTCTTACTGGCGCAGTTGGTGCGGATCGTCGAGCAGTTCATTCGCTCTGACCGCATTGCGATTTCGCCGCCTCTGTTCTATCAGGATGAACTTCGCCGCCGCTTGATCATCACGCTCAACATGTCGCGGGTCGTACAACATGTCTGGGAGGCCGTGCGACAGGAGAACACCGAGCAGCTTACCCCCGTCTTTGACCGCGACCACCCGATCCGCTCCACCGGCGACATGCGAACGTGGTACACGGGCAAGCCGTGCGAGCGGACCAAGCGGTCGCACATCAACGTCTGTGTCTATGACAGCACCTGGGAAGCCTCAGATGCCTTCGCGCTCGACGACAGCGATGCCCTGAGCGCGTGGGTCAAGAACGATCACCTCGGGTTCGAGGTGCTTTACATCTATCGCGGCGTGGTGCGGAAGTACCGGCCGGACTTTCTGGTGCGGCTCAAGAACGGCGACATCCTCGTGCTGGAAACAAAAGGACAGGACACCGAGCAGGACAGGGTGAAGCGGCGATATCTGGATGAATGGTGCCAGGCTGTGAACGCGCACGGCGGATTCGGTCGGTGGCGATCGGCTGTAGCGGGGAGCCCTGGCGAGATTCGGGACATCCTGATGCAGCAGGACCAAGGCGTACGCCCGGGAGGCTAACAACAGCATGAAGCGGACGGCGCTCCGCCGCTTATGGTGAGCGTTACCCGCCGCCTTTCGGCGTCGGCTACCAGCAGGTGAGCTTGGTCGATAGGACGGAGCGCTCGCTAAAGCCCGTTTGGCCTTCGGCCATCCGTCCTATCGTCGCTGTTAGACACAAAACTATAGAATAGGAGACTCATTGTTATGCTTGAGAAAATGAGGTTTCGGTTTAAGCATTCAGTTTATCTATCTCTTCTTTTTGTAGTTTTCACAACTGGCTGGACAACTGTTGCTGTCGGTTCACAAAATGAAGGAAAGACACCTGTCTTGATCCAAGATTTAACTGTTCTGTCAAATTCCGATGGAAAAATATTGGA
>DYLS01000189.1 GCA_020721965.1 Blastopirellula marina | reverse complement strand
ACGCCTTGGCAAAGATAGGGACCACGGCCAAACTGTAAAGGATAAGGTTATCATTGGTGAAGCGAGGAACGTTTCCGATCAAGATTGGGCCGTATTGACACCAGATTCCTTCGGGGTCGGCGGCCTCTTCTCTGGGCGTCATCGCTACAGCAACGCCGATATGTGCCCGCTGCTCGGTCGTGAATGGATAGCCACCGCATCGCTGGCTATGCGACAGAATCGGCGGGCGGTCCCGATCCCCACGTCGTCCCTCTTCAGCAACCGCTCCCCAAATCAGTCCACCGAGCAGGTTGCCAGCACGCGACTGGTCCAACCAGTTCAACTCGTGCCATTTCTCCATCTGTCAAGAATGACCAGGAGTCCCTTGAAGCCAAGGAGGCGAGCTAAGCGGCCGATGCCAGACAAAACGAAGCTGGCAAAATCGCCTTGTGTCCCGGCGTTGAACGCTGGCCAATGCCTTGGCGGTGCCGGGTTGACGTGATATGTCCGCGCCCACCTTGCCGGAAAATTGGGATCGCACTCCAGAATGCCAAGCAAGTGCGGCTTCCGCATAATGTTCGGGTCTGATAGGAGCCAAGCAAGGGGAAAACACCCCATCTTTCCCTTGAGCCATTGCTCCCGTTGGTATGCGTTGCCGGGACACTCCTTTGCCAGAAGATCAGTCGCCATTGAGGCCAAGGCGTGAACGCCAGGGCCGTTTGTCCCCGGCACCCGGAGGTTCCGCATCAGGTTTCGGTAGATATGATGTGGTTTATTGAGCCGATTCTCCGTCGCGTCGATTTCCATTCGCGAGGTAACGAACCCCCGCTCCTGTGCCATCTCCTGAAGGACCGTCAAGGCGAATGTCTTCCCCTGGCCGTATTCTCCTTTGAGCACCATCGCGCCACCGCCGTCAACGTCGATGTCGCGGAGAAAGCGGTCTATAAGCCTCTCGGTCTCGGCGAAGCCGACGGCAAGCTGTCGCGTACTGCCGTCGAGGGTGGGAAGGCCGACTCGCAGAGATTCAATGGCTCGACGCGCTCTTCGCGCGGCAGAGGCCGTTGGGACGATCGCTTCAACCGGCGGCCCAACGGCGACGACGGGCGGCGGGAGATCACGAACTATCTCGAACTGGGATCGCGCCTCGGATCGAACGCGGTAGAGCACGCCGGTCGATTCGACCCTGACGATCCAATCGGTGGCCTCAACTCGAACGAGTTGGCACGGCCCCCATTGGCGGTGTCGAAGTTTGGCAACAACACCAGCGGCCATTCGCCTATTCCCCTCCTGAGGCGACAGTCTTCGCTTCCGAAGCGTCCAACTGCTGCTTTGCACCCTCCATGAGACGGTCTGCATCTGCTGCCGACAAAGGCTGCACGCCGGTTTCGCGGAATTGCTGCAAGGCGCGCACCCAGGTGCTCACCATGAGTCTCCGCGTTCCACTTCCCACCATCGTTTGGCGAAGTGCTCGCTCGGCGACACAGGTGAGGTTTTTCGATAGCACAGCGCCGGCTGGCGGCGCATCCTCGAAAGCGATGGCGAAGACTTCCGTGATCTTCTCTCCCATCATCTTCAGCAGGTCGATCTCCTTGATTCCCTCCAACGCTTCGAGGTTGATGCGCGTCCCTGGTCCGCATCGCTGCTGTAGGGCGGGATAAGCGGTGGCAAACTCAGTGAAGAATTCCGGCATTACGGCATAAAGGAACAGGGTGCCGGGAATTTCACCGCTATTGCACCGATTGATTACCGTGAGCAGCAGGTTCTCGCAGGCAATCTTCTGAGCTTTGCTCGACATGAGGCTCAAGGACCGGCGGGCCTCGTCAAACAGGAGAGCCGTACCTGCGGCAAGCTCGGAGCGCTGAAGTAGCTGGCACAAAGAGCGAAGGAAACGGAAGCCACTTGACTTGTCGAGCTTTTCGTAAAGTCCGATTTCCTTCAGTTCTTGGCCCGATCCCGGCTCCCCGCGAAGGTAAACGGCAGCGAGGCTGGCCTTCGCGGTGTCTCCGTTCAGCTTGGCAAGGAGATGCTGAACCACTGCGGTACGAAACCCTGTGCTTTCGACAGGCGTGGCTTCCAAGCTGCTCTCCACCCACGCGACTGCCTGCGCCCTAATCTCACCGTTGGGATTCCCCGAGAGCACTCCCTGAAACTTCCGGTCCAGAAGTTGTTGGAACATGACATCAATGCCGCACCCCCGGTCAACGTCCGCAGGCGTCAGCGGTCTTGCCTGAATTGAGCGGGCCACGGCACCGTAGACTCGCTCGGGCCGATCAAGCGGGCACTCGTCCTGGGACAGCTCGACGAACGCCGTCACGTAGTTGAGATTCCAAGCCTCCTCCTGCATACACCGAAGGAACTGCGTCTTCCCATTACCGTAGTTCGCTTCGATCCATTTGCAGGCTCCGCCACCGTCTTGCCCGTCATACGGCGTTAAGAGGTCTTCCAGATAATCGCTCCGCAGCCGCCGGATAATCGGCTCGGTCCCGACGTTGAGGTGCGACGCACCAAGTTTGGGCGGCTGGCCCGATTCGGCGAGACTGTGGATGATCCGGGAAGCCGCTCGGCGATCAACTTTGTCCAGCATTTCCGGCTTCTCCAATCGAAAGCTCGGGGTCGAGGCGTCGTGCTAATCCTGCCGCACAACAACGGCCTGATAATAGCTCCCCTCCCCGAAGCCACGCGAAAGGTCTTGGGGGATGAAAATGGATTTCTTCGGGTTCTTTGCATTCTCAATCACGGCCGGCTCAGGGCGAAACGGCCGGCTTGATCCGGTGTTCTTTTCGGACTGCACAAACTGTTTCAGTTCGACGACGAACCTTGGCAGCGAGTATTCGCTCTTTGCGGCCTTCTCTTTCGCGTCAAGGCCAGGGGGCTGCCGGATGAACACCATTTCACGGAAGATCAACGGAAGCTCGACCCGAAGCTCCGCCTTTGCGGGTTTCTTATGCCGAGCCGTTGCCACCCGCATGGCCTCGTATAGGTCATCGCCAAACTTGGCGAGATCGACAGCAGCATCAATCAATGAAGCTTTCAGGCTAGCCGCCTGATCGACGATGCCCTTGGCTGTGAGCGGGACATCCGTTCCCAGGCTCACTTTCGCATAGTGGAACGACGCGATCTCTTTCGAGAAATTCGCCGTCACCTGGAAGGGGCCAACGCCGAAGCCATCCGGCAAGCTGGCGAAAGTCAATCGCGCGGCTTCGCACTGTTGCCGAAGGTCGGCAGGAAACGAATCCTGGAAGCGTTGCCGAAGCTCCTGTACGCGCTGCTCAAGCGACTGGACCAACTGCGATACCGCCGGGCGCGGCGGCTCGGACTTCATTCCTTGTAGGTCTGAAACGAGCGCGGATAGCAGAGAGACGATAGCCGGTTTCTCTGCCAAGGCTTTCTCAGCCCGCGCTAATCGGTCCTTGAGCTTCTTGAGGAATACGGCGTACTCGTTCGCCTGGTTCCTCACCGTTGCGAGTTCGTCGCTAACAACCTTGGCATCTGGATTCACGTTTCAGCCTCATGCGGAAGTTCGGCGATCAGTGCGCACGGATGGCTACAAATCGGCCACGCCACGCCGACAGGTTGCCCCACGGCACCCCCTAACCAAGGCAGCAGGGGGCTGTTGGTGACAGTCTATTCCTTGCCAGTCGGGCGCACAACGACGCAGCGCAAGCGGGAACGCCAACGCGGTCGCTTCCCGGATTCGGAACCAGCAGTCCCAACAGCGTACTGTTCGCTATAGAAGAAGTCAACGGGCTACCCTACTTGTATTTCCAAGAGGCGATGGTATGCTTATAATGCTCACCGAGGGCGCGTTCGGCAGTCAGTTTCGGGCACACATCGGCCGTGCGAGCCACCCAACCCCGACCACCCTGACGTGCAACCCCAGCCACCCCCATGTGCGACGTTATTGCCCCTCGGGCAGGCGCAGCACATGGACCCAGTGATCCCCTTCGAGGGCATAATACGCCACGGCCCCATCCGCCCGGATGAGCAACGTACCTGGAGCAATCGCGTCGTATGTTGGCCCAGGCTGGCCGTCCAGGACGACGCACATCCCGCCGGTCGGCATGACCCCCACGTAGGCAAAATGGCCCCCCATTTCGCTCATTACCAGGTCAAGCGGCATCAAGGCAGGCCCGGTATCAAACTCCAAAACCCCCTCCTGGCCAACTCGCGGAGGGGCCACATCCTCGGCCCGCAGCCACCCCTTTTCTCCTTCCCACTCCACCCAAACGCGTTCCCCTTGCACAGCCTTCATGGGAACAAGCGTCCCTTGAGGCAGCCGCCCCCGCTCCTCGCTTTCCACCATCAACCGAGTCGGCCGCACTACCCGCACCCACTGGCCGGACTCAAACTCCACGCCGCACCCACCGGCCACCTGAAGCACCCCTGCCAGCCAGAACGCCTCCAACGATCCCCATCGTTTCCCACTTGCCATAGCGGATCCTCCTCAACAAAGGGCCGACCCAAAACAGGAGAATTGTTCCTCCGGTTCTTCCGCTTGCCCCCAGCGGGGTCCACTTGTGCGAAAAGCCCGTCGAGCTGGCGGTGCGGGCGATGCAGTATTCGTCGCTGGCTGGCGAGAACGTGCTCGATCTGTTCGGCGGCAGCGGCAGCACGCTCATTGCGGCCGAGCAGACGAATCGGCGGGCGTTTTTAATGGAACTCGACCCGCTCTACTGCGACGTGATCGTCCAGCGGTTCGAGAACTTCACAGGCAAGAAGGCCCAGCGCGAGCCGGGCACCGTCCCCGCCGTGGTCTGCGAGGAGGCTCAATGAGCGATCGAGCGGAAGTAGTCCGCGACCTGCTGCTTGCCGGCGACGCCCGCGGCAACGGCTAAGGTGACCTCGACCAGCCCCTCCTCGTCGGCGTCGAGATCAATCCCGTTGATTGCCAAAAAGATGATGGCTGTGGCCGCCCCTGTCCGTTTGTTGCCGTCGACGAACGGGTGATTCTGCACGATGTGGTAGAGGTATGCCGCGGCCATCTCGAAGAGGTCTTTGTGGAGGAACTCGCCCCCAAACGATGCCTGGGGCATCGCAATTGCAGAGTGCAAGAGCCCGATGTCTCGAACTCCCTCGGCGCCTCCGTACCGCTGGATCAAACTGAGGTGCGTGCGCAGGACGCGATCCAGGTCGACGAAGAGTGGCGGCATGGGCGGCGATCACTCCGCTAGTCGCTTCATCGCACGACCGAATCGCTTGTGAACCATGTCCAACGCGTTCTGAAACTTCTTCTCCTCCGCCGTGTCGCGGACCGGAACCAGCACCAGGCACTGCCCGTCGGTGACGATCTCAAATGGGGTCTCGGGAGAGACGCGGAGCAGTTCGAGGATCGGCTTCTCGATCACCAGGGCGTAGCTATTGCCGTGTTTCGTCAAGGTCTTGATCATCATGAAACCTCCGCTGAGTTACCACATCGTACCACTATTGTATCACCTCATCGCCGCCTTGGCAACTCGGCTTTTCCGCAGGCGATCTGTGAGCATTCACGGGGGTCTGTAGAGCGACCACAGAACACCACAATATAGAC
>DYLS01000052.1:29876-31313 GCA_020721965.1 Blastopirellula marina | reverse complement strand
GGATCTATGTCACCAAGAATGACGCCAATGAGAGAGGACAAGAATGACATCAAGGCGCACAGGGATTTTAAGTTTGGCGATCCGAAGTACGGGGAGCATGTGCCTATGTTCTTCAACAAATATCGTGCTCCTGTCGATATGACAGGGCTGTATCAGGGGGCTGCGTGTTTTTTGGTTTCAAACGGGCCCAGTCTTGCCGACGTCGACCTGGAGCTGCTCAAAACTCCGGGGGTTATGATCATCGCTGTCAACAACGGCCCTGTTTCTCTGCTGCAGAAAGGCATAACTCCTAATTTCTGGACTTGTGTGGACCAACCCAGCCGTTTTGTTATACAGATATGGAACAATCCGGCTATAACCAAGTTTGTGCCGATGGCCTCTTTCGACAAGCCTCTATGGGACAACGAAAGATGGGCTCCTGCCAACAAGACACCGGCCAGCTGTCCTAATGTACTGGGGTATCTGAGGAATGAAAAGTTCGCCAGCCACCGGTTTTTCACGGAGAGCTCTATCAACTGGGGATGCCATAAGGATTTCGGAGGCTGCCGGACTGTGCTGTTGCCGGCCATCAGAATTCCGTTTATAATGGGATTCCGCAGGCTGTTCATGCTGGGTGTGGATCTGGACATGACCCCCGACAGAAAATATCATTTCGACGAAGGGCGGACTGGCCAGGCGATAAAGAACAACAACCATACTTACGCACGGATAATTTCTGAATACGGCCCAGGAGTAAAGAAATATGCGGACGAGCTCGGGTATTCCATATTCAACTGTAATCCGAAGAGCAAGCTGACGTGTTTTCCACACAAGCCTTTCTCAGAAGCGGTGGCGGAGGTGGCGGCGGCCTGTGGGCCTTCTTCCAGTATTCGGTCCAAGGGCATGTACATCGAGTGGGATATAAAGGCCGGTCTTACTAGGGAAGACGCAGAAAAGTGGGTGATGACAAAAACAGGTTGACCTATGTCATAATGCGGCTTATATTAGTAGAAACGAGATAGGAGCCGACAATGTCGAATCTTCACGTGTCGCACGGGGGTGGAGCACCCCTGGGCTATGATGTCACTTCTAGCGGAGTTCTGGTGGCGTCCGCCAATGAGTTCAGAAAATTCTGGGCTTGTGTCAATGCGTCCGACACCCCGATATATCTGGCGCTATGCGAAAGCAACGCCGGCGTGTGCCCTGCAGAGGTTGGCAAGGGTATTTACCTTTCTCCTAACGGAGGGGCATTCGAGCTTAATAACATAAATATGTATTACGGGGAGATCTGGGCTATCCACGGGATTCCGGCTGTGGTTAAACGCCTATGTGTGCAGCCCGGATCGTGATAGATGCCTATAAAGAATACCAGTTTCAAGAGCGCTGGGTTTGCCCACGGCGTATGGAACCCGTTGCTGGCCGGCCACCCGGTTTCAGACAGCTCCAGCAGCTCAAGCT
>DYLS01000052.1:8246-29776 GCA_020721965.1 Blastopirellula marina | reverse complement strand
AGCAGCTCAAGCTTAAGTTCCCTTGGGTACAGCAGCTCAAGCTCTCTGGGGCACAGCAGCTCCAGCTCCAGCAGCAGCTCTGAGATGGAAACTTTTGGAGTTATGGATGGTACTGATTATGTGTTTGGTGACGGAGATCCGGTAGTAGACTATTAACCAGAAAGGGGTGTTATGCTCAAGATCTATGCGGCCGTACTGATATTTTCTCTACTGATGCTGTCAGGGTGCCAGAACCTGATGCACAAATCTTTTGCCACTGGGGGCAAAGTCGAGGCGTTTAAAGTAGTGTTGGGTGTAGACCCTGAGAGCGGAAGCTTTCTGCCTTTTCCCCAGCAGGTGATATTGGGATTTGGTAGCCACTGGCTTATCGACATGCCTATGACGGAGAATTCAGAGGCTATTTATTACAACGAGGAACCGTTGCGCTTCAGTGATTCGGTCAGTAAGACGTTCGTGTATATGAAATCCGGTGGCGGTGTTATAAAAGGCCATATAAAAGTCCAGATTGATTCCAAGGCTATTATAGATCTGCCGATTTTTAAAGTCTATAACCCTTTTTCAGACGGTAAGGACATAACTGTAGATGGAGATCGGATCGAATGAGTTCTTTCACCACACCTTTGGTCGTTACGCCTATGCCGAACGGGCGGGAGTGGGAGCTTAGGCAGCCTTTCGAATATTATCGGACCGGCGCGGAGAATGAGGTTATCGGAGTTCCTGCCGGTTTTATTACGGACTTTGCTTCGGTGCCTAGGGCGTTCTGGGCCATCTTCCCGCCGTGGGGCAAGTACGGCAAGGCCGCGGTTTTGCACGACTGGCTTTATTCTATTGAGTATAAAGACAGCAGAAAACTTTGTGACGATATTTTTTATGAGGCTATGACGGTGCTGGATGTGTCGCTGTGGGCCCGGCTTGTTATATACAGGGCGGTAAGGGCGTTTGGGTGGACTGTTTGGAACCGGCACAACAGAGCTGCTGTCAAGGCGCTGCGAGTTAAATTCAAAGTTAAGGAACAGCAATGAAAGACAAGGATTATGATGCGGCCGTGGCCTGGGTTATGGTCGTTTCCATGACTCTGCTAGGACTGGCGGCAATAGCTCTGATTGCAATGGTGGTTGCGTCAGGTTGACACGGCGTGTTGGCGGCTGTAGATTAAACTGTACCTGCGCATAGCCTCTCCTGGCGGTGGCTGTCGCTGTAAATATAACAAGGGTGTAGTATGTCATGGATTGAGTTTGTAAACATAGCTTTAACCGTGTTTACGTTCTGCATCAGCGGGGCTGTGTGGTTTATTGTCAACCGTATAAACAGACTGGAGGCGGACCAGCGCGAGGATGTAGCCGATCTTTTTGAAGAGATAAAAAGCTTGGGCATTGTACAGAGCGAGAGCAAAGAGCAGCTGCTGGTCAAGATGAACCAGAGTATAGCTGATCTTAATGAAAAGCTGCAGGACAAGTATGTCACCAAGGAGTGGTGTCATCAGCAGCATCGTGGTGGTGGTGGCGCATGACAATAAGTTGCATCAGTACTGACGCCTGGTGTGTGTATGCGCTTAGACGCATGTTTCCAGATGTTTCGGTTAGAGAGGACAGCGGCGCGGTGGCCGGAATATATAAAGCCTGCGCGTACAACTCTGATGTGATTGTGATCGGAGAGCGCATGAGGCCTAATTTCAGGAGGGCTGCGGAAAGGGCGCTGCTGGCCTGCTCTCGGTATTCAAAGGTAGGAGAGTCTGATTACGGGATTGTGATAAAAAACGGGTCTAGGGCTGCGACGGATATAGCCAGCAGAATTTTAACAGCCAGAGGCGTATAATGGCTTTTCCAGGAATATGTCTTGCCAGAGCCGGGACGGGTTCTGGCGGGGCCACGGGAGGTGGAGGACCTTCAGGGCCAGGATCTAATATCGGCGGAGGCCGGGCAGTGTCCGGGTACGGCTGGCCAGTAATAAACCTGGTGTCCGACTCTAAGCAGATAATAGACGTGACCCTGTACGACAATCTCTGTGGTGAAACGCCTGTGTCTCTGTCGGACTACACCAGCATCGACTTTGTCGCCAAGGAGCGCCGCGGTTCGGTGGCCGACTACCTGAGAAAGCGTGTGACTGTAGTAGATGCGGCACGCGGCCAGGTCCGGATTAAGTTCAAGCCGCGGGATCTGAAATATTCAGGGATGTGGTTGGGGGGTTTTGTCTGCTATGATTCAGTGTCTTCAGAGTCCGAGGATCCGGTGGCTCAGTTTCCCTGTTATCTCAGTATAACCAGAAGTCTTAACAGCCCTATGCTCGATGTCAACGCTCCGATATCTATACCGGAGGTCAGGCTGGCGATGAGGGATATCTGTCCGGCTTTCAACACGCTTCTGGAGGATGTGGAATTTTCTGACACCGAAATAGCTTTTGCCATAACCCGGCCAGTGGACGAGTGGAACGACAGCCCGCCCGAAGTCAGAATTTACAGCTACGCCACGTTTGAATACAGGTCTGCGTGGCTTAAGGCGACTATAGGTTATCTGCTGGCGTCCGCCGCCATGCATTATGCGAGGAACCAGCTTGCGTACTCTGCGGGAGGTCTAACCATAGACGACAAGAACAAGGCCAACCCTTATCTCGTGCTGTCGGATAAGCTGCTGAGCGAATGGAAACTGTTCATAGGCGCCAAGAAGCGTGAAATAAATATGTCGCTGTGCTGCGGCGTGGTAGGATCAAGGTCTTTCAGATGAGCTACTTTCATCAGCTTCAGGTGTATGTAAACTTTAGAAATGAAAAGATCCTACACTGGGACATGGAAGGAACTTCGTTCAAGCCTACTGCCTCTGTCCAGTTTTATGTGGACAAGGCCCGGGAGGCCGGCGAATGGCAGGAGATAGGCGGCCCTATAACAGACGACTGCTACTACACCGATACCGTCAAATGGAACTGGGGCAAGGACAAGGACACTTATTACAGGGTTAGATTCAAGGATTCGAGCGGCAGCTGGGTGTATTCCAAGCCGACGGCTGCATATGAAGGATGGAGCCCGTCCGACTATCGCATAGCCCGGGAGATATGCCGGAAGGAATATCTGAATATGCGGCAGGGAGGGCGGCAAGGGGTGCTGCTGTCCCGAAAAGAGTGGGGCAGGCCTTGCCCGTCGTGCAGAGATTGGGATCTGAGGGATGTCGTCGACACCGGCTGCACGATCTGCTTCGGGGTTGGAATAGTGGGGGGATATTATGCTCCGCTAGATATGCCGGCGATATTTCAGCCGTATGCCGTCAAACGGGATATCAGCGCCAATGGTACGGGTGTTCAGCAGCAGACGCAGTCCATCGCCAGAATTGTTCTATATCCGTGGGTCAAGGCTTATGATCTGTGGATGGATGCCCGCACAGGGGATAGATTTACAATCCAGACCATAAACGTGGTGGCTGACATGAAGGGGGTCCCTCTGATAGGGGTGGTGTCGCTTCGAAAGCTGCCCAGGACGGATGTGGCTCATTCGGCGAAGATGAACATCAAGGCCGACACGCCGCCGGCTGCCAGTCCTTCCGGCAGCGGCACTGAGCATACATGGGGCAGGGGGCTGGACTGCAAGGACGACTATTGAAGTTTCAACGCGTTGAACTTTTGGAGAGATTTCAATGCCTAGCAATCCAGAACCTGCGTGGGGAGCCGGCCAGCGTGTAGACCGGCAGCCTTCATCGCTGAGCAGCACCGGGATAACGCCGGTGATCGCCACCGGTGTCTTTGTCCGGCTTTTGGAGGCCCATTTTGCGGATCCCGCCAATATAAGGAATTCTCAGCTGAGAGCTTTTTTATGGGCCGACAGCGACACGGACATCGATCCTCTGACTACGAGGATAAATATTCTGCCCGGCTATAAATACGACACCCGGCTGCTGGAGCAGTCACCGTCTGTGTTTGTAAAAAGGGATGAGTGCATGGCGGCCAAGTTCAATCTTGCCGGAAAGGCCACTACTCATTTGGAGCAGAACGGAAATTACAGGGGCGAGAATCATCTCAGGGTTATACGCGGCGCGCACTCGATCCTCTGTTGCGCCAAGGGGGCGCTGAACAGCGAGACGATAGCGGAGGAGGTGTTCTACCGGATGCTCGAATATTCACCGGTCATACAGGATGACCTTAAGTTCGGGGATTTTGAAGTTAAATCCATGGCGCCGGCCGTGAAGATGGAGGATGACAAGGATTATTTTGTAACTCAGGTGACCCTTGTATGGCAGATCGTGCACAGCTGGGTTCTGCAGCCGATAGCCCCTATCTTGAAAAAGGTGTCGAGCAGTGTTAATATATTATAAAGCAGGCTCGCTGGACAAACGGTGCGGGCGGATATATATTGAAGATAAAATTTAAATGAGGACATAAAAATGCCTTACACTCCTCCATCGCTGAATATCCATCAGGAATTCGTTTCTGTTCTGCCGTCCAATACTCTTCCGTTGTATGCCTGCATACTGGCGCCGCAGTACGGACTCCACAGGTTCGAGAAGTCTGACGAGCGGGCGTTGCTTGGCGCGTATGACGCAGTATCTGGAAACACCTATGCAGCGTGGCCTGACAAGCATGCTGGCAGCACTGTGGACCTTTCTTCCGCCAAAATATACGTGAAAGACGCTGTTCTCCGGTATCATTCGTTTGTGACCGCTGGCGGCCTTGTGGCGGACGATGGGAACAAGGTCAGGTCCGCTTCTCTGATATTCAAGACTGCCAACGGCTACAACAGGAGCTCTGTGTACGGTACCCGGGACGTGGCTCTCGGCGACTATGTCAGAGTGTCCTGGGGGGCCAGTTCGGTCGAGACGCAGGTTGCGGGATTCGACGCTGATGTGGTCGCTGCCTCCACAGGCGCGGCGACGGCAGCCTCCACTAACGCCGCGGCGGACACTCTAGCGGTTACGGTAACCAACAATATCGCCTCCCCCGATTTTTTGGTCACAGGCAGCGCCGCGGCCTATGATGGGTTGGCCGACGGTCATACCAATGAGATATACACCTGCACAGTGATAAGCACCGACGGCACTGTCGGCGGCACCACTGTAAAGATAGTTTCTGCGTCTGGAACTGATAATGTGAGCTCTCTTACACTGAACGCCAGCGGAGTGGCCAACAACTGCGGCACAAGAGGTGCGACGTTTACGATCACTGATTCTAAGGCGACGGCCAGCTCGTCCAGTTCCAGCAATTCCAGCTCCAGTTCGATGTCCAACTCAAGCTCGTCCGGGGAAAGCTCGTCCAGCCAGACCAACTCAGAGAGCTCCAACAGCTCTTCCAGCTCTGGCGACACAAGGCTGCAGGTCGGAGACTACTGGATAGTCGAAGTTCATCAGAACTACGCGGTTCCGTCCCCTGTGTCCGGCGGAGTCTACACAGGCGCTAGGAACACCAGGTATCTGGTCGAGATAACATCAGGCGGTGTAGTTGGAACTGACATCATAACTTATAAAGTGAGTACGTCCGACGGTTATGACGCTTCCTATACAGACGGCAAAATAGCCGCCGCCGGAGCTTATCCGGTAGGCAATTATGGTATAACATTTGCAGTGGCCGGTTCCGCGCAGTATGTCACCGGAGATGTGTGGAGCATCGATGTGACGGCCGAGGCGGACGGTCCTGTCAGAACGCTGGTGCTGGCCGACAAACTGGTTGGGTGCACTACGACGGACACTCTTACTGTGGTTCTCGGGCTCACCGATACCATAGAGCTGGACACCGAGGAGTGGATCGCATCCGCCACAAGCATCATAGTGGGCGCCGGTGCCGAATATGTCGGAACCTATCTGGGGTACGCCCAGGCCTTCGACATTCTGTCCGGCGATCTTTACATGGAATACAGGGAGCTGCTGGTAGACCTGGTCAACGAGGTCAGTGTAATTTCGGAGCTCAGCTCCGTGGAAGACACACTCGGCCCGGTCGATCCATCCAACCCACTGGCTCTGATGGTCTATGCGGCGCTCAGCGAATCTGCCGGCACTTCAGTCTATTATATCGCGGTGGCCACCGATGACACCGACGGCTATTCAGCCGCATGCGAGAAACTGACCGAGGTTGAGGAAACTTATGGGCTGGTGCCCTACAATACGTCCAATGCAGTCGGCGACGTCATCAAGGCGCATGTCCAGGATATGGCCAAGCCTACAGTAGCTATGTTCCGCAAGGCTTGGATTGGCATAGATACCGCGAGATATGCAGCCTATTACACGGCTACTTCCGCGGGAGCCGATCTTACAGCCACGCTGATAGGCACTACGCTTACATCAGCCGGCGCGACGTTCATAACTCATAATGTCAGGGCCGGCGATTCGGTTCACATCAATTACAGACCTGACGGCAGAGGCGGCGTAACATATGATGTTTATAATGTTGTGTCGGTCGATACTGAAAACCAGCTTACAGTATCGCCTGCGGCGGTTGTTGCGATTCCTGTGGCGGTTAAGATGGAAGTCTGGAGAACAGCTACAGCTGCTGAATACTCGGCGAGCGTGGCGGCTGTTGCACAGTATTATGCGGACAGGCGCATAAACGCAGTGTGGTCCGACACTATTACATTTAACGGGATGCCAGTCACCAAGGCGGTTCTGGCAGCCGGGCTTGCCGGGCTGCGCTCTGGTATAGCGCCGCATCAGCCGCTGACAAATGTCAACTTGTCTGGATCTTGGAATATAACCAATTCGGTAAATTTCGGGGCCACCAAGCTGAATTATATGGCGGAAAGAGGCGTCTGGCTGGTGGTTAGAGATATAGTCGGCAATGTGTTCACAAGGCATCAGCTGACTACGGACCCCACAGATATCAACTACAGGGAAGACACGATAACATCCAACCTGGATCATATCTGCAGGGACTATAAGGCCGGCGTAAAGGACCTCTATGGCAGAGGCAACGTCTCACAGCAGATGCTTGAGTTGATACGCTCCAGGGTGTATTCGATATCCGACAGGATACAATCGCGCAATTATCCGGATATCATAGGGCCTCAGTTGCAGGATATGACCATCGCCGCGCTGTACATAGATCCAGTTCTGCGGGATCATGTCTGGCTCGAGCTCGAGCCTACGCTGCCGTATCCAATGAACAGCCTCACCATGAAATTCAGAATAATATAATACAGTAGGAGTTGATCATGCCTGATATTTTTGGAACAGAGGTAAAGATAGGCGGTGCGTGGAAAATCGACGGCGCTATACTTACCATAGAGGGCGGCCAGGATCTGGTCGCCACCGGGTGTAGGATAAGTTACGGCCGAGCTGTCACTGATTATTTACCGATAAACCAGCATGCCAGATATCTTATATCCGGTCCCGGGACCGGATCGGTGGAACTATCTGCCATCATCGGGCCTTCCAAATCCATAAAAAATTTTATAAACAAGTATTCCGACATTTGTCAAACTGCCGGCAATACTCTTATTATAAAACCGGCTGGGGTGGTGGCGTGTGAAGGCAGCGACAATGAGATAGTTGAGTTCATATGCGGCGGCTGTACTATGCAGGCGCTTGGTCTGAATGTGGTGCAGCTCGGTGAGATGTCAGTAGTTTCCAGTTCTTTTACCCTTAAGATCAACAGTCTGTCTATTAAGTAGATCTCTAGCCGGCTGCCGAAGTTTTAAATGAGAGATCAGGCCTATCTTAGAAGGGGTACTGTCGTAACGGCATATCCTGCTTTGAACACTTATTCAGTGTTGCCTGAGTTCGCAGTCAACAATGAATGCGTGCCCTGCACCTGTCTGCTGGAGGGTGTTTCGACTTCTTCCATCGGTGTGTCCGGAGGGCAGGGCCTGACTCCCGGAACAGGGGTATACTTTATAAGCTTGTACCGGTCGTCTTCGCTGTCGATGGGGCACGATGACACTTTAAGTATGATCCTGGGGCCTGCTCCGATCAAGTCTATACAAGGGCAGACCATGGTGTCTAAATTCCCCTCTTTCGACCTGCACGGGGATTCAGGAGTAGATTATTTCTCCCAGAGGATTACCGATATTCTGATAGCGGGCAAGAAGCAGCCTGTCGTGTCCTGCGACCGTTCCTATGGCATCCCCGCCGACACTATGGCCGGAGATTCGCTGAAAGTAGGTTCCTTTGGAAGCTTTCAGGCCATATCCAGCTCTTACGCCGGCATTGGAGGCGGCGCCTCCGCCAGGCTTGATTTTTTCTCTTTCAAGCACAAAGCCAGGCTTACCGCTGAAAATCTGGAGGTGTACAGCCCTGTGCTGGACGCAGGGCATAGACCAGACTGGGCTGGTTCATGGCTCTTTTTCGACAGGAAGGCGGCGATATTGTCCGAAGGCCTGGGGCTTAGAGTTGGCGGAGCGAAGGCCTTCAAGAAAGGCGATTCGGTTTTGAATCCGCTGAAGCCGTCTGAAGACAACCAGCAGGGGATATATAGAAAGGAGACATATTTCGGGCAGTCGGTAGACGGCAGCTGGGAACTATGGTCTATGCCGGAGACTTCGTCCGGGAGCATAAGGACCTGGAGCGATTCAGACACGCCTCCTCTTGGCGTGCTGTCTTTCCGCAAGTCGTTCTCAGGCGCCATGGCGATAAGATCCATCAAAAGTTTCAGCTTTGTAAAAAGCCCGTTTGTGCCGCCTCTTCGCGAGCTTGAGCCTGAAAATACGACACCGGCTGTCTCGGAAGTGGCTTTTAAGCAGTGGAAGGACGATCCTGTCAATGCCGCAGTGCTGCCTTATTATCATCATCTGGCGTCGACGGTGGAACGGTTTGAGACCGACTACAACGTCGCCAACTACGACAACCGGCTGCTTCGGTCCAAGAGTAAAAACTGGAGGACATACAGCAGGGACGAGGTTGAGAATGCCTATGGTGTCAGCCGGGATTCCTATACCCGGCTGGAGCCGCTTGACGAGAACGCTCCTGAATATCCGGGCTCCGGGGATGTGCCTGAGCTCAGCAAATCAGATTCTGTGGCCGGCGACCAAAAATTTAAGCTTACCGAAGCCATTTTTAAAGTGCTGGACGATGGCACGGTAGTGATAGGGGACGGATACGGCGCCGAAATAAGGCTTAGCAGGGGTACTATAACTATAACCTGTCCTGGAGATCTCAAGGTACTGCCGGGCCGCGACCTGGTTGAGATGACGGCTAGAAACAGGGTCATGAATGCCGGCAAGGATGTCTATCTGCAGTCCGCCAACGGTTCGGTCTATGCCAAGGCGGAACGCAACATGGCGCTTCTTAGCGGCAACGGGGCCGACGGCGGCGTGATGCTCATAGAAAACAGATCTCAGCTGCCGATGGTCAACGAGAGCTGGCTTAAAAGCGCGGACAGCACCGAAGCTCCGGTCAATCATGGCATAGTCATCAAATCCAGAAAAAATGCTGCAATAGTCTCCGAGGATATGTATATAGGCATACACGATAGCGAGGACAGCTCGGATGCCGGTATCCGGAGAACTAAAGCTGGACGTATTACGGTGGACAGTGCCGGAGGGCTGCTGGCGCTTATAGGAAATGAGTGCTACGCCAAATTTAAAAAAGATGTGTTTCTAGGGGCTGGAGAAGGTTCGAAAGTGTCGGCTCTGGCCATTACCAAGTCAGGAGTGGCCTGTCATTCCATAGGTACGCTTGGCATAATAGCCCGGTCCATCGCCGTAGCGGGCGGCACAGGCTCGGTTTCAGTTCCGGAATTGACCGCATCAGGCATAGTCAGCAACAGCATACAGTTTACAGCCGGCAGATCTTCAGTGATGCTGGACGGGAGTTTACAGTGCACAGGTCCTATAGTCACATCATCTTCGCTTCGGGCGGTTTCTGTCAATGCCGGTGTCGGTAGTTTTGGAAACGGCGGCAGGGACTACTGGGGCGGCGGGGGTTCTGCGCCTCCTCCGGTTGTAGTCAATCCTATCCAGGCTTCGGCTTTCGGATCGGCTTCGGTTCTGTTCGAGACGTCGATAGACCCTGCGGCTAACGCACTGTACACTGGAAAATGTATTCGCGACACGGGTTTCTTTTATCCAGGAGATGCCCGTCTGGGCACTGGCAGGGTGGAGATAGTGGCCGCTCGCTGGCAGCATATGATGAACGGAGGAAACGTATGGCGCGAGAACGTGGTAAAGTCGCCGGATGGTTCGGAGACCATGATATGGCCTGGAAAGTCCCGGTGGGAGGCCAAATCTTTGGTAAAGCTCGAATTTGATGGTATATTAAAGGATAAGTCGGTGCTGATGGACAAGTACACTATAAACTGCAGTCAAATATAACAGAAGGGGGAAGACAATGAGCGATGAAATTAAAGCGGTGGACGGAAAAGAGGCGACCGACGCCGTTCTGAAGAAGTGCCCGCGGTGCGGGTGGTCGAACACGGATAAGCCGGTTCCAAACCAGGAGGACTTGAAAGAGTTCATGCGGTGCATGCTCGGCAGCCGTCAGTTTTCAAAGGTATATCCTTTGTACGAAGGCGCGATGGAACTGCGGTTTTCCACGCTTAGCACGGCGGATACCGATGTCCTGAATTCGTGCATACTCAATTGCGGGAAGACGGACGAGCTGGATATCAAGACATTCAGCTTCAAGGCTAAGCTGCTTTATCTGCTTGTCTCTATGAAACTGGACCGCGAGGTCATTTCGTTTTCCCGGCCTTCTTTTGGGGGGCTCAAGAACGACGAGCTTGCCGCCGCCGTCGAAGAGGAATATATCAAGCGTTTTGGCAAGCTACAGGACCCGGTGCTACAGCTGGTGCTGAGATCGATGCTCGTGTTTATAGATCTGCAGAATATTTTAACCGCGGCGGCGCTAGACAATTCTTTTTGGAAAGCCGCTGGGCCGTACTGACAGTTCGGGCCTGTCGCCTTGCGGCGCTGGATTATTCCAAAATAAGCAGGCTGGACCCGGCCAGCCTGGTCAAAGAGAGGCTGGTCCTTCTGGATATAGAGAGGGAGATGTTGGCCTCCCAGTGCGTCGACCTGGCGCGGGTGTGGAGCTCCGACGGAACGCCTGCGGGACGGGAGGCTGGAAAACGTCTGGTCGATCTGAGTGCGTCGTTGCTGATGCCGTGGAGCAAGCCCGCTCTTGAAAAGGCTCAGCCTCAGCAGCTGTTGGCGTTGTATGATCGTTTGATCAACAAGAAGAAACGAGGCTAAAAAATGTCCTGGAGTCCATTCGACCCTAGCCGTATGACAGACGAGGCGTATCTGCCAGGAGATTATCGCAGCGCGACGCCTCCCGCTGTCGCCTCGCAGCTACTTGGACTGCTGAACCCCGCCCTGGCCCCTATAGGACAGATGCTAGGGCTGGACAAAGCTTTTATTACGCAGCTTCTGGGCAACAACGTGTTTACCACGGCAGGGGACTGGGCACGCGGCATTAATACGTCCAACATCATGTTCAACCGGATGGACCACGCTTTCGGTTCTGCATTTGAAGCTGCAACAAAGAATGCCAGCATGAAGTGGCAGGATGCATTTCTAGGAGGTCTGGGGTTTACCGCCAAGGCGATAGCGGATGAGAGAGATAAAACGTTTAGCCCTTTTGCTATTGCAGCGCAGCTGGCCGCCAGGGAAATGGGATTGTATGACATGGGTCTGCGGATGAGGATCGGGCGCATGTCGGTCGGAGGCTATAGCAGAACGACCGAGGATCCGCTGTTGAGAGAGGTGGTCGGAGGGGATTTGGCTGAAGCCAGGCAGTCCGCTTATATTGGTTCTGCGCTTGCCGCCCGGGACAGACTGCTGGCCCGCTATGATGAGGCGGCCAACAGCGTGATGCTGGGGTTTGCCGAAGGGGGCCCTCAAAAATGGGGCGGACTTAAAGGCGGCGAGGTGAGTAGGCTGTATACCTACATGGCCAAGGATTCGGCTGCGTTCCAGGGGATGACTCCCTCGGATGTTAGACAGAGTGTCCAGGCGATGTCCAGGACAATGGGTACGCTGAAAGAGCTGTTCAACAAGGATGTGCCGGCCTTGCTGAAGGACATGGAGCAGACCTTCGGCCATAACGCCGCGTTGACCTACGGCGCGGCGACTCTTGAGAAGATGGTGACACAGATGAAGCATACCAGCAGGCTGTCGGGGGTCAGCCCCGAGGCTATGATGCAGATGGCCCAGGTGGCTGAAGGGTATTCAGCTACAATGGGGGTCAACCGGGCGGGTGGCGGCCTTACTGCGGCCACGATGGCCGCCCAGCTGATGGGGGCTCCGGCTGTCGGAGCCAGCGGTGAATATGTGAACCAGGCCCAGCTCAGGAATCTCATACTTAAAAAGTCGGTAGGAGCCCAGCAGAGCGGGCTGTCTATGGCGATATCAGGGGCGTACGCGGCATGGGTCAGAGGAGGCGCAGGAAGGACTGAGGAAGAATTCAACGAGATGCTGAACAAAATGGGGCCGAATATAAGTGTGGATTCACTGGCCGCGACATTTGGGCTGAGCCGCCAGCAGATTCTCAGTGCGGGCCGCACAGACGCCGCCCGCAAATTCAGAGATACTTCCACCGCCGCGGGGGCTGCCGCAATGGAGACGGGCATGGCCCGGCTGAAAGACCAGCGCAACGCCGCGATAAGAAGCACATTGAAGAGCTCTGGTGTCAGCGATGCCGACCTGAACAAGCTGGATTTTTCGGGCTCGTCAGACGATATTATAAAGAGGATACGGGCCCGGTTTGGCGACATGGCCGCCGACAATGTCGAAAATATAGCCAATAAGATAGCGCAGCTCGGCGGATATGAGAACAGACAGACGATGGATATGATGGACGCCAAGCAGAAACAGGCGCGGATACTGAGAGTGGAGGCGGCCAACAGACAGATCGTGGAGGCTAAAATGAAGGCGGCGAATGTCTCCGGGCTGCCCGCGATGCTGCAAGCTATTTCAGAAGGGGAGGATGATGTCAGGAAGCTGGCGATGGCAGGGTGGGGGATGACCGATAAGTCTGCGGTGCTGGAGACACTGGTTAAAGCCGCTCCGTCGCTGAAGAGTGTTCTTGAGAAGGAGCAGCGGGAGATCGTGGAGGATTCGGCTTCGGGGAAAATCGATCTCGAGAGGAAAGACCGGCTTAAGAAGGTGCAGACTTTTATGCAGGAGGTCATGAGCGAGAACTATGTGGACGAGATGGGCGAAAAAGTAGAGCTGGAAGAAAAGAAGGAGATTATCGACGCCCTTAAAAAAGGAGATTTTAAGAAGGTTGACGAGATAAGAAAGAGCCATACGCGCGCCGGCAAGAGGGAGCTTGTCCGGAAAGATATGGAGTCCATGGGTCTTAAGGATGTGAAGGATCCGTCCCAGATGTCCGCGGCGGTCAAACTCACTGCGTTGAAGGCGGCGGGTGTCGACGAGGCCACTATACGCAAGGCCATAGGCGCCGGGGCGAGTGGCGACATCGACCTGTCGGCCAAAGGCATGACTGAGAAGGTAGATCAGCTCT
The DNA here is from genome assembly GCA_020721965.1 of Blastopirellula marina. Taxonomy (GTDB): domain Bacteria; phylum Planctomycetota; class Planctomycetia; order Pirellulales; family Thermoguttaceae; genus Thermogutta. Next base: position 16,409 of record DYLS01000052.1, on the reverse strand, counting down.
ACGGCCATCTTACCGAGAAGACGGGGGAACAGACTGATAGAATAATCAAGCAGTATGAGATGCGCAGCAGAGCCATGGAGGAGTCTGCCGGCGGCGGAGGCGGCCCTGTCACTCTGGAGGGAGTATTGGCCCAGCTGGTCGAGGCGCTCAAAGCCTTGATGCCGATGTTGAAAGGTGAAAAAATTCAAGTATCGAATACCCAGAATCAGACATCAGGATAATCATCTATGAGCAAGATACCGGCACTTTTTTCAGAGTGTAAAATGGTCAAGCTCAAGGGGGGCTTGACTGATTTTATACAATGCAGCGTCACTGCGGATGGAAAACGCATAGACGGCAATCTGTATCTGTCGTCTGTGCAGGGTTCAGGAGAGTCCAATATCCAGATAGACAGGACGTTCGGGGGCGACATGCTGGTCACAGCGTTCGGGGAGAAACTGACGCCTCTTACTCTGACAGGGCTGTATATTGCTTCAATGTGTCCAGACAGCGGCGCCAATGAAAATTTAATGAAGCTGTACGCCAGGTACCGGGCCGGAACCAATGCCAAGACTCCTGTTGTCGTGGTGACATACGGTGACAATGTATTCAGAGGGCTGCTGGCTGCGCTTACGCTGGCGCCCTATAGCGGCTCCGGAGGGATAAACGGGTATAGCTATTCGTTAAAAGTGATAGGGAGCTTCACGTGATAAACAGAGTATATTCCACATTGCTGATGGGGATGGCTGCGTCAGGCCCATACGCCAGGAGAGTGGATCCCGCTGCGGGTTATGACATCAGGTTGTCGGCGTCATTCATACCTCCGGGGTCCGATGCCGACTACAAGGCCTACTGCGCCGACCAGCTGTGCGGAATCTGCGCCCGGTCGCCTCTCGCCTCAATACTGGAGGCTCTTGATCCGCATAACACATACTCTTTCGAAGTGCCCCCTGTTTCGGCTGTGACCGAGGTTGCGGGCTTCTTCAGGGACAGACTGGTACTGCAGGAGCCTTCGCTGCCTAAAGAATGGCTGGACCATTTATACTCATGCGTGATAATTCCGAGTTCAAAGAGCATAGAGATCAACGGGGTCCGGCGCCTTTACACGTGGGAGGCGGGGTTGTCCGGCGTCGTGGATACAGGCGACGGCATTGCGTTCAGACTTACCGGGCCGGAGCCTTCATCCCCGCAGAATTTCTCCATAAGAGCTATCAGGCCCGCCCACCGGGACATCCGGCGAGCGTATTCGGACATAATGATCAGCGGTATGAAAATACTGCCGCAGTTTCTTGAGTATATACAGGACCAGGATATCAATGTGGCGCTGCCCGCGCTGGTCCTTAACTACGCAGCCGTGGTAGCGGCATGAAGACTGTGCTTGTAAAATCAGTCCGGCTGGAGGGGCCTGCGTCCTATGATGTCAGAATGCTGCAGATTACTTACGTGGTAGGCAGTATTCCTACGGCGCATGTTGTCGTGGCCACAGGGTACAGTCTGAACACACGCAAGACAGTGGCTTTTAGCGCTGCAGGCGACCTTGAGAGCAAGCTCTGGCGCATAGTGGTATCCACCAGTGAAAGCACTACTACTGTATTCATGGGATATATAACTACAGTAACCCGCGGGTCTAGTTTCAATCCGCTGGGATCAAGTCTGACCTATACGCTTCAGATGGTGGGTGTCCATTCGCGGCTCGGCCGCTACGGAGGCAGGTCCATTCAATATTTTGCGCCTGGAAACTACGCGGCTACGCTGGGGCATACCGCCACCGGCTGCGCCGATGTGCTGCCGGGCGACGACGTCGTGGACTCCGCAGGCTGGATCGCGGCTGATGCGTTTGGCGTGCTGCTGCCCACGGTCAAAAGGGCTTTGTGGTGGATTTATGGCTCCTGTGTAAAACAGAACGGAGCGGACAAGCCTATCCCGGGCACCAGCACCGATGCTTTGAAGGCCGATCTGGATGCGCTGCTTCAGGAGCCCAACGGGCTTACCATCAGAGAAGAGATAACCGCGCTCCACTCTGACGCCAAGATAATGCTTCCGGTTAGTCTGATCACGTGGTTCACTGACAAATTCGCACAGCAGACCGTGCTGGATCTTCTTTCGAATATATTTTCACCGGGCTATCTGATGCTGGAGCTGCTCCCCCGGCTGGATCATTTCGAGATAAACGGGGGGATCCCGTGGAAAAAACAGCCGGATATAACTTTAAGCAAGAACGACATTCTGGCAATAGAGGATGTCACGGTGTTGAAGACGGGAAAACTTGTTCCGGAGGCTGTGTCTGTGCTGGTCAACAGTTCCTCCACTACAGGAGAAGAGGTGACGTCGGCCATAGCCTCGTATCCGCCGCTTGCAGGGGGCCCGGATGTCCGGGGAGGGTCTGTCCAGATGGTCACAGTGCCGTCATGGCTGCTGGACCTTGACAAGGTCAATCTTGGATACGGCAACAAGCCGGACATTTCCGCCAACACAACAGTCAAGATAAAAAATCAGGAGAAGACTCCGGAAGGTATAGCCTCGGAGTCTTTTTTCAGTCTGGGGACGCTTCTCGCCAAAGCTTATTTTGGCATGATCAGAAACAGGGACAAAGTAATCTCAGTGACAGTTCCATGGTTCAATCTTTCATATTTACAGAAAGTGGGCTATATTATGGAGCTGACGGGGATAGAGCAGGTTCCGGAGGGCGGGCTGGGCTCTGTATTCGGTAGAATCCAGACAGTGCAGCTGTCGATGAACATGGAGCCTACAAAGGCGGCCTGTTCGCTTTCCATATCGCTGTCTCATGTAAGGAGTTCGGATTTAAACGATAAATACGCTCTCGATGCTCACCCGATATGGCAGGGCAAGTCGGAGACGAAGGCCGCGGCGACGACCCAGGCTAGACCGGGCGCAATCCCGTCTGTATCGGGGACTGCAGGGGCTGCCGAGTCCGGCGCAGGTATAGCGCCTTCGTCTGGTTCCGATGTTAAAAGCCGGGGGGCTGAAGAGATGAGTTCCAGTGCTAAAAAGTCAGAAAAAAGCAAAAATAATGTAGTTATAGACATGAGCAATTATTCACCTCCCGCTAAAACCGCTGCGGCGTCTGCGTCCAGAGGTCAGAAGGCGATGAGCAAGGCCGCGGCCTACAAGCAGCACATGATGGAGACTCATTCTATTACACATTATGGTAACACACCCTCTCCGGTCAAGAACTACGGGCAGGCGCTTGTACCAGTCACGCATTCAGGGTGCAATCCGCCTCCGATCAAGAACTACGGGCAGTCGCCGATGCCGGCCATATATTCAGGCCGCAATCCGCCTCCTATCAAAAATTCCGGGCGGGTGCCTCCGCCTGCCACACATTCAGGGAGGCTTGCGCTATGAGCAAATATACTGCTGCCAAGTCCCCTAAATTCAGTCCATGGTCCACCAAGTCAGTGCTGGACGATCTCAAGCCCATGAAGAGCCAGGACTCTCTGGCCGCAGCCTATGAGGCCTGGCGCTCCGCCCCCGGCGAGACTACGACTGAAAAGCTTCTGGCCGAACTAAATCCCACGATCACAAGCGCGCTCAGAAGCTATGCCGGAGACGACATGAGGCTTAAGACTAAAGCTTCGATAGTGGCGCTGAACGCGGTAAAGTCCTATGATCCGTCCAAGAATGTGAAGCTCAGCACTTTTGTATTCAATCATCTGAAAGGGCTGCAGCGCATCAGCGCCGAGAGAGCCAACCCTGTCCATATCCCGGAAGGGGTTCTCCTGGACAAAGGCAAACTCTATAAGAAGGAGCAGGAGCTTGAGGACAAGCTGGGCAGAGCCCCCACGCTTGACGAACTTTCCGACAGCACAGGGCTTTCAAAGCGCAGGATAGAGAAGCTCCGGACGGGGTCTGTGTTTACGCCGGAAGCTCAGCTGCTTACCGAGAAAGGCGACATGTTGTTCACCGGAAAGAGTGATTCCAACAACATATGGGTCGACTATGTGTATTTCGACCTGGATCCGATAGACAAAAAGATATTTGAATGGAGCACCGGCTACGGCGGGGCAGAAAAGCTGAAGAAGAAGGACATAGCCCAGCGGCTTAAAATATCGGCTCCCGCTGTCAGTCTTAGAATAAACAAGATAGTCTCCAAACTGGAGGAGGGTTATGGCATCGACTGAAACAGGAATGTTCGACCTGCTTAAAAACGAGATCGCCGCCTACTGGGCCAAACGCGCCGACAGTCTGGCGCAGGTGGCCCTTGGCATAGCTCCTCCGTTTCATTCTGACGCGGTGTCGGACCCTCAGGCAGTCAACAAGGAGGCCGCTTCGATAGTCCAGAAGGAGGCTTCCACTAAGGGGGTCGCCCCGGTGCGGCTGATACCTCCGCAGAATATGGCGTATGCTCTGCTGATCTCGTGCCGTAGCGAGAGATGTGCGGAGATGTCGAGAGTGGCATGCATGTCCGCTCTTGCCAACGAGGCCAATTTGATGAAGACGATGGCGCCTGCTAAAATGGATGGATTGAAGACATGACCATGGACATCAATTATCTTGCAGCCGGCGGCGCGGAGCAGCCCGTGCCGTTTAAGGTCAGCGGGTCCTGTGAGGGCTCGGCCAAGCTGATGCAGCGGTGCATCACACTGCTGCTGTCGGACTGCGATGCTGTGCTCAGACCCGAGGCCGCCGGCATATATGACAAGCTGAAATCCGCCGCGGTCCAGGAATCCACGCTGGATGTGATCCGGAACATGTTTACACAGGACGTCAACACCATACAGCTGAACGTGCAGGCGCAGCAGGCTGAAGACCCGGCGCTGCCGGGAGATGAAAAACTTTCATCGTTCGAGCTCAGCTCACTGTCTTCGGAGGGGCGGGATTCAGTTGAAGCTCAGTTTATGATAATAACCGAGTCGGGGGCCACGGCTTCTGCAACTCTTGAGGTGTAAACGATGATAGATATAGACACAATCACAGCCGATTCTATGGCGTCCAACGAGGCTTTGATAAGAGATTATCTGAAGACTGCCTATCCTTCCTTGGACACTTCGCCAGGGACCGTGATAAGCGAGCTGGTGGTCAAGCCCGCGGCGGCCCTGTATGCCGCCCAGGACGCGAACTTGTCCACTATACTTTCGCAGTTTTCGCTGTCCCTGGTGTCGCAGGCGGCCTCTCCCGACATGGACATGGCCAAGACGCTTGCCTCCAACTACAGGGTAACGCCCCGGGGCGGGTCCAAGGGCGCCGGGGTTCTTTCAATATATACCACGCTGTACACCAACACATATATCTATGCGGACACGGTGTTCACGGCGGGCGGCCTGCAGGTCAAGACCAGCAAGACCTATATAGGGATTGTCGCGGACACGCTTCCCGAGACTGAATCAGGCTCGCTGGAGTATAGAAAAGCCGTGCAGCTGTCCGCCGGGCTGTATGTGTTTACAGTCCCGGTTGTCACAGTCGACAACACGTCGGCCACAATCTCTGCGGGGCAGTCGGCCACTATGGAAAACCAGCCGGCCTATATAACGCGCATCGAGGTGGCGAGCGCGGTGACGGGGGGTTCCGACTCGGAGACCGCGAAACAGCTGGCCGACAGGGCGCTGTACGGCGTAACTGCGGTGGTACCGTCGGGTTCCGCGCATATAGCATCGCTGTTCAGCAGCATAGAGGGAGTGAACATCTTTTCACAGAAAGCGTTCGGGCTCGGCGACGCCGAGATGCTGCGGGACCGCAACAACATATCCGGCATAAGTATGGGTGGACGCACCGACGTATACTGCAAGACCGCCGCCCTCCCTTCTAGCGTCGATATAGTAGTCACCGCCTCCCGCTCCTCGCTGGGCAGCTTGACATGGACCGCCAATGTGGACAACACAGCGGCCCCGGGCTTTTATTACATCCGAAGCGTGACACACACGGCCACTGGCCAGTCGCTGGACGGCGAGCAGGTCAGGGTGGCGTACAGGGCCGCACCTGCGGAGGGCGGCCCTGCTGTGCCTGATGCGGTTTCAGCCAGATACAGTCTGTACCAGGCCGCTACTGTGCAGTTTGAGTTTTCCGGGCTCCCCACGCTGTCTGAACAGTTTATTCTAAGCGTGGCCGCCATGCCGTCCATCGATGTTTTGCAGAACTACATTAACAGTAGGGCTGTCAGGAACGAAGCGCAGGATGTGCTGGTCAAGGCGCCGGTTCCAAACCGGATAGGGCTGTGGCTGGTATGCACCATCCCACCAGGTCTCAGCTCGGTATCCGCCGAAGATGTGAGAACTGCGGCGGTCAACGCTGTAAACGGCACAGAGATAGGCAGAGGGTTTCTGTCGGCGGCCGACATAGTCCAGGCGGTGCAGTCGGCGGTCCCGGGCGTGGTGGTGGCTTTTCCGATGCCTATGACGAACACGGTATACATGCCGGACGGCAGTGTGTTTCTGGACAAGACCGACATAGGCCAGATCCAGGCTAAGGAGGACCTGGAACAGGGTGTATCCACACGAAATTCAGTGTTCATATGCGAGGCCAGGGATGTGGGCGTCACCTTTAAAGAGCGTGAAACTATAACATGAACAGCTACGAAACACAGATATACAGGCTGCTGGGGTCGTTCTGGACCAGGATATGGAAAGAGCCGGACCTGGTCAGCGGGCTGGTTTCGGGCTTTGCCGCCATATACAGAGACTTGGACGGTTTTGAAGCATCGCTGAGACCCAGTCTGTCCAGGTTGGATATTCCGCTTGAGAGAAGGTATGGCTTCAGGTATGAGGTGATCTCGGAGAGCGACTTGACCGAAGTGCCGACCCGGATAGGTGAATTCGAAATAGGAAAGTCGTTCAAAATAGGGCAGCCGTCTCTGCCACTCAAATGGAACAAGGCTATCAAGTATTCGGACGTCAGCATGATAGTGGACAGGGTGTCGTCCCCTTCCGTGGTCTATGTAAAGAACCAGGATTTTATAATCGACGGGGCCAACCTGGTGTTTCTCCGCAACCCGCTGCTCGGCGATTTTTCAACGACCGCCAAGATCGGCGCGGACGGAGAGGTGGAGAAAGCGGCAGCCCTGTGGCTGCTGTCGGCGCGTCTCGACACAGGGATGCTGGACTCTCTGTTTGGCGGAATAGTGGGCTGGACTTCGCCTTCCACGGCATATGCCAAAAGACTGCTCAACAGAGTATGGGACCTCAGAGTCCAGGGCGCCACCAGAAAGAATGTGCTGGGGCTGCTGACTGCCCTGGTGGATGCGGATATATCCGACGCCGCCGGAACCGTCGGCGGGGTCTGGAGCGAGGCCGGAAGAAACTTCATATCCGTGGGCGACGCCATATACAGCGCCCCCTCCAGATTCGCGGCGTTGAAGGCGCAGAACGACCCTGTGGAGGATGGAGAATCTCTGTTCGACGTGGTCGACATCTATTCAGGGGCGGACCCGGTGCCTGAGTCCGTGTGCCTGGGCCTGTGCGTCGATTCCAGCCTGACGGGAGCCGGCTTTAAAGACGGTCTGGTCTTCGTGAATAAAGAAGTGGCTCTGGACTACGCCTATGTGGCGGGGGATCCTGGTGTCGTGGTGCTCGAGGAGGCCCCTGGCGTGCTGCTGGTGTCCAGGGACGGCTCCGTGGAGTCTGTTCTGGAGGACGGCGGTCTGGCCGGTACCGGGATTGTCAAAATACCTATATTCGACATAGGGGGGGACGAGGCTGCTGTGCTGGCATATCGCCGGAACATGGCGCAGCAGTGCTGGAAACTGGGTATTGATCTGTGGACAAAGCTGACGACCGGTCGCCAGCCTCCATATACCATCAATCCTATGAAGTTTGTGCAGGACTGCGCCTTTGGACATAATATGCTGTTCATCAGGTATACAGATCCCGCCGAGGCGCTGTCGTACATAGCGGACCGTTGCCTGTCGCTTCTGGACGAGATGGTGCCCGCCGGAACTTCATTCTTGCTTTTTCAGGGTTCGGAGGATATTGTAGATGCCGTAGGATCCTCCAATATAGGCGATTCCTCGATAACTCCGTTTCTGGCGGGATCCTCGTCGGACTCGGTTCATGACAAAATCTCTGATAGAGTTAAAACATCTTCAAAACAATATTAGGAGAAAAGAGCTAGCTAGTTGACACGCGATCAATAGTGTGCTGCAGTAAGCGATATAAACACAATCAATATTAGTGATGTGGCCGCTAGCAAGGCAGGATCCCAATGCAAAGAGCACATAAAATATGGCTGATG
>DYLS01000052.1:0-8146 GCA_020721965.1 Blastopirellula marina | reverse complement strand
ATGCCAACGCGTACACAGGAGCAGCTGCTACGCAAGGCGTGCGGAGTTGCCCGCTATACCTGGAACTGGGCTTTTGTCGAGTGGAACCGCCAATAAACCTAAAACTAATGCGGTGGACTACACCGTGTAGGCCTGCGGAGGGCTCCTGCAAGGGGCCCTATGAAACAGGAAATCAACAGTGCACATTTGTGCACAGCTGATGTAGCAGTGGTGTGATGAAGGATCTGAAAATCAAGGGCAAGGTTGATGTATATCTGGTGGAACGGGGTCTGTGGATCCCGGCTGTGAGCTGCAGCAACATGCTGCTCTATTCCGGATATGATATACTGGCCAAGGTGTTGGCGGGCGATCCCGGCTATACAGTAAACGGGATGTACATCCAGTATTACAACGGTGTCCCGTCAGCCCCTGTCATATCCAAAAGCAGGACTCCTGCCTATTATACCGCGCTGACCAGCCCTGATGGGGTGTGCAGGGTCAAGACCGTGGCCGATCCGTCTTTCAAAGCCACAAGCCCAAGCTATTCGTTCAACAAGGCAGGCTTTACAGCTATAACGGACGGCAGCACGCTGGCGGGCGCCACCATACAGGACGGCGTCTCCAACTTCTACTCTATAGCGCTGGCGGCCATCCCTGATATCAACGACCAATCCAGAGACGTGCTGTTCAGCGCGGCGAACATTGTCGACGGAACCGGCGCCTTGGCCCCCATATTGAAAGTGGCCAACTCACAGGTCGGTTTCAAATGGGAAATAACAATGGAGGATTGATCTGATGTGGACTGACACAGTACCTTTGATATCAGACGGGCAATCTGGCGACCAGGCCACTTTCAACGCGCCTCTGCAGGCGCTGGCTGACCGGACCACCTATCTAAAACAGCAGCTTGACGGCATTACCAACAAATCCAATATCGTGCAATATGGTGCCATAGTAAAAAGCGACGTGGTTGTCGGGGATCTGGTCTACTACAACAGTACCACTCTGTGGTTCGAGAAGGCGCTGGCCGCCTGGTCCGATGAATATGACTCCAATGGGGATTTGAAGCCCAGTCCCAAATCTCTGGTGCGTGGACTAGTTATAGAGAAGACGGGCGCCGAGACAGCCAGCCTGCTGTTGGCCGGCGAGTATGAATCTGCGTCCATCGTCGCCGCGCTGTTTGCCGCCCCCGGCGAGTATTATCTTTCAGCCACCGACCCCGGAAAAGTCTCGGCTGTCGCCCCTGCGCTCAAAGTGCCGGTGCTGTCATATCAGGGCGGAAATCTGTTTGTGTTCAACCAGGGGGCGGCCTATTCCCCGAACCATACCCACAAGTCGCTGGAGATGGTCGCGGGCTGGCTGGATATAACGGATCCGTCTTTCGACGGTATGGAAATACCAGGCACGGCTGTGAAGGGCTATGATATTTCGAGCGACCCCGGCCTGCAGGAGCTGTTTTCAATCTACCATGGCGAGGCGGTGGTGTTCAACGACGGGATACTGCTGGACACGGCTTCAGTGGTTGTCAACGACGACAACGTGTGGTGGATGAGGGCGGATGTGCCGCAGGGCGTGTTCCGGCTGTATGCGTATATGCCTTTCGTGCGTGGCGAGCCACTTCTGAGAACGGCGTCGTCCGACACCACTTCGGAGCTTGTTGTGGCCGCGGACAATGGGCATCTTAAAGTCAATGCGGTCCCGTGGACTGTGTCGCCCGCCGCGAGTCCGGTGCCTGTCGCAGTATCCTCCATAACCGGTAAGGTTCTGGTCACTACTCCGGTGGTCACTTCAGTGACGGCGGGGGCCGGCGCCCAGGTCACCCTTACATCCCAGGGAAAGGCTGTTGTTTCGCTGGATACAAGCATGGAAGCCCTGGTTGACGGGGACCTGGTGGACCTCAACAATGCGCTGCAATACTCGGACGACCCGTTCATATTCTTCAACTTTCCTGCCGGCAGGGAGTCGTCTATCCTGTACAGGGTCAGAATCCCTAAGCTAGGAACGAACTCCAGCTATATCGCCTCCGCATGGGCGGTCAGGAAGGGTATGACAGGCGGGACTGTGCCGTCGCCTGTGAAGTATCCGTCGATAGCGGTCGTTATGACGTTTGTTCCACATCCCGGCGCCTTATACACAGACTTGGGGACACTTGCAGCTGTTTCTACCAGCCTGCAGGAATTCGACTCTGTGCAGGGCCGGCTGTATTTTCACGAGACCCCGTCCGGCCTTGGGCGAATAGCCGTGGCGTCTGAAGGCACCCTGTACATAAAGCTGTCTGCAGCATCCTCCAGTGGAGAAAAAGTCGTCAGCCGGTTCGGGGCCAAGATATATGCTGTCTGAGGTGTCAGATGTCGGAATATATAGTTCTACAGGAGTGGCTGGACCAGAATTCCACCCGTAATTTTCCTCTGGACGACTCGGCTGGCGGTCTGGACACCACCGGTTATTTTTCGCTGCCGCCGCCCCTGCTGGTGGATTTGTTCATCTGCGCGCCGCTGTCGGCGGATCCGGACAAGTTCTTTCTTGCGCAGGTAGTGGCGAGGACCAGGTTTATAGACATCGCCATCGGGTATCTCAAGCCGGACCTGACCACTATCACAGTGGCAAAAGTCACCGGGATTCCGGCTGATTCCGCCAGAAACACCACATATCAGCTTGAACCGGTGGCTCAGTCAGATCCGGTCTACAGGGAGTTCGGGTTGTCCACTGGCGTGGTGGTGATAGGCTCCTGCGAACAGACTATCCAGCATCCGGGGCAGTGGAATTTCACATATGCGCAGGGGCGTATAGTTTCCGCGAGAGTGTCCCGCGGCCTTTCGGTGGTGCAGTCCATATCGAACGGCACCGACATATTCACCGGAAACATTGTCCTTAAAGAGGGTTCCAATGTGAGGCTGACCCCCTCCTACGACGCCTTGACCGACACCACCACCATAGTCATTTCGGCGGATATCGGGGGTACGGATTCGCTTGCGTATCCGCTGGTCGACGACGCCTCTATACTCAACAATCTTGTGGCCGAGTATGGCAGGCCGATCGCGACGATAAACGGAATCAAGCCTGATCCTTCTTTCAATTTTACATTAACGGGACTTGACTGCACGTCGGTCACTGCTCCTGCTTCGTACGGTATATCGGTGGCCAATCCGTGCGCCAAACCGTGCTGCGACAAGAGCATGCTGGACAATGCATATACCGCGCTTTCCGAGCTTAACCTCAGGTTCGCCAGGATGGAGGCATACTATACCGAGCTCAGCAGGAATCTGAACGACCTGCAGGCTAGGTTGGTGGCGCTGCAGCTATGAGTGTCGAACACAACATAGTCAAATCGCTCAAAGTGGTGGCCCGGGACGGGTCCTTGAAGCTGGATGCCTCCGGCAAAGTGGTGCTGGTCGGTGGCGCGGGCTTTTCAGTCGTGAAAGACGACACGGAGGATCGCGCATTCGTCATAAACGCGGATCTTTCAGCAGGGGCAGGCACAGACTACTACATCAGGAAGTATGATGCTGTGATAAATGGCTGCGGGGGTGGGTGTCCTCCCGAATATACGTTCTCTGGTATAGCTTCCGGTGGATACTGGGTGTCCAGGATCAACCAAAAAGCTCCTTACAAGCCCAGCGGGGCTTTCTGCATATCAGGCGGTGCCTGCGGCCAGCTGGGGGAATTTCCGGTAGTGTCGCTGTCGGGCGGCAGCCCGGTCCAGGCTGTCGTTGAGTCGGCGGCTGCCACCCTGTCTATAACCGACATGTGCATGGCGGACATCGACTGCGAGGACTACTACAGGCTTTTCAGCAAAATCAAGATAATAAAGGATTATCTGGACAACAACAAGGACAAAAATCTCGACCAGGCCGGCAGCACCAGGTTGTTTCCGCAGTACGAGGCGGCGGTGCACATGTGGAACTATCTGGCGAATCTGCAGGGGATAATATTCAAAGTAAAGGCCTCGGGCGGCAACATCAAGGTAGATGCAGGCTACAGGGCCATGGCCTGCGGGCCGTATTCCGGGGTATTCTGGGCTGTGACAGCCACCCAGGTGTCAGGGCAGTCCGGGCTGTCCACGACGCCGGCAGTGACGTCCAAGGACGCGTCAAGGGTCGAGCTGGTGGCGGAAACCAGTTTGTCTGGCAGCACTTTAATAGCAATAGTAGATGGCATGTTCGGCATGAACGAGTATTCAGTGGTGTCGTCTACTATAAGGGTAAGAGCCCCCTCCGATGAATCGTCATCATCGTCGTCCATGCCCGGCTCCTCCGATGCCGAACCACTGAACGAGTGGCTGGTGGTCGGGTCGTTCTACAACACGCATCTGGGGGTTCCAGTGACTTTGACAAAGAGAATCTTCACCGAACCGGTGTCATGATATTCAACAACGTACAGCTTTATAATGAAAATGCGGCGGTCAAGTACCCGTTGGACGACCTGCATACCGAGGTTATACCCAACGACATTCTTCTTGACCTGTCTTTGACGCTGCCGCCTGGGTCGGGTCAGGTTATATGCACGAATATAGTCTGCAGGAGCGGTTATGTGTTCGTGTCGTTCGAGACAGCGTCGATGGCGGTGGGCCACCTTATTACCACAACTCCGGTCCCGTTCAGGATATTGCCGCTGACAATGTCGTGCGACGGCGCCGGCTGGGTGGTCCTGGGGCCGGGCGCACTGAGAGAGTTCTCTATCGTGGGGTCGTCGGCGGCCGTCGATCCCAGGTGCATAGTCCCCAGCATATCCACACTCAGAAAGTTCAAGCTGAAGGTGAACGGCTTTGAATATGACTTCCCCAGTATATTGAAGATTGTGGCCAGCCCTGCGGCGCTGCTGGCCAGAGAAACCAGGACAATAGACACAACCCCCGTGGAGACCCTGGTTATATCCAGAAACGACCTTGCGCTGGGGACCACTGTGGTCAAGACCGGACTGGTCGAATACGACCCCGAAGACCAGCCCGTCGCCACGTTGGCGGGCGTCAGGCCTGATTCCGCCGGAAATATAGATATTGTTCTGCAGACGGAGACTCCCGCCGAAAAGGCATATCTGGTTCCAGTCAGGAACACTGAAGGGGACCCTATCGGGTTTACATTCATGACTTCGGGCATGTCGGGGTGCCCGGACGCCTATAAAGATCTCGACGGGAAGATAAAAAAGAGCGACACAGGCTACGGCTCTGCTGAGGCCATGCCTCTGGACTGCATGTTTCCGCCCGGGCCAGATTCGCCCAGCCCGACCTACCCGTGTCCGGAGGGATACTGACATGGCTGATTTGATTTTAAACCAGGAGTTCAGGGATATGGCGGCGCAGGCTGATTATCCATTCAACCCGGGCAGCTCTTTGGAGGCCTCCGGCGGGCTGGTGCTGGACCGCGGACTGCTGCTGGATGCGCTGTTCTATCCGATAGAGGACAGGACAGCTCCCTATTACCTCTATTCGGCCAGGGGCCCTGCAGGAGATGCTACAGGGGTAAGACTGACAATCAACGACAGCTCGTTCCGGCTGGTCGGGACCTGCAACTGCACATTGGCTGGTGATTCGGCCTTATGCCTGGACTCCGCGGGCAGGATTGCAGGCGTGGTAGTGTACGACAACTCCCGGATGACAGTGTTGTCGGGCGCGCTGGCCGGGGCCGAGGTATATTTCGACAAGGAGAACACCTCTTTCTGCGCCGGCTGCTGCCTGGCGCCTTCGGTGTCGGGGTCTGTGCGGCTTGAATGTCAGGCCGGAAGCTTCACCGGAGATGTCAAGCTGACGGCGGCGGGCGGCTTCACCTGGGCCGTGGAAAGCGGCGGCCACTCTCTCAACCTATACGGGGAGATGCGCACTCTGCAGGTCCCGCTCAAATCTATAAACGGGCTGCAGGCGGAGCATTTGTGGATTTCCGCCTATCCCGGAAAAGACAACACGGACAGCTCCAGCTCGAGCGAAAGTTCCGGATCGTGGAGCTCCGAGTCCAGCGAGAGTTCGGGTTTTGATCTGGAGGCGGGCTCGGATATCAGGGTGGCGGTTGTCCAGACCGGCGCGGTCCAGGCCCTGAAGATAGGCAAAGCGAGGGATTTTGGCTATGGAGAATAGAAGATACAGTTCCGATATCATGTATCCGTTTGTTCCTGGCGACAGGGCTATAATGGACTACAAGGCCGGGCTGGTCGACTGTCTGTTTGTGATAGACCGCGGTTATCCGGCGGGCCCTGCACAGCCTGTGCCGGCCCGGCCCAGGGTCGAGCTGTACGGTCTGAATGTGGCCCCTGCCGGCAACACCTATAGGTTCAGATACGTCTATACGAATGGCTCTTCGGGGCTGCTCGAATTCCTGGTGCCGGCATCGTCGGGCTTTGTGAGAGCCTCCGATGGCCACAGCGTCATTGTGGTCAACTCGGACATCATGTACTCGGCACTGTCCGGGGACATACCCCTACCTTGTGTCCCCGAGGTAGAGCCCGGCCGGATCATATGGCGGCTGGACGAGGTGCTGTCGGTGGCGCTTGTGAACGAGGAGCGCAGACACAATCCTGCGGACAGGCACGGCCTGGCCAACAGCACACTGGCGCTGTTCAGCACGGACGGCGACACTGTCAGCCTGGTCGACGGCTATAATTGCGCGCTGAGCTATGACGAGGCCACCGGGACGCTGACTATAAACGCGGGGCAGGGGCTGGGAAAAGGGCTGCCCAAAACCATACCCTGGGATGACGCCGCGCCCGACATAGACAGCGGGATAAAGACCATAAACGGAATAGGCTATATGCCGGATATCGGGATAGAGCCCGGTGCCAGTGTTGTGCTGGGCCGCGGCGACGCGGAAATAACACTGACTGTCCTGAGGGATAGAGAGGCATGAGGCGCATTGAAAGAGACAGGATCGGATATTCAGGCTATTCCTGCGCGGGGATATCCCCGTACGTGGTAGATGCGATAGACTGTTTTTCCGATCGCTACCAGCGGCTGCCCCCTAAAATGAACGGCGCGGTGTCCAACTTCGACTTCGAGGATCTGTCACCGATATCGCTGAGCATCCAGACCGCCGGTAGCCGGCTGCGCACTTGTCTCACCAACTGCCCGACAGACTTCGACCCCTTCCATGGCACTATGATAGACCTGCTGAAGGCGTTCGAGGACGAAGGCGTGCTGGGTTTCCTGGATCTTACGGCATGCTATACCAGCCCCTCCAGCAGATATACCGAAGGTTTTGTCAATCCCGTGCCCAGTGTTACAACGTACGGAGGAGGGGACGGAGGTCCGTGCCAGGAGTCCTGCAGCGGCGCGGAGATGGTTCCGTCCATACTCAACTACTGCTCTGTCAAATGGACCGTCTCATGTCCCTGCAGCTCATCCGGACCTAACTGCTCTATGCCGGTCGTGGCGGATAAGCTATGCGGCTACGATTCAGGCAAGTCCTATGACACCTGGGTCCGGGAGTCCAATCCGGAAAACTGGTCCTACTGGAAGCTGAATATCAGGGATACCTGCACATCTTCTGCAGGCTGCCCCGACGGAAGCCCTCCTGCCGATCTTCCAGACGCCAAATGCTGCAGGCTCGGGATAGTCGCAACGTATGACGAAGCCTCCGGAACATGGAACAAGATCTGTACAGATGCGGGCTGCTCCGAAGCAGGACCTACAGACTGGTCTGATCTTACCAGCACCAATCCGTGCACCACCGAGCGGTATGTGCTTGGCGACGCCTGCGCCGATTCAGGCGATTGTACATGCGCAAGCTTTACCCCAGGCAGCGTTCCCGACCCTGCCTATGCATGCAAAAAATGCTATACCAAGTTCACCTCCAGCTGGGACTGCGCTTCCAACAGCAGCTGGAGCAGCCCGTCCGCCGCTGAAATGGTCTGCAGCTCTTCCGCGCCGTCTCCGTCGTCCTGGACGATCACAAGCTCATCCTCAACAGGCTGCGAAGCCGCCATATGGGTGAAGAACGGCGATGCACTCTGCGACACGGACGGGGATTGCTCCAGCGCAAACGCCCCCGGAGGGCCTTCGCTTGGCTGTCACTGCACAGGCGCCTGCTGCGAGGGCAGCACCTGCAACGTCAAGACTGAATCGGAATGCAGCGCGGCCGGCGGTGTATTCCAGGGTATTGATACTACCTGCGATCCGGATCCCTGCGGTTCTGGCGCCTGCTGCGAGGGCAGCACCTGCAGCATTAAGACTGAATCGGAATGC
>DYLS01000051.1 GCA_020721965.1 Blastopirellula marina | reverse complement strand
GATAAGTTTTACCGACGCAAGGCAGACAAACGCTGTTTCAGCGGCTCCGGCCCATGCCAACGCCGGTCCCTTTCCATCTCTCGGCACATCCGTGCATTCTTCCAGGACGCCGCCCCAGAATGCCTGCGCGCAAAGAGCGCGCAGCAAGGGGTATTCCCGCAGCAGGGGTTATCATAGGCAGAAGCATATCCGCCGGAAAGGCCCGTTCGACCTCGAAGCCCCGGCTTAACTTTGCGGATTCGCCCCTTACTCCTGAGGGATGGACCGAAGAACATCGGTGGGGGCGAAATCGTCCGTCAGAATGGGTCCATGTTCCTGGTAGTCCCGTTCCGACTGCATACGCTCGATGATTCCCGGCAAAAACACGTTGAATTGCCGCTCTTGTTGAAGTCGCTCCGCACGCCGGAGAAGCTGATCTCGGCTGGGCGGCGATTTCTCCATGCTGGTAATGACGATCACGTTGCCGAACTCGCCGTAGGCCCATTGATTGGGGAACACGCTCGCCAAAGTGCGTCGCTGATAATGGTAAGAGGCAAACCCCGGCTGAAGATTGCTGACCACCACGCCGTCGCTCTCCAACAGGCTTCGGACCAGCTCCAGAAACTCTTTCGTCGTCAGGTGATAGGGGATGTAGCCCCCGCGGAAGGCGTCGAGAAAGATCAAATCGTATTTGTTCCCTTGACGCGAGAATTGGCGGATTTGCACGCGGGCGTCGCGATTGTAGATCTTGGTGCGGGCGGTCTCCAGAAACCCGAAATACTTTTTCGCCACATCCACCACGACGGGATCCAGTTCGATGACGTCCAACTGGGTCTCGGGGTAGTAATGCTGAATCACGCGGCAAAGCGTTCCGCCACCCAATCCCACGAATAGAATCCGCTTCGGCGCGGGCTGGTGCGCGAAACCGGCCATCATCAACTCGTAGTAATGCAAAGGAAAATCCAACGGATTCCTCAAATTGATGGCCGACTCCTCGAAGTCCTGTCCGGAACGCCGGAACTGCATGCGGCGAATCCCTCCCCCATCGACCACGCGGACATAGTGATACGGTGATTCCGCCTCGAAAATAATGCTCGCTTCGGGCGGACCGCCCAATAGTGGCGATGATAATGGCGACGATACGGAAAGCACCAGCAGCCAAAAGATCAACCCATGGCGTCCCACCGCGAGCAAGCCCTTTCGCCAGAATAACAAGCGTCGCCTAATCGCCTCCCTATCCCGGCGAGTCGACGAAGGCAATTCTAGATTCGCGGAATCATGCAGCATCCGATTCGCCATAGCATACCTCGCGGAGAGTCTGGCCTCGGTGGCAGCGTCCACCATCACCGAGAGGATACCGTGCCTTGCCTTGCTTAGAAAGAATCTTCCAGATTCGTGGAAGAATGCATCTGGGAAGCATGCCTCTGTTCGGTCGCAAATATCCACCAACCCACCCAAAGAATCAGTGCCACCGCGGAGAGGATACCGCACGCCAGCCACAGAATGGCGTGGATGCCCAGCCAAGTGATTAAATAGAAGGCGGTATGGATGCATCCCAGGAAGCTCCCCACCGTCGAAACCGCGTAGAGCGTTCCCGCGTTCGAGCCGACCCGATCCACGCTCTCGGTCAGCAAGCGAATGCAGTAGGGAGAAACCATCCCCAAGAAAATGCTGGGCCACAAGAACATCGCGCCGGCGGCGAGCAAGGCGCCCCAGCGTTCATTCAATTCCAAATCGGCAAACCAGCCGCTGATTTGCGGATACCATGCGCCCACGGGAAGGATCGAGACGGCAGCAAGGAGGACCGTCGCAATCAAGCCGGCCACGGAAGGAAAGCGAGAAGATAACCCGCCTCCCAACAGATAGCCGATACTCAACGAGAGGAGGAAGACCCCGATGACGCTTCCCCAGACATAGACCCCGCTTCCGAAGTCGGGCGAAAGAATGCGTCCGCCGAGGATTTCCAAGCCCATCATGACCCAGCCGCAGGCGAAGGCGGTGAAATAGAGCACAATTCTTCGGCCGATTCGCATACGACACCCCTCTCTCCAACGGCAGTCCCTCGCGGCGATCTCGCCCATCTGGCGGCGCAGGCTTTGATTGGCCGCATCCGGGAATGGATTGCCACCGGGGCCTGCCGGGAAGACATCCAGCTTCCGCGACGGTTGGCCTCCGAATACTACAGCGCAAAGTTCGCCTGATTGTATGATGAGACCGGCATCGATTGCGAGGCGTTATGTCCCATCACCACAAGATGTTGAGCCGGGCAAACAGCCCTGCCCCATAGTACTAGAAGGATAACACATTTTCTCGCCCTTCAAGAAAAAGCAAAACGCGGAGGCAAGCGGCCTCCGCGACGTTGCTTCGGGTACGTGACCGCCACACGCAAACCGGCATCGTCCAAGGGAAGCGATCCCGTATCGTGTGGTTCATCCTTCAATGCGCATCACTTGGCCGATTCCAACCCTTCCGGATGGAAGACCGCGTGGCAATCGTCGCAGCTTTTGGCCAAGGCGGCCTCGGCATCCTTCGCGCCAGCCTCGTCTTTTGCCACAGCAGCTTTGTTGAGGACGGCGGCGGCGTCTCGCATTTGTTGGCAAAACGCGAACCACTTCTCCGAATTGCTAGGCTGAATGGTCTCCTCCAGATTGGCCATGCTGCCCTGAGCGATGGCGGCCAACACCGCGGCGTCTTGAGCAATGCCGTCCGCCTGCCGCTCGAACCGCCGCATATTGCGATTCAGCCTGGAGTTGACCAGCGGCACCTGTTCCATCAGGGCTTTCAGCGAGGCCACGCGAACCCAACCCGTCACTGCGGCACCTTTTGCCGATTTTGCGGCTTTTAACTGCTCAAAGGCCGCCTTCGCCGCCTTGTAATCCGCTGCCTGAGCCACGGCCTGCGAGGACTTGATCAACTCCCCCGCCGCCGCCTTATAAACATTGTCCTCGTCGTGCAGTCCCAAGACCAACGCCAAAACAGAAATCGTCTCGGCATCCTTTACCATCCGCGATTGCAGATCTGCGAATTCGCCCGGGTCAGCCAAAACCTCCTCAATCCGCTCGATGTAATCGTCCAAGGCCGCCACTAGATCCTTGGCCGACGCATAACTCGACGCCTTGGGAGCCGCGGGAATTTCGGCCGCCGCCGAGAGACTCGAAGCGATCACCAAAAGACTGCAAGTCAATGCCGCAACTCGAAACCCCATTGTTTACTCCTCCTTTACGTGGTCCACGCCTCAACAGCACGATCCAGCTTGTAACACGATCCGGCTTGCAATCTGCCTACTCCCGGAGCTTGCACCACCCCGGAGTTGACCGCCGGCATAGCTCAGTTCATACCACCCCTGTTGCGAATCTTTTGTTGCCCCAGATCATCGACATCATGCCAATTTTCAACCTGCTCACAGATTGGACGTTCGATTACGGTTTGACGCTCGTCATCACATTTGGCAGCCCCACAAAAACGGCGGGAAACAAACTTCACTGGGCCACCGATGATGTTCCGTGACGGAACTTAGCCACAGCCAGCCCCCTTTGCAGGCAGGAGGGGCATCCGTGCAACTCCTCCCCGTCGAAGACTAAAGCTTCTAGCTGCGGGGCGCCTCGTAAACCGTCCAACGTTACGCAAGCCGTGCCCGGTACGTTCACCCGACAGGTTCATTTGTGCGGAGGCGGAGCTTGCGACCCGTTGCCAACACAAATAACCGGAATTTACGGCTCACTAGACCGCTCGCTCCATCTAGTTTGAATGAACCGGCTACGTATGTCAATGCACTGCTGGGAACTGTGAGAACCCGACTCGGGTTACAGACATTTTGACTACCGCTATACTTGAGATTGAGTGTGTTGAACGTCCCCGGCGACATCCGATCCCCCCGCCGCATTTCCGCGGCGTGCGAGGATGTTGGCTCGGTTCAGCCGCCGTGACGTCCCATCATTTCGACGCATTCAGACTAACGTGTTTTCGTACGGACGTGCGTGCGTACTGACGTGCATTCGTGCTGACGTGCGTGCGTAGTGACAAGCGTGCGTACGACGTGTATTCATACCGAAAAGACGTGACCAGCGGCCCAGGCAATGGCAAAAGCAACGTACAAGTCGGCAGGAGTGGACCTTGATCTCTACCGCCAGGCGATGGCACGCATCCCTGCTCTGCTATCCAAGACCAAATGCGCCCGCGTGATCGACGTGCCCCAGGGTTTCGCCGGCCTTTGCCGCCTGGATTTCCCGACGCCGCTGTTCGCCCGAAACTATGCCGACCCCGTGCTGGTCGCTTGCACGGACGGCGTGGGGACCAAGCTGAAGGTCGCGTCCGCCATGGGGGTGTATCGCACGGTCGGCATCGATCTGGTGGCGATGTCTGTCAACGATGCTCTCTGCTGCGGGGCGGAACCGTTATTCTTTCTCGATTACGTGGCCTTGCCGAAGGATGACCCGCCGCTGCTGGCGGAACTCCTCGAAGGAATCGTCGCCGGATGCCTGGACGCACAATGTGCCCTGCTCGGCGGGGAGACCGCGATCCTGCCGGACCTCTACAAGCCCGGGGACTTCGACCTCGCCGGATTCTGTGTGGGCGTTGTGGAGAGCAAGAACGTCATCGACGGCAAGTCCATCGCGCCGGGAGATCTGGTGATTGGCCTGGCCTCCACCGGGCTCCATTCCAACGGCTACAGTCTGGCTCGCAAAGTGGTGTTTGAGATCGCTGGACTGAGCGTCGAAGATCAGGCAGAGGCGATCGGAATGAAAGTGGGCGATGCCCTCCTCACACCGACGCGTATTTATGTGAAAGCCGTCCGCGGAATCTTACGCCATTACTCGGTTAAAAGCGTTGTCCACGGCATTGCACACATTACGGGCGGAGGAATACGCGAGAACCTGGCCCGAATCGTCCCCCCTAAAATCCGCATCGTCCTTGACCGCGATGCATGGCCTGTGCCGCCGATTTTCCGTTGGATTCAAGGTTTGGGCGAAATTGATGACGCGGAAATGGAGCAGGTCTTCAACCTGGGCATTGGCATGATTCTGGTCGTCAGCCCATTCTACGCGGCAAGTATCCGCAAGCAGCTAGCCGCCATGGGGATCGATTCTTGGATCATCGGCCAGGCCGAGGAGGGCGAACCTGGCGGCGTTGTCTGGAGCAGACCATCGCCCAGATAGGCTCCAGCAGGGCACCATCGTCCGCGTCGATAGCCTCGGGCCAGGGGTCAGGCGTACTCAATACTTCAGAGCAAGGTCGGTTGCGTGGCCCAACATTTTGTGGTGATGGGGCATGACGCCTTGCAATCCGTGCTCCGCATATCCTGCCATCAGGCGTAACTGTTCACGGATGAGCTATAACAGAAGAGCTTTGTGAAACAACGAGTGTTAGACGTTTCAGACATACCTTGAATGTGGAACGGAATGTCATTTCGACGAGCGCCAGCGAGGAGAAATCCTAGTCCCATGTCGAGAAGATTTCTCGCTTCGCTCGAAATGACAGGAGAGCGAGGACAGGAGAACGATCCGTTTTGTAGTGGGGAGAATCCCTGTGAACGCCCCCCTGTGAACGGTTACCATCAGGCGGACTTTGCGCCGCTCTACAAATACTCCAGCGCAGGATTGTCTGCTTGGCTCAACATCTCGTGATGATAGGACCTATCGCCTCGCAAGATATGCTGGGCACATCATGCAACCAAGCGGATTTTGCACTGCACTACCAAGAAGCGGACTCGGGGCACTCATTCCAAACCGGCTGAGTTCTCGTTCTCATCTTCAAGTTCCTCTTCAAGCGGCCCGATTCCGCCGCCGACTGGAATTTCGCAAGGATTCCCTGCCCGGCCGCTCTTCGCCAACCATCGCCGCATCGTCCATGGGATAGGGATCCGGCATGTCGAACCAGGCTTCGGCCCGGCCATCTTCCTCGTGGACCGATCGGCTGCTGGAATCATCCTGCGATGCGTGTTCGTCGACGACCGCGTCGCCAGCAACCGCTTTCATCTGGGAACGAGGAGGTACCGCGGCCCCTCGCCGATTCTGCCGCTTTTTCGCGGAACGTATCCGCTCATTCGCGTGGTTTTCCCTATTTTCGTTAGAGATCGCCGATTGCCAGGCCAGTGAATCACCCGTCCCTGGAGGCTCTTCCGTTGTCTCTGGACCTGCCTTTGCACCCAACTGGCGTACCACCACCTCAGCCGCTGCAAACAATTGGGCGATATGCTCGTGGCATGTAAATAGCAGTACCTGCCGTCCGTCGCCTGCGTAATCATGCAGGGTTTCACATGCCCATTCGGCACGGACCTGATCGAAGTTGACAAGCACGTCATCCAAAACGAGCGGAATCGGCTCAGCCCGCCTCCCAAAATGTGCGGCCAAAGCCAATCGGAGGCACAAAAAAAGTTGCTCGCGAGTCCCCCGCGAAAGCTGTTCGAGCCGATAACTCTGTCCAGCGCGGTCCTCGGCCAGCAGCACGCGATCCTCAAGAGGCGTCCAAACGCGGCAAAAACGACCACCCGTCATGCGCTGCCAATATTCCGACGCTTCCTTGAGAATCGCTGGCTGGCGATCGCGCTGATAGGAAGACCGTAACCTTTCCAATACCCTGTTGCCCAGGGATAGCCTCCACCAATCTCGCACGGCGCGGCCCAGTTGCGTCTTCACCCCTGCTAGCTCCAGACCGTGCAAGTGCGTGGATGAATGCGCCAGCAGACCTTCGATTTGAGAAGCAACGCGTCCAAGACGCCCCGCAAGCTCCTCCAACCGCTTCCACCGACCTTCCAATTCAGCCTGGACGGCTGCGATGGTCTGCTGAAGCTCCGCTACCGGAAGCGATGCAAACGCACGCAGCTTCGCATCCTGAATCCCATCCACGGCCGACTGCCAGAGCGTCCGCAATCGGCTCAGTTCCTCACGCAAGGACGACTGCCGCTTCTCTTCTTGCAGACTTGCCTGCAATTCGGAAAAATTCGCCACGCCAAACTGTTGATAGAGCCGTCGCAACTCCCTCCGGCGCTTTGCGATTCGCGCCCGGCATTTTGCGATGCGGTCACCATTCCGCCGCAGTTCGCCGCGGAGATTGCGGTGTTGCTTACCCTGTTCCAGCGCGGCCTGCACTGCGTTTGCCAAACATCGATATTTTTCCTCGGGCGTTCCGTCGGGCAAAGAAAGGCCAATCTCCTGGGCCAGCTCCGCCAACCGCAATTCTGCCGCTGAAATACGTTCGGTCACGGACTCCAAGTGCTCGGCGGCTTTCGCCTCCCTCTCCACCAAAGCAGCGCGATCCTTCAAACGGCGCTTCCACAACGGCCAGCGACGAACTGACAACGTTGGGGCAAGTCCCGCTTTCGCTAGCAGGGCCCGCCAATCTCTCATCGCACGTCTCAACTGTTGCCGCGCCGCAGTGTAATCCTTCTGACAAACCTGCAACGCATGTTGGGCCGCGCGCCATTGGCTCAAGAGGCGTTGCAGATCTTGCAGCTCATGGAGGCGCCGCTCCGTGGTAACCAATTCCTCTCCCAACGGCTCCGCGAGGGGAATCAACTCCGACTCCAGGCGCGTCTGCTCTCGCTTCAGCGATTCCAGCTCGCGTTCCATGGTCTCCAATCGCCGAGCCGCGTCCAGGCGAGCTTGCTCAGCGTCAGCCAAAAGGTGCTTGCGGACAACCGGCACAGCGGCCGCCGACAGGCCGCCCAAGACGCCCCAGATCCACAGCAATCGCGCGAACGCAGACACCCCCAACGCGCCCAAACCGCTTGCCAGCGCCAAGGACAGCCCAACGACAAAAACAACTCCCCAGGTCACGTTTTGCCGCAGGGTCAGTTCCCCGGGAACGCTGCGGAGCAGCTCCGATCGAGCAAGATGTTGCTGTTCTTCCACAGCGTGAACACGGCCGCGCACTTGATCTAGCCGCCGCAGCTTGGAAAGCCGATCGCCTATCCGCTGAAGTTCGATTTCCGCTTGCTCCACCTCCACCCCGCCAGCCTGTGCACGCCAGGCCGTGGCCGTCTGTTCGCTCTCCTGCTCGGCATCATGCAATCGTCGCTTGGCCTTCCCGTAGCGAACGCGCAGCCGTCGGAGGTGCCTCCACAAGCCGTTTCCATGCCTGACCAGCGATTCGCCCCAAGGGTTTGTGTCATCGGTAGAAGCCTCTGGCGGCTCCGCACTCGTGATATTCGCATGGGACCCCTCTTCGGCCGACGACTTTCCGCGCAGCTCCGCCTCGATCGTCCGTCGCCTTGCAATCGACTCCTCGATCTCCCGACGCCAATTTTCCGCCTCTTGAACCCACTGGCGCACCGCCGGCAAGCTCAGCCGGATGCCTTCGATGACCGGCGCAATCGCCATCGCCCCGGGAGAAAGACGAACGGCACGCAGAGCGCTTTGCAATTCTCGACGCTCGGCCGATAGTGCCTGATGGCGCCGTCGAAGGTGCGTCAATGCCTTCCGCTGCCGCTCCGCCTTGGTCAGCCCCTTTTGCAATGAGATCGGCGATGGCGTATCTGCCGGAATGAGGGATTGCAGCTCGGCGATCCGCTCGCGTTGCGGAGTCAAACTGTCCAGCGCGCGCAACGCCTCCAGTTGCCGCTCCAAATCATTTATCGCGGCCTCTTCCTCCGATTTGGCGCTCAGCAGCTCTTCCCGGAGACGCCTCAGCCGCGTGAACTCTTCCGTGATACGACGGTCGTCTTCCATTTCCTGCCGCAAACGCTGGCGTTCTTCGAGCAGGCGGGGTATTTCGCCCGATCGCGTAACGGTGTCCAGCATCGCCGTCCGACAACGCTCCAGCTCCACGAAGAGCCTTTGCAGCACCGCACGATCGACCCCCAAACTCAGGTCGTAGAATTGCTCGGCGACATGAGCGTCGTCCAGCGTCCTCAGGCGAGCCAGCTCATCCAAGGTGATGGCAAAGATCGAACAAAACGCATCGTCATCGAAACCTGAGAGTAGTTCTCGAAACTCGGATTCGGACAGGCTTTGCCGGTCCCAAAGAA
This sequence comes from Blastopirellula marina, assembly GCA_020721965.1. Classification (GTDB taxonomy): domain Bacteria; phylum Planctomycetota; class Planctomycetia; order Pirellulales; family Thermoguttaceae; genus Thermogutta. Next base: position 22,666 of record DYLS01000051.1, on the reverse strand, counting down.
CCTCGCAAGACTCTCCCGCCGAGGCGGAGAAGCGACGCCGGATGGCCACCGGCTTGCCGCGCAGCTCACCATCGAGGCGACCGGCAAGGGCATCGTCAGCCCCGCGGAGGTATCGTTCCCGCTTTTGAAACCCGAAGAGAATACCGCGTATGAATTCCAGGAGCGTGGTCTTGCCCGCCTCGTTTTGTCCGAAGACGACATGGACGCCGGATTCCAGGCCGTGGAGCGTCACCCCGTGAAGTGCCCCGAAAGATTCGATCGCCAATTCGCGAATGATCACGATTCGTCCTCCGCCGCACGGAGTAATTCCAGTAGCGAGATCGCGGCAAAGCTGCCCTGCTTTTCCCGATCCTCGTTGGCTAGGGCGCCCTCCAGCTCAGCCCGCCAGTCCTCAGGCAATCCATGAAGCTCGCTCGCCAGCTCATCCCATACCGCCCCGGCTTGCCCAAGGGACTGTCTCAGAAGCTCGCCACGAAAGGAATCTTCCTTAAGCCACTCGCCCGGCCATTCTTCCCACGGCTCCAATTCCATGACCAGCGGCCAAGGCCCGCATTGTTCACGCTCGCATCGGCTTCTCAGCTCCATCAACGCGCGGTCCAGCACCCCAGCCCGGCGCCACGCGATCATACGAACCGGATCGCCACACACCTCAAACCGAATGAAGTGCTCGCCCAACTCCGACTGCCGACGCGATTCCCATTCCTGGAGAGACTGGGCTAGGAATTCCGCCTCGCTACACGCGTCGGTCAGCAAGAGCGGCACGGTTTCCCACCGCAACAATCCCGTGCTTTGAAACTGCAAATCGCATCCACCTCCGCGACGCAGGGTCGCGAGTGTGAATGACGAAGCCGACGCCTCCTCCACAGATCGAGCTACAGGCGCGCCGGGATCATGCATGGTCACCGATCCCGCCGTATCCGTTTTCTTCAGATGCATCCCTCCCAAGGCCCAGTAATCCAACGGCAGCAACATCGGCAGATTGTTCTGTTTAGACTGATGCCTCACCGCGATGACATAGTCGGCCTCCGCTCCCAGCGAGACGGTGGCCTCCAAATCCGAGGGAGCCATGATCTCCGGCCAGCGGACAAAGACGATCTGCGTCCCATCCTGGAGCGTCCGTCTGAGTGTCTGGGGCCGCTCCCCCGAAAGCCAAACGCTCCCCTCAGGCAAGAGAACCGGCGGTACAGGGTGCATTGCCTCCTCTGAGCTAGCCGCCCAAATCACGGGAATGCCATGTTTCGCCAGGGTTTCGCAAAAGACGATCCATTCCTCGCAGACCCTCGGACCGGCCAATTGCCAATCCATGACGTTGCCCACGAGAAGAACGAAGTGCACCTCTTCCTTCACGGCGACTTCGCCCAGGCGGCGAAGAAGTCGCAAAGGCAATGCCGATACGCGCTCTACCAATGCCGGCGGCGCAGCGACAAGCCCTTGAACCGGCACTTCCAGGTGCAAATCCGCGGAGTGCAGAAATCTCAAAGTCTCGGTTGCCACTCACCACCTCCTTGTAGCGAGTCCGCGAAACGACCGATTCCCGATGGTGAACGAAGATCTACGCGCAGCATCTGGCGCTGCTCAATATAGCAAAATCGGGAGAAACAAGGCCAGAGCATAATTTAGAGCAACTGGGTAACCGAGAGTCCGCTCTTCGATACGAAAGAGGCTTACCCGAAGACCGAGGGCCTCATGCCCATCCCCTCTACATGTGCCACGCCCGATTGGGAACCGCTGCTTCGAGGTAGCGTCGAACTATAGGAATCTTTCTGGCATTGTGTTAGAATAATGGCCGCGGGCAGCTCTTTTGAAGGTGCTGTTCTGTACGTGCTTTTCCTGGGGGCCGAGTGTCCCCCAAATGGCATCGCCTCGCAGGTCCGGCAGAGGAGGTGGCGACATGCGTTGTTCGATTCGCAAGAGAAAGACGTGGGCCGCTGTCCAGGGCTTAGTCGCGGTCTGCTTCACTGCTGGGTTGTTTGTCACCGGCTGTTCCAAGGGCGGCGACTCGTCATCCTCTACGGCAAGCGGGCCGCCCTCGCCGCCGCCTGTGGCAACACCACCCGCACCTCCTGCGAAGCCCGCGGAGAACAAGCCGGAAGAGTCGAAAGAGCCACAATTCCCCGAAGACTTTGCCAAATGGACCAAGGAGCATTTCGAGAAGGCGCGGGATAAACAGGAGGCTCGGCTCTTCGATGCGGTCGCCTACCTTACCACTGCGACCACATCGAATCAGAAGCCGGCGGACGAAACCGTTCCGATCTTAGAGACATTGATGGAGCGGCCAAAAACCGCGCAGGGTGCAGCCCCGCCGGCAGGAGCGCCAGGCGCGTTCGGCTCGGGCGCACCGTATGGTAGCCCCGGTTCGAGCGGTCCTTACGGTAGCCCCGGTTCCGGTGCCCCATTTGGTAGCCCCGGCTCAGGCAGCCTGTACGGTTCTGGCTCCCCCTACGGTAGCCCTGGATCGGGCAGTCCCTACGGCTCTGGCTCACCGTATGGAAGCCCCGGGTCCGGAGGTCCTTTTGGCAGCCCGGGCGGAGGTGCCCCTCCTGGTCCTCCGGGAGCGGCCCCGGCAGGCGGTTCTCCCGCCACGGCATCCGCCCAAAAGGATCCCGAATTCGAGTCAAAGCTGCTCAAGAGCTGTGTGGACGGACTGCTAAAAATCGGTGAAGCAGGTGCCGCGGCTGCTTTGGCGGCAATCAACGACCTGCTGGACGCCAAGATCGACGTCCCCAACGACCGGCTTGCCGTCGAGACCACGGTGAAGGGCGCGATCGATCGTCTGCAAAACGCCGAATACGAAAAGCTGGTGGTAAAGCTCCTGTGCGATCCGCCCCGAATGCAGGGGACGCCGGGATCGGCCCCTGGAACGACCACCCCTCCAGGCGCTGGTTCGATCCCATACGGGAGCGGAGCGCCAGCGGGGTACGGCCCCACTGGCCCCCCTCCCGGATACGGATCGAGCGGCCTGCCACCAGGGTATGGTCCGATGGGACCACCACCGGGATATGGGTCGGCTGGCCCTCCTCCCGGTTCCGGTTCACCCCCATACGGTTCGCCCGGCTCCGCCCCTCCCGCCGGGTACGGATCCCCTGGCGAGCCAGCCGACGCGGAGTACGGTTCCGAAGGCAGCCCCTACGGCTCCGGTTCCCCCTACGGCCCCGGTAGCCCAGGCGGCCCCCCGGGTATGATGGCTGGTGCCGGCCAATCGAAGATGACGGGCCTGGAAATCCAAAAGCTGACTTTTGATCTCCTCCAGGAGTCTATGCCGGAGCGAATCCGCGTGCAGTTGGCCGCGCACGTGTTGAGCCCGCAGGCCCGTCCGAGTGATCGCCAGCTTTTTGTGCCGTTTCTGATGAAGCCGGTGCCGGAAAACCTGCCGGTGCTGTTAGTGTTCGCTCAAAAAGGGGACACGAAAGACCCTACTGTGGCGATGGTCGTGGACATTGTCACAGAATTCATGTCCGCGACACTGGCGGCCGTGATGGGCGCGGAAGACGCCACCGGGCTTTCAGGTCTAGCGGGACTCGTGGGCACGAACGGCGTTTCCCCGGGGCAGGGATCGGTATCACTTTCCGGAATTCTTGGCGGCGCAGTCGCAATCCCAGGCGGCTCCCCTCTTCCCGGCGGATTTCCTGGGGGAAGCATGCCGCCAGTTTATGGAAGTGGACCACCGCCCGGCTATGGAAGCGGGCCACAACCTCCCCCAGGATATGGAGAGGGACATCCGCCCAGCGGTCCCGAGGATTACGCGGGAGAGGGCTATCAATCCCAACCCGGGTATGGCCCGTCGGGAGGTCTGCAAGTAGCAAAGAATCGTCCTCGGCCCACGGACCGCAATCTACGGATCAGCGGCCTTCCCCGCGATCTGGCGATCAAGCTCGCACCCCGTATCTGGACCGATGCAGGAGTCGGCTTCGTCCAATCGCGACTCGGTTCCGTCCGCTCCCTGAAAGAGAACCCTCGTGAGGTACTCCTAGCCGCGACGTTACCTTTGGACGCGATCCGCGCGCGAGTGTTCCAAATCCTGAAATCGAACTCGGAAGAGGGGCCGGAACCCCTGATGGCATTAGGGGTGGGAGCCAACTTGTTCGTGGATCCGGGGTTGCTCATCTCGCTCAAGCTGCTGCCGCGGGAAGACCTGTCGCAACTCGCGAGGTCGGCGCGGCCCACACGCCCCATGCCGCCGGGGCGCCGGCCGCCAATGCGGCCAGGGATTCAGCCACCCGGCGAAGCAGGAAATATCGGAGCCAGCGGCCCGCCCGGTACGGCTCCAGGGGCATTTGGCCCCGGGGGAAACCTTTCGCAATTGCCGCCCAAGGTCCGTTGGATGTATTTCTCGGAAGATGTCGCGCGGTCGCTGGGTAGCTATTTCTACAAGGCCGCTCAGCAGATCGCTGCGAAGGATCCTGCCGCTGCGGAGCAGTTCGCGCAAAAACGGGTTTTAGAGGTATTCCCCAACGGCAGCCTCGTCGCGGAGTACCACCTGGATTGGCCCAACTCCCAATTGCGTCAAGAGCTTGGCTCCGTTCGGTTCGACCCAATGCGGATTCATTATTTGCGTGCCGAGGGATTCGGCCGCCCAAGCGTGGTGGCAGGGTTTTACCGCCGCAAGCTCCCCAACGTGGAGCCACGACAAATCAGCGATGGATATTGGATTGACGCCCTTCAATTGCTGACGGACGGCAAGCCGCGACGGCAATCCATTGACGTCTTCATCACGCATGACGCCGGCGAAATATCAGACAAGGACGAGGTCGATCTGATCGTGCAGATCATCTCGATTGAAATCCTTGCCCAAGATGGAGTCGCCACGAATGAGGCGGCCCGGGGTGACTTGCGATAAACTTGGCCAAAATCCGCAATCAAGCCGTTGAACCGTGGTGACGGCTTGCCGTTTGCGCGGCCTGGGCGACCATGAACCGCCAGGCGGATGCGACGGCTAGTCGGTCCTCCGGTCGCAACGAAAAACTGCCGCCCTCTCCGGCGTAGGCGACCACATTGTACAAGACGCATAATCGATCTAGCGCCGCGGCTCCGTCCTGGGTGTCGGCAGGCAATGCGGCACGTAATCGACGGGCATATTCCTGCGGTGTTTCATCCGGATCGCGAGCGATCCCCAGCCCCTCTCCCCAAGCCCGCAGGGCGTCGAACGAATACACCACCAGCCAGATCGGTGGTTGCCTCGCCGCCATGCCCGTCGCGAACGGGTCCTGAAAAGCCGCGAACGGCGGCCTCTTCTCGCTCTGAGGTAACAGCGGGGATGCGTCCGCCGCAGCTCTCTGTTTGCGTCCGAAAAGCGACGCCAACATGCGTTTGATCTCGCCCCACCATTGCTGGAGCACTTCTCTGATCTCTTGGCGATAGCGCCAACACAGCCACCCCACCCCAGCGAGAAACAACAATCCCACAATAAACCGCAACAGAACAGCAAGTCCCGAAACGATTCGGCCAGGATCGACGTGGGGCAGGGACCGTGGTCCCTGGCTCGGGGTTGGTTCGGCGGGCCTCCCCGTTTCATCGGATGGCGCCGACTCGTGATCCCCTTTGGAATCGCTCTCCCCGCCCTGTTCAGCCCCCACGCGTTGGCCACTCCCTTCGTGATTGGTCGCCCCACTTCGGCCCGCCTGGTTCAATTCCTTTCCGGACTGGGGAGCCTGTTTACTCTCACTTGGCTGCTGACTTGGACGTGATTCACGCGAACCAGAAGCAACTGCCTCCTTCCCCTTGTCTAGTGATCGTGAGTGGTCAGGTGATCGCGCGTCTAGTGATCGGACGTCATCAGGTGATCTCGCGTCGTCAGGGGATCGCGCGTCTGCGCTCACCTTTTTCTCGCTGGGAGAAGCACTGTCTCGCGATTTACGATCCCCGCTTGCAGATTGGTTTTGTCTGTCCGATTGGCTTCCCTTCGAATTTCCGGACGACTGGGACGCATCGCCGGCGTCTTTTGCTGGCTCGGCTGGCGTGCCGGTCTGTCCTTGACGCTGGCCGGGGGATCGTTGATCCGTCGGCGTCAGGGAATCATCCCTCTGGGATGCAGCAGAACGGATGGCCGCCTGCCCTTTCGTTGGTGGTGCAGGGGATGGCTCCCTTCCGCGCATTGCCCAAGAGGAGGCCCTGTTTATCCCAGAGCGGAGGTAGAGGCCAAGGCTCCACATCGGCATGGCCGGTTTGGGCAGCAGCCATGCCAAGATCAGGCATCCGACCACAATCGCACTCCCTACCGCGATCCAACCACGAACGGCATCTCCCGGCATGGCCAGTCGCTTTTTCCGGAGGTACAATCGCAGTTGGAGGACACTCGTTGTCATCAATAAGCCCAACCCGGCCACGACATAACGTGCCGCGTACTTGACTGTGCTCGGCGCGGGACCATTCACACCGGCAACGCCAATCACCAGCAAGCCGGCGAGCAACACATATAAAATGGCTCGTCCTGGCGGCCCTTGGGGGCGATCTGGATAGATACGTTCCCAAAGCTGACTGATCGCGTGATGCTCCAGCTCGCCGGGGCGCGACTGATTTTTCGACGCTGCGCTGTCGGCCGGATCTGATGAAGGCTTGCCTGTCCGGCCGGGACTCGCCCAGTTTTCCAATAACCCGCCCCCAATCAACGCCGGTTCGCCCTCCTCCAACAACAAGCAGTCCAACATCAAGTGGTGGCACACCAGCCACACCGAGATCACGACAAGCGTATGAAATCCGGTCGTCAAGGCGGGAATTCCCCAGACATGCGTTTCCACAAATCTATTGAGGGCGATCACCCCGAGAATCAAAAGCGGGCTGAGGTATAACCCTGCCCGTGTACGACCTATCTCGATCGTGATCCACGCTATCAAGACTGCCGCAAAGACGAACAGGCCGCTCACCCAGCGGAGTCGTGACGGGAAATCTCCCCGGTAGAATGACTCTTGTATCAAGAACGTGAGACTTCCCACCATCAGCATGACCAAGATGGGGTTCACGATGACGATGAGAAAATCAACGATGGTTCGACGTTCCGATGACATCACGTGGATTCACCATTCGGTCCGAACACGGGTCAATGATCCTGCCGCCAGGTTCCAAACGGTCACCGATATACGTATTGATTGCAGAATGTTGCCAGAAACTCTTCCGAAGGCAAATGCCGGGTCTCGATTCCAAAGTCGGCAAGTCGTGCGGCTGCCTCTGCGAAATCGACTTCTGACGGATGATTGAAAATCACGACAACGCGCACACCACGGCGCCGCATCAACTCCAAGGCAGAAGCAGTCTCGGCGGTCAGCATTCCGATGAACACTACGGCGGCCGTCTCCAAGGGAATGCGGGGAAGCGTCTCTCGGATCAATTCCGAAAAAGACAGTCCCTCATGCAGCTCGACTCGGGCCAGCGTCTCCAAAGCGTACTGGAATTGCTGGGGTCCACGTTGGGGCAGCAAAATCAATGGGGCGGATTGACGGTCGGCCCTTGGGTCCGCCAGTTCCACGTGAACCGCCGCCAAACGATGGAGGGGATCGGGATCCCAGCCTTCCTCGCGAGCGCGGTCCACGGCATCACGACCGTTGCAGATCAAACCGAATGGCTCGTTCATCAAATACAGGGCGTGGATAAGGGAGGCCGCCGCCGAAACCGCCAATTCCGATCGCGCGTATGCCTGGCCGGCCGGATAGCCTGCCGGCGCCATATCGAGGATCACCGTGGCACCAGCCAAGGCCGAGGGTTCATAAACTTTGCTCTGAAATTGGCCCGTCCGCGCGGTCGCCGCCCAGTGAATCCGTCGCGGCGGATCTCCTGGCTGATACGGCCGAATCCCGGCAATCTTCGTGGGATCCTCAAACAGTTGATAGGCTAGCCGCATCTCACCCAAGGGCCGCTTGGCGGCGATGTCGTAGCCCTCCAGCGCCACAACTTTGGGATACACCAAGAGATACTGCGGGCTCATCAGCGTTCGGTACCGCCGTTGCAATCCGAACGGATCCCCCATCTCGGCCAAAAGCGGGCCAATGCGGTAGAATCCCCTTTGCAGGCATTCGATTTGGAAAAAGATCCGTTTGCGGCCCCCGCGGGGCAATCGCACAAAGGCCGTGTTGCTCCCGTGAAGTCGCAGCCGCGGCGGCGCGCCACGGAGATCTGAGGCCGGAATCAGGTCCTCGACCATGAGCCACGGGACTGCCAGGCGACCGCGATTGTGCAGCTCGACATTCACCGCGACCTTGTCGCCAATGCGAACCTCCACGCGGTTGCATTCCCGCCTGGCCAAAACCTGGGCAGCCCAATATCGGACCAAGAGTCGCGCGGCAACGGCGGCCGCCAGCAACATATAGGTGGCTGCGGCCAAGGGCGCCGAGCCGAGCGTTAGTGAGACGAGCAACAGCAATCCCGCCGCAACCGACCAACGCACGAGAACCTTGTCGGTCGCTGGCCGATCGGCCGGTTCCCAATCCTTCCGTTCCCTGAACCGAGACAAGGTACTCATCTATCAGTCACTAGCGCAAGGACGGATATCGCAATCTCGAATGCCGTTCCCGATCACACTTATTAGCGAGACTCTTCGACAGCCTCTGCTGGCAGCGGAGTCTTCGTCGAAGTTCCCGAATACCTTTATTAACCCGACTCTTTGGGATCTCGTAGGCGTTCACATGGGTCTCGTGATTGCAAAAGGGCTTGCCCCCCTGTCATTTCGGCAGCAGCGAGGAATCTTATCGACAAGGGTCAAGATTTCTCCTCGCTGGCGATCGTCGAAATGACATTGGTGACGCTTCTCGAAATGGCAGTCCGTTCCAAACTCCAATAACCTCTGAACAACCCTTGGGAACCTGTGGACAACCCTCATTGTTTCACAATTCTTGTCCGTTATAGCTCAGGCGTGAACGGTTACGAGATCTCTTTTCAAGACAGTTTGGTGGTCGTGGGGGTGGGCGGTTCCACGAGTGGGACGGGCACCGAATCCAATACCTCGCTCAGCACGTCCTCCACGGCAACGCGTCGCAATCGGCTTTCAGGCCTCAAGATCATGCGATGCCCTAGGACGGCGTGAAAGATGCGCTTGATGTCGTCCGGGAGCACAAAGCCGCGCCCCAGCATGGCGGCAACGGCCTGGCTGGTGCGAAACAATGCGATGCCCGCTCGCGGACTCCCCCCCAGCCGCACATCCTGATGTTCTCGTGTGGCGTGCACCAATTCCACGATGTATTGCTTTACACGGTCTTCCACGTGAACCCGGCGTACCGCCTTCTGAGCCCTCAACAGATCTTCCGCCGCGATCACCGGCTGCAAGGCATCGATGGGATGCTCCAACTGGAGACGTCCCAGGAGGCGTATTTCTTCTTCCATCTGCGGATAGCCAAGCGAAAAGCGGAGCAGGAAGCGGTCGAGCTGGGCCTCGGGGAGCGGAAATGTCCCCTCATGCTCGATCGGATTTTGCGTGGCGATCACCAAAAACGGAGGATCCAGCCGGTGCGTCACGCCGTCGATGCTCACGCGCCCTTCCGCCATAGCCTCCAGCAGGGCGGACTGTGTTCGCGGCGTGGCACGATTGATTTCATCCGCCAGAAGAATTTGACAAAAGATCGGCCCTCGCCGGAAAACGAATTCCCCCGTCCGAGGATGAAAAATCGAGGTGCCCAAAATATCGCTCGGCAAGAGATCCGGTGTACACTGAACCCGATTGAAGCTGACGCCCATGCTCTGCGCCATGGCCCGCGCCAACATCGTTTTGGCCACACCCGGCACGTCCTCGAGCAGCACATGGCCTTCAGCCAGGGCCGCAGCCAGGGCAAAGACGATCTGCTGACGCTTGCCGATCAGGACCTGCTCCACGTTGGCAATCACCTTTCGTGCCAACATCTGCACGGCTGCCAAATCCAATCCTTCGCTCATCGCCTGGTTGCTCCCGAATGAGATCGCCTGGTGTGAAGATTCCAGTTACAAAACAGACAGCCGCCGTTTCAGGGAGTTAGGTCACAGTGTGTCGATTACGGTTGTAATGATTAGCTGGACTGCACCAATTGGTCCATGCCGACCGGCTCGAAAGACTTTCCTCCGATTTCTGAAGAGATTCCCGCTTCAACGGCATTCTAAGCAGAGTCTGGGGCCGTCACAAGTTTGCGTGTTCCTTGGTAAGATACACTTTTTCGGGGGTTGGTAAGATACACTTTTCGGGAGGCGTAAAACCTCGCTGGCGTGAAGGCGTTGGTGATCGCGTTATGTCCTATACCACATCGCAAGGTCCGCCTGATTGCATGATGGGCCCAGCATAGGTTGCGGGGCGGTAGGTCCCATCGCCACAAGATGTTGTTGAGCCAAGCAAACAACGCCGCCCCGTCGTAGTAGTCCCAAAACGCGGGGCTTGACGGGCATTCACGGGAGCATCTAGGCATGTCGAAACGAGTGTTGATCACGGGGATCACGGGGCAGGATGGCTCGTACCTCGCCGAGTTTCTCCTCGCACAAGGCTACGACGTGCACGGCATGGTCCGTCGCTCCAGTACAGAGGGCTTTGATCGCATCCGGCATATCCGTTCGCGGATCACGCTGCATCAGGCCGACCTGCTCGACCAGCTCTCGATCGTTCGCCTGCTCGACGCGATTCGGCCCGATGAGGTGTACAACCTGGCAGCCATGAGCTTCGTTCCCACCAGTTGGGAACAACCGCTCTTGACAGGCGAGTTTACCGCGCTCGGGGTGACGCGGATGCTGGAGGCCATTCGTCAAGTGGATTTGGGGATACGCTTCTATCAAGCCAGCTCCAGCGAAATGTTTGGCGCCGTCCGTGAGGAACCGCAAAATGAGAACACCCGGTTCTGGCCTCGCAGCCCGTATGGCGTCGCCAAAGTGTACGGGCATTGGATCACCGTCAATTACCGCGAAAGCTTCGGTATCTTTGCTTGCTCCGGCATTCTCTTCAATCACGAGTCCCCCCGGCGAGGCAAGGAATTTGTTACTCGCAAGGTCACGGATGCCGTGGCTCGCATCAAGTTGGGGCTGCAAGACAAGCTGTATCTCGGCAATTTGGATGCCATGCGGGACTGGGGCTTTGCCGGGGACTACGTCCGGGCGATGTGGATGATGCTACAACAGGAAAAACCCGACGACTACGTTATTGCCACCGGCGAGAAACACTCGGTTCGCGAGCTGGTAGAGACTGCCTTTTCGTACGTCGGGATGGATTGGCGCCACCACGTGGAAATTGACCCCAAACTCATCCGACCGGCGGAAGTGTGCACGCTGCGCGGAGATGCGGCGAAGGCCCGGCGGGTCCTCGGCTGGCATCCCCAGGTCTCTTTCACCCAGCTTGTACAGATGATGGTCGACGCCGACCTGGAAGCGGTGCGTCGCGAAGTGGCAGATACGGCTCACTAAAGGACGCGAGCACGGCCCTGCACGGTATCGTGGAATTTCTCGTTTGCATCCCCCTATGTCCAACGCTCGCAGATGGAAAGCAGATCGGCAAGCGCATTCAATCTTCGCGAGGATTCATGAAACGCATTCGTAAGTGGACAATCGCCTTCCTCAAAGTGGCGATCTCGCTCGGCATCCTGGGCTACCTTGTCTGGGACGCCGTTCACAAGGGCGAGGGGCTGTTTCGAGACGAACACGGATTCAATCCCCTCCTTCTGCAACAGCTCGTCCATCACGCCGTCGCCCGATGGTACCTCTTGGTGGCAGCACTCATGACGGCCTCGGCATCCGTCCTCATCACCTTTGTCCGCTGGTGGTGGCTGATTCGCGCCTTAGGTGCTCCTGTTCATTTCAGCGAGTCCCTGCGACTGAGTTTTGTGGGATTCTTGCTGAATCTCGCGCCGATGGGAATCGTCGGCGGAGACATGGCCAAGGCGATCCTGGTCGCACGGCGGTTTCCGGGGCACCGGCCCGAATGCGTGGCATCCGTGATCGTGGACCGCATCCTCGGCCTGTATGTCCTCGTTCTGACGGCTGGCGCTGCAATCTTTCTCACCGGTTTTTATCGCCAGCCGCAAACTTTGGTACGAACCATTTCGGTCGCCGTGCTTGTGGTTTGTGCAGCGATGACGCTGGGTTTGGTGGTGCTGTGGGCCCCCGACGCCACGGGTGGAGCCTTCCTGCGTCTCGTCCAGCGACTGCCCGTGGTCGGAAAGGGCATCGTGCGGCTGGCGGAGGCCATCCGTCGCTATCGCCATAACCTGCCGCTGATCTTGGTTGCCATTCTCTCCACGTTTCCCGTCCACTTGTTGACGGCTTGCTCGATCTTCCTGATCTCATCCGCCATGTTCAATCGCGTTCATCCATTGAGCTACCACTTCGTGATGGTCCCCGTGAGTGCGTCAGCGCAGGTCCTCCCGGTATCCATTGGTCCGACAGAATTCGTTCTCGATCGCCTTTATGCGACGATCCCACTGGCATCGAACACGACAGTTCCCGCCGGACAAGGTCTGCTGACCATGCTCGTGTACCGCGTGATCACATTGGTCATCGCCACGGTGGGCGTCGGCTACTATTTGACCAGCCGGCAAGAGTGGTCTACGGCATTGGATGAGGCCGAGTCCACTGCGTCAGCCCCCGCAACCCCGATTTTCGACGTGCCTTAGCCCAAAGTTCCTACCTTTTCACTGGGGGGACGATCATTGCAAGTGATTCCGCGAAAACGATTTGTGCGCATTAAGCTAAACTTTCCCCCCGCGAACTGGGGCGGGATAACTGTACGTGATTTCAATAAAACGATTTGCGCCCGTTAAGCCAAACTTTCCCTCCTGCGAAATAGGGGGGGCTAATTGCAAGTGATTGCAAGACGACGATTTACGTCAATTGGGCGCCCTGATTCTCCCACCATTTTCTGAGTACAAGGCGAATCGCGCAACTCATTACAGGATAAGAACTCACGAAAAACCATTACATGACTACGGTAAGCAGTGCAAATCAACCGAAAGTCTTTACTCAGTAATGATTTACGCAAAAATAAGTCCAGGAACTTTGCCTTAGTCGGCGATTCAATCTATCACTTCGCGCCCTGCATGCCGCAACGCCCCATTCATCGAGAGTCGGAATCTTCTCTTCCGGGGGGCAAAGCAGAGGCTCAGACGGTCAGGGACCCGGCGTGCGTTCAGTGGTCACAGCCGGTAAGTGATCGGCAAGACAACCCACCTGGCCGGTCAATCCGATAGCGGCATCATCGATAAGTGGGTCCATGAGAGCAAAATCTCGTGGCGTGTGGTCATGCGGAGGAAATGCATCGGGTAGAGGTCGGCTCCAGGGGACAGCCCCCCAGGCTGGGGCCGTCTCGTTTTGCCACCTCCAGTAATTTCTCCAAGCGTCGAATCGCAAGTCGAGCGGCTCAAGGCTCGGCTCTCGGGCAATCCTCCAAAGGATAGCAAATCGCTCGTAGAAGTTTCTATCGCCACGCCAACGAAGCCTCACCAAGGCCTCTTCGGCGTCCATTCCTGCGTGCTCGATGAACACCCCCTGCGGCAGTCCCACCCAAATCGAGGCGCGCGAATCGATCTGAATCTGAGGGGAATAAGGGCGAAACTCGCCGGGTACCACACGGGCCACATTGGATCGGACCACGCAGGTGACGTTTTCAGCGGTTACGCTCACCAAAGACTCCTTGGTCGAAGGCAAATCGCTGCCGGCTACATCCAACAAGGGTCCCGTGGTGCTGAAAAGGCAGTTTCGCAGCGACACGTTCACCGGTTGCCCATCCCCGATCCAAACCGACGATGCCTCTCCCCTTATCACGCAATCCTTTAACGAGACACCGATGGGTCGGCTGGCCGCTCCCTGCGAAGGCAAGCCTCCGGTCAACAGGAAGTGCGATTGCGGATCGCTACGGATTTCGAAGACCCGACCAGACGTTGCTTGCCCTTCCGCAATTCGATTTTTTTCGGCAATCGTCACGACACAGCGATCCAGTGCCACCTGCGAACCGAAATCGAGGTACATCACTGACCAGGTGTCTGGCCAAAAAGACGAGACATTCTCTGCCCGAATCGCGACCTCCCGAAACGTCAAGTCGGCCCCCGCTGCCGCGAAGAATGTCCGCTGTCGCTGAAATAGCGCGCCAGCCGCAGGGCGCAACAAAAGTTCCGGCTGGCGCCCAGCCGCAGCCGCGATGACCAAATTGCGCCCCCTTACGTCGCACGGTTCGACCTCTAAAGGGCCGTCGAAGTCCAAGCGAATCTCGTCCCCATTCCGCGCTGCCGCTAAAGCTGCTGAGAATGTGGGGAACCGCCCTGCCGATTGTGCGTGGGGGTCCACGACCAAGATGGCATGGGCAGTTGACGGCGCCGGCGCACCAAGAGGTTGCCGCGACTCGCTTCCGGCGGCCGGTGAGGCAGCAAGAGGAGCGGTCCGCCCGTCCGGGGTCCGCATTTCGCCCCCACTCTCATTTGCCCCACCCAGCGGCGACAGCCGGTTCGGCGACGCGGGCTGAGATCCGCTGGGAATATCGCCGGGTGTGCGTTCTGGCAGATTTTCACTACTTGCCCGGGGACCGTTCTCTGTCCGTATCGAGGGCAAAGGCGAGGTCGCTATCCCATTGGGCCTAACCAAGAGCCCGTCATCCGACAGGGCCTGGGCATCCCCGCCCCTTAAGATGGAATCAAGCCTACTTGCCATTTCGAACGAACCACCAACATCCTGACTCGCAGTGTTCGCCGAGAGGGACGAAAACGATGACGACGGAGTGGTCCCAGTCACACCACCAACCTGCGATCCCGGCACAACATCGGATGGCGAGAAAGCCGGCGGGGTAGAGGGACCAGATTCCGAGGCTGCTGCGGGAGGCGGCAGCTCCGGAGTCTGTTTACCCGGGACTGCGGTCTCGGGCTGTTGCGTCGGCAACGCGGGCGTACCCTCGGGAGACAACGGCAGATCGTAGATCTCGTCCCCTGGCAATCCTTGCAGCGCGGCAGGAGACCACCACCAGTCCAGTGCAACGGTACCCAGGAAAAAAAGGGCTATCGGGATCAACCATGGCAGGTGCTTCTGCCAAGTGCGGCGGGATCGTGATTCGGGTCCTCCCCACAATCGGCCTGCGAAATGCTGACTGACCTCCGCCAGCACTTCGCTCAAAGCCTCGATAAGCTGAGCGGCGGTCTGGTACCGCTGCCGCGGCGACTTGGCCATCATTTTTCGCAAAACACGCGACAGTGACTCCGGCACGTCTTTGCGAAGTTTGCGGATCTCGGGCGGTTCCTCGGCCTGGTGCTGAAGCAACTTTTGTAGCACAGTGCCACCTGGAAAGGGCGGCCGCCCAGCCAGCATGAAAAAGAGCGTGCAGCCAAGCGAATAAATATCGCTGCGGATATCCGCCAGCCGCGGATCCCTTGCCTGCTCGGGCGCGATGTAATCGAAGGTCCCCAGCGTCATACCGCTGCTGGTAAGATCGCGAGATCGCGTGTTCCCTTCGTACATGCGGGCCAGGCCGAAATCGATCAACTTCACGCGACCATCGGCGGCTACCAGGACGTTGGAGGCTTTCACGTCGCGGTGGACGACCCCTCGCGACCAGGCGTGATCCAGGGCTTCGGCCACGTAGATCGCGTAGCGCACGGCCTCGCCCACCGTAAGCGGACCACTCTCTTCCACAACCGCGCGGACATTCTTCCCGTCGATGAATTCCAATGCGATGAAGGGAATTCCCTGCACCTCCCCCGCCGAATAGACCTGGATGACGTTGGGGTGATTGAGTCGTCCGGCGGCGCGGGCCTCGTTTTGAAAGCGGGCCAAAGTCTGGGGATCCGCAGCCTGGTTCGGCGAGAGCAACTTCAAGGCCACGGTTCGCCCCACCGAGGTCTCGAAGGCTCGAAAGACTCGCCCCATGCCCCCCCCGCCAATTTGATCCAGCAACTCATACGGCCCGATCATGGCCCCCGGCGCAATTCTGGGAGCGACGATTTCGACCCCGAGTTCGGCGGCACTTTCGACTGCTGGCTGATCGCCTCCGGTAATCACCGTAGGTTGATCTTCCAGCCTTTGCCGGGACAATCCCCCGTTGCTGCCATGCTTGTCAGATGGTGTTGGCGTGGACTGAGACATATTGAACCATTACGGTTCGATCGACCGGAATGATCTTCCATCAGATCGCGCTGCAACGCGATACCACCTTTACCCTTTGACAATGTAAAGGGCTATTAAAAAATCTTACACCAGACAATAAGAGTCCGACGAGAGATTCGGAGCGTTAAAAAGCGTCTTGAACGGAGTCATACTCTCCGACCGAAACAACTTATTCATTTTACGTTTACGAATCCATGACGGTCAATCAAGCGGCTCTAGAAATCTCTTTTCCCGCTGAACAAATGGTTTTCCCACGACGTTCCGCTTGCCATCCCCTTCCAGAGGTCCTGCCCGCCGGAATCGCGACCGATAATTGCATTCAGTCTCAAAAGGTAGCCTTTACCGCCCGTTTGCACGCCAGGTCCGTTGCAAGATGCCAGTGAACTATTGAAACAGATCGCGTCCCTGTGAGATGGGGGGGAAACTGGAGTTCTGGAAAAGCCAGGAAAATAAGGAAATCTGTTTTCGTGGGAAACTGCCCTCGCCCTACCATCTCCCAAGGGAGGCGGGGAGCTTGTGACCCCAAGTTGCAAAAATCCAGATGCCACAACCTTGCAAGGCGTCTCCATCTTGGAAGGCGTCGCAGTCTTGGAAGGCGTCTCAATGTTGCAAGGTACCACAACCGTGGACGTAACCGCAACCGTGGACCTGACAACAATCCTGTACGGCGCCACAACCTTGGACGATTCCGCCATTTTTTCCTGTCTTTCCAGCGACAAAAACCCAAAAATCTTTATCCCCCATGTCATGGGGGCCTTCAGGACGATCGCCCCCCCGAAGTGGCACCAGATTCGCTAGCCGCCACACTCAGGCTTGGCCCCCACAATCAGGGGTCTGATCGTCACTTCATACAGGGAGCGGACTTTAAGGAGCTGCCGACGCTCCCCGTCCAAGAAACGAAAGAATTGTCTGGAATCACCCCCCTCTTTGTGGGGCACGTCGATCCCATCCGACACCACGATATCGAGAATTCAGCGGAATCCTCCGGCAATTCGGGCTGCCTGTAAGCTAGGTTTCATTGTGAAAAGCATTGCGCGCCCAATAACGTGCCAGGCGAGGGTGTCGGCGACTGATTGCACGCACGGGCGTCTGTCTGCCGATTGCACTGGCTGCGATAGGCACCCACTCGGCCGCTAGACAGGATATTCATCTTCATAGTGTTAGGAGCGTACCCAGGATGGCCCAGTTTCCAACGTCACGACCTTTGGCAGGACCCAGCCGCGTCGTCGACTCGAAAGAAGTATCGTTCGAGGAGCTTAAGCAGCGGATTCACAGCAAGCTGGTCGATAAGCTCGATCTCTCGAAGGTCGGGCAACTGGCCGGCGATGTCTTAAGACGCGAAATTCGCTTAGTCGTCGAGCATCTGTGCGACAGCGAAAACACGATGCTCAACCGAAGCGAACGTGAGCGGTTGATTGACGAGGTGCTCGACGAGACCTTCGGCCTCGGTCCGTTGGAGGCCCTCCTCAAGGACCCCGCCATCAGCGACATCCTGATCAACGGCCCCAAAAACGTTTACGTTGAACGCCGCGGCAAACTCGAGAAGACCAACGTAACCTTCCGCGACAACGAACACCTGCTGCAAATCATCGACCGCATCATATCCAAGGTGGGTCGTCGTGTGGATGAGACCTGTCCCATGGTGGACGCCCGCATGCCCGACGGCTCGCGTTTCAACGCCATTATTCCTCCCCTCGCATTGGACGGCCCTGCGGTCTCCATTCGCCGATTCGGGCGTAACCCGCTGAAACTCGAAGACCTGTTGAACCTGAAGGCGTTCACGCCCGAGATGGTCATGTTATTGGAAGGTGCCATCAAGGCCCGACTGAACGTCGTCATCTCTGGTGGCACCGGCTCCGGTAAGACCACGCTCTTGAATACGTTGTCCAGTTTCATTCCTAACAACGAGCGTATCGTCACAATCGAAGACGCCGCGGAATTGCAACTCCAGCAGGAACACGTGGTGCGGTTGGAAACGCGACCGGCCAACATCGAAGGCAAGGGGGCGATCACGGCCACGGACCTCGTGCGAAACACCCTGCGTATGCGGCCCGAGCGCATCATCATCGGCGAGTGCCGCGGGCCAGAAACGCTCGACATGCTCCAGGCCATGAATACTGGCCACGAAGGCTCCATGACCACTCTCCACGCCAACACCCCGCGAGACGCAGTGGCGAGAATGGAAACGATGATCATGATGGCAGGCTTCGAACTCCCCCTCAAAGCGATGCGAACCCAGATCGCCAGCGCCGTCAATCTGATCATCCAGGCCAGCCGACTCCAAGGCGGCGTACGACGCATCACCCACATCACCGAGGTCGTGGGGATGGAGCAAGATACCGTAGTCATGCAGGATATCTTTCGTTACGAACAGGACGGGATCGACGAGTCCGGACGCACCTACGGCAGGTTTGCCGCCACAGGGATTCGACCAACCTTTATGCCACGGCTGGAGGCTCGCGGGATCCGTTTGCCCGCAAACATCTTCCGGCAACGAGTCATGTTGCAGGCGTAGTCGTGCCATGGACCGTTATCCGCTTATGAACACCAGCGTGAGGAATACGTAGATCATGAGTCCCTTATTGATTGCGTGTGCGGTTTTTGTGGGTGTAGCAGCCCTCGTCGCAGCGATCGCCATGCTGTTCTCCCGCCCCTCCGACGATCGGCTGGCGAGTCGGCTGCAAGTCTTCGCCGGTGTTCAAACCGCTAAGACAAAGGAGGACTTGCGGAAACAGCAGAGCCTTTTGAGTAAACCCCTGGAAAACAAAGGGAGCCTGGCCGAGGCATTCCTAGAGCGCGTCCCCAGCCTGAAGCGTCTAATGGAACAGGCGGACGTGCAAATCCAGCCCACTCAGCTCTTGCTCATCGCCGCCGCATTGGCCGGAGCTGGCATGGCACTCGGCCTGGTATTGAAGGCTTCCCCCGTATTCCTTCCCGTAATGGCTATCGTCGCAGGCTCTCTCCCCCTACTTTGGATTCTGTGGCGTCGCAAGCGGCGACTCCGGGCATTCGGCGCCCAGCTCCCCGACGCTTTGGAGATGCTGGCACGCTCGTTGCGTTCTGGTCAAAGCCTGGCGGCAGGCTTCAATATGGTCTCCACGGAAATCGCTCCTCCGCTGGGAAAAGAATTCGGCCACGTATTCGAAGAACAAAACCTGGGAATCCCCCTCGAACAATCCTTGCGCGACCTGGCCGACCGCATTCCCGACCTCGATTTGCGATTCTTCACGATGGCTGTGATCCTGCAAAGACAGACCGGCGGCGACCTCGCCGAGGTCCTCGAGAAAATCGGCAGCTTGATTCGGGAACGCTTTCAGATTTGGGGACAGGTACAGGCACTGACGGGCGAGGGTCGATTGTCGGGAATTGTCCTGATGGCCTTGCCCGTCGTAATCTTTCTGGCCGTTTATCAGTTGAATCCCGACTACGTCATGATGCTCTTCACCGACCCGCTCGGCAAGAAGATGCTTACCGGCGCGATCGTCATGCAGTTCTTGGGGGCATTTTTCATCCGCAAAATCGTGAATATCAAAGTGTGAGGGCCTGGCCCATGACCACTTTCGTCGCCTCGATCCAACTGTTTGCCATAGCGCAAAGCCTCGACTGGTCCAAGATATTACCATTTGCGGCGTTCGGCATGTTCGCCATCCTGAGTTTCCTTTTGCTGGAGACATTGGCCGCACGCAAGCCGCGAACGGTCGAACGACTGCAAGAGCTGGCCCGGCCAAAGCCGCGTCACGAGCCTAACGAACCAACCGCTATCAAGAAGCGGGATGGCTTGACCCGCGCCTTGGAAAAGGCCACGCCGGCATTGGCCAAGCCGTTGGAGCCGAAGTCGGAGATCGAGAAGAGCAAACTCAAGCAGAGGTTGGCAGAGGCCGGCTTCCTCGGTGACTCCGCCGTGCAAGTGTATCTCGGCCTGAAATTCGCCGGGTTGATTGGCGGTTTGGCCATCGGTGCCGCGCTGTTTGTCGGACTGTGGGGCATCCGGCAAAGCTCCATGGTCTCCGCACTGTTCGTGGCCGGTCTGTTCTTCTATCTGCCGGAAATTGTGCTCTGGTACCTGGGCAGACGCCGCAAGGAATCCATCTTCCTCAGCCTGCCCGACGCCCTCGATCTCATGGTGGTCTGCGTGGAAGCGGGCTTGGGATTGGATCAAGCCATGCGCAAGGTAACCGAGGAGCTGGGCAGCTCCCACCCGGTGATCGCCAAAGAATTCGCCTTGGCCAATTTGCAACTTCAGATGGGACGCCCCCGCGCGGAAGTCCTGCACGAAATGGGCGCGCGTTGTGGCGTACCGGATGTCCGAAGTCTGGCAGCGGTCATCATCCAAGCCGAGAAATTCGGCTCCAGCATCGCTCAAGCGCTCCGCGTGCAAAGCGACTCCATGCGGACGCGGCGGCGCCAACTGGCAGAAGAACGGGCCCAAAAGACAGCCGTCAAACTCATCTTTCCGCTCGTGCTGTTCATCTTCCCCGGTCTCTTCGTGGTCCTCGTCGGTCCCGCGGCAATCACGATGATTCGGGAACTATTCCCAATGATGTCCGGCATGCGGTAACGTTTCCGTCGGTCTGGCGATTAATCCTACAGCGCAAAGTCGGCTGGCTTGCATGATGCGCGCAGCATATTTTGCGAGGCGGCATGTCCTATCACCACAAGATGTTGAGCCAAGCAGACAATGCTGCACTGGAGTATCAACATGGCGGACCAGCCACGGAAGCCGATGTCGGCCGAAGTCGGCGTGCAAACTGCCGAATGGGACAAGGCCTGCCGAGCCGCCACGAGATTCATTGGTTGCCGCGGTTAATAGCACAATGCGCCAGCCAAGAGCTATACCCACCCGATAGATTCCTAGCCCGATATCCCCGCTGGGTTAGGATCCGCTGAGCGTAGTAGGATCGCTGCCCCACCCCGCAATGAACCCAAATCTCTCGATCGCGGGGTAGCTCGTGAAGGCGGCTCCGCAGTTCTCCCAAGGGAATGTTGATAGCGCCGGGCGGAGCGCCCGCGGCATGCTCGCCGGGAGTTCGCACGTCGAGCACCAGCGGCGCCAGTTCGGATTGCGCGTCATTCCAATCGCTCCAGTAGGCGGGAATCACGTCTTGCCGCAATATATTCCCCGCCACGAAGCCGGCGATGTTGACCGGATCGCGCGCACTACCGAATTGCGGCGCGTAACACAATTCAGCCTCCTCGAGGTCGTAGACGGTTCCCCCCTTTTGGATAAACGCCGCAATGACGTCGATACGTTTATCTACTCCGTGCCCCCCCACCGCCTGAGCTCCAAGAATCCGTCCCGAGTCGGGCGAAAACAGTAGTTTCATCGTCAATATCGCGGCAGCCGGATAGTACGTGGCATGATCGGCTGAGTGCGTATAGCTGACCGTGTAGGGTATATTCAGCCGCTTAAGCTTCTTTTCATTCGCCCCCGTCTGAGCGATTACGAGATTAAACAGCCCCACAGCCGCCGTCCCTTGCACTCCTCGGAACCGGCTGGGACGACCACAAATCGCGTCCGCAGCCACGCGGGCCTGGCGGGAGGCTGGACCGGCAAGGGGCACCCGCGTGTATTCTCCCGTGATTACATCTTTGACCTCCACGGCGTCCCCCACGGCCCAGATCGCAGGATCACGCGTCGTCCGCATTTGCTCATCCACGCGAATACCACCCAATTCCCCAATCTCCAAACCGGCCTCTGCGGCGAGATGTATGTCGGGACGCACCCCAGTCGCCAGAATGACAATCTGGCAAGGAAATCTTGCGTCGTCTCCGGCAACTACCTGTAAACCATTCGCCGTTTCCTCGATCGCCCGCAAAGGCGAATTCAAACGGACTTTGACATCGTGGGTCGTCAGGACCGAGTGAATGGGCGGCGTCATTTCAGGGTCTAGGCTCACCATCAATTGATCGGCCGCCTCGACGATGACCGTGGAAATACCCCGATGAACAAGATTCTCCGCCATTTCCAAGCCGATATATCCGCCCCCCACAACCACGGCATGATGGACCTTTTTGCCTTGCAACCAGCGGAAAATCTGCTCCGCATCTTCCAATAACCGCAGCGAGAAAACGCCGGGGAGATCGACGCCCGGAACCTGCGGCACGATCGGCCTGGCCCCCGGTGAAAGCACGAGGGTGTCGTACGGTCGAGTAAAGCGTGCGCCACTTTGCAGGCTTCGCACCTGAACCAGTTTGTTCTGCCGATCAATCGACTCCACCTCGTGGTTCACCCGGACCTCGACGTTAAAATAATCGCGGAATCGCTCGGGCGTGGCAACGAGTAGACGCTGGCGGGGTGCGATGACTCCGCCGATGTAGTACGGCATACCGCAATTCGCAAAGGATACGTAGCCGCCCCGCTCGAAGATGAAAATCTCCGCGTTTTCGTCCAAGCGTCGAAGGCGAGCTGCGCAAGACGCCCCACCGGCTACTCCCCCCACGATGACAACTCGTCGCGAGACCATTCAAAAACCTCCCAGAGGTCCGTGTTTGCATTCCCAAGCATCATTCCTATCTCTGCCGTGCCCACAGTTCGCGGTCGCAAAA
Source organism: Blastopirellula marina (assembly GCA_020721965.1). Taxonomy (GTDB): domain Bacteria; phylum Planctomycetota; class Planctomycetia; order Pirellulales; family Thermoguttaceae; genus Thermogutta. The sequence continues at coordinate 112 of DYLS01000051.1, read as the reverse complement.
CTGGCCGTGGCAAGGGGCGATTCTCGCACAGCGATTTCCCAGTCACCACGACCTACGCGATATAGGAACCGACACAGTCTTAAGGGGCGAGCATTCGCCCATTTCGCTATTC
>DYLS01000050.1 GCA_020721965.1 Blastopirellula marina | reverse complement strand
GCAGCGCGTGAGCCTCGGGCGTAAGCCCGAGGTGGAGAAACCACCAAAACGTGATGTTTTCCAGCGCGTTGGGCAGTGCGTCACCACCAGTTTACGCCGGTGGCTCACGCCTTCCTCCGCCACCAGCTTACGCTGGTGGGTCGGGTTCTAAACGTGATGTCGGCAAAGGGGCGTGCTCCTAACGCCCCCCGCGCGGCTGTTCAGCGCACATAATGCGTCGCTATTGCGGCGAGCGGTTGCTTTTTGTTTTTGGTTGCGTCCGGGGGATATACTACAATTAGGGAGCGGCCGGGTGTGAGAAACCGCCCGCCACGGTGATGGCTTAGACTTACCAAATCCCTCGGGAGATGTTCGCCCGTGCGCTGGCTCTTCGTGCCCATGCGGCTGGTCGTGGCAGGGATTCTGGCAGCGATGCCGGGGGGGATCGCATGCGCCGACATCGTGGTCCTGAAGAGTGGCGGCCGCATCGTGGGAGAGCCGGTAGTCGATCCCCAGGCCGCGGGCGACGTGGTGACCCTGCAAACACTCCCCGGCGTGATCGTATCCGTTCCGCAATCCGAGATCGCGGAGCATATCCGCCAGAAGCCCGCCGAGCTGGAGTACGAAAAAATCCGCAGCCGTTATCCCGACACCGTGGAAGGCCAGTGGGAGCTGGCGGAGTGGTGCCGCGAACGCAATCTGCCCCAGCAGCGCGAGGTTCACCTGCGACGCATCCTGGAATTGGACCCCGACAATGTCCGCGTCCGGGCGATCCTGGGCTACACCAAGGTCAATGGCGAATGGAAGACCCGGGAAGAGGTGATGCGGGAGCAAGGTTACGTCCTCTACAAAGGCCGCTGGATGTTGCCGCAAGAGGTGCAACTTCTGGAAGAGAAAGAGATGCGGCAGGCATCCGAGCGGGATTGGCTCCAGCGGATTCGGAGGATGGTGGCACGGCTGGACAGTGATCCCGCGGCGGTCGAGCAATTGCAAAACATCCGGGAGGCGGTGGCGGTCAAAGCGCTCTTGAAAGTGCTCAGCGAGGAGCGGCGCGATCCCGTGCGACTGCTGCTGGTGCAGGCCATCAGCCGGATTGATAGCCCCGAGGCGAAGCGGGCGATGGCGGTTCTAGCGGTGGAAGACCCGGTGGAGGAAATCCGCCTGGCCTGTCTCAAGTCGCTGGCCGACTCGAAATTTCCCGAGAGTGTGCCCTATTTCATCGGGCGGCTGCGAGATCGCAATAACGTGATCGTCAACCGTGCGGCGGCCGCGCTGAAGGCCATGGGGGACAAGACCGCGGTCCCCGCCCTGATCGACGCCTTGGTGACCACGCACCGCATCGTTCTACCCCCGGCCCAGAGCGGTTCCATCGGGGCGACGTTCAGCCGCAGTTCGGACGGCCGATCCGCCACCGGTTTATCGTCTGGGGGAAACCAGCCCCGCGTCATCCGACGGCAAGTGCCCAATCGCGATGTGTTGGAGGCCCTGGCGGAGTTGACCGGGCAGAACTTCGGCTACGAGCCGGACGTTTGGAAACGCTGGTACGCCCAAGAGCGGCATCGCGCCGCGCTCGACAGCACCCGCTCCCAATGAGGCCGCCCTCCGAATCGCGACCGTGCCCTTTGTAATCCCAGCGCCACCGTTCCGGGGTCCAGCGCCACGGTTGCGGATTCTGTCGCTACGGCTGGGGGGCCTATCGTTACGGTTGCGCGGCCGACCCGGCCTGGCGTCCCAGCCCTGTCCGTGGCCCGCACTGGCCCATCCCCCGGCCAGATTGTTCGCTTCTGAGCACCTAGCACGAGCCGTCATTGCGGAACCAATGGAGCCAGCGGGTCGCAGCGATCAGCGGAATCCGGCCGGGAGGCTGCCTCGCCCCCTGACGTTCGGGCCCGCTCCGAAACGGCGTGGGAAACCGCTCCCGGCAGGGACGCCGGCGAAGTCCAGGCCCGGGCGGCGTAAGGAATAGGGACGCATTCCGCGGCGGAGTCGCTCAAGGGGAGGCCAGCAACCGCTTGGCCACCGCGGCGACATTCCCGGCCGTCAGCCCGAAGTGTTTCATCAAAACGCCGGCTGGGGCCGACGCCCCAAAACCGGACATGCCCACGAAGGCCCCATGCGGTCCCACGTATTTGTGCCAGCCTTGCTCGATGGCGGCCTCGACCGCGATGCGCCGGGTCACCTGCGGCGGTAGCACGGCGTCGCGATAGTCTTGCGGTTGCATCTCGAACAGCTCCCAACTGGGCATGCTGACGACCCGGACGGCGACGCCTTCTTGGGTCAACAGCGCTTGGGCGGCCAGGCATACGTGGACCTCGCTGCCGGTTCCGATGAGGATCACGTCGGGCTGTCCCCCGTCGGCCTCCCGCAAAATGTACGCCCCATGCCGGAGACCCTCGGCGGACGCGAATTGCGCGCGGTCCAAGGTGGGGAGATTCTGCCGGGTCAAGACCAGGGCCACGGGCCGGTCCTTGAGATGCAGGGCCACGCGGTAGGCCTCGACCGTTTCGTTGGCGTCAGCCGGGCGAATCACGACCAGATTGGGGATCGCGCGGAGGGCCGCCAGTTGCTCCACGGGTTGGTGCGTCGGTCCATCCTCGCCCACACCGATGGAGTCGTGCGTGAAAATGTAGAGGATCGGCAGCTCCATCAGCGCCGCCAGCCGGATCGCGGGGCGCATGTAATCGCTGAAGACGAAGAATGTGCCGGTGTAGGGTCGCAGGCCGCTGAGCGCCAGGCCGTTGGCCGCGGCACCCATGGCGTGCTCTCGGATACCGAAATGGAGGTTCCGCCCGTGGCGATCGCCGGCAGAGAAGTGCCCCGCCCCTTCGAAACCCAGCAACGTATTGTTGGAGGGTGCGAGGTCGGCGGACCCGCCCAAGACCCACGGAATCCGCTTGGCAACAGCCTGTAGGACCTTGCCCGACGAGGCCCGGGAGGCCAGCCCCTTCGCATCGGCGGGGAAGACGGGTATTTCCGCGTCCCAGCCACTGGGCAGCTCTCCGGCGAAGATCCGCCGCAGTTCCGCCGCCTCTTGCGGATAATGCCGGCCGTAAGACTCCAGCAACGCTTCCCATTTCGCGCGTTCCGCCGGTCCCCGCGTGCCAATGCCCTGGCGGAAATGTTCGATCACCTCGTCGGGGACCAGGAATTGCGCATCCTCCGGCCAGCCGTAGGCCTGCTTGGTGAGACGGACTTCTTCCTCCCCCAAAGGCGCGCCGTGCGCGTCGTGCGTGTTTTGCTTATTGGGGGCGCCCCAGGCGATCACGCTCTGGACCACAATCAAGGTGGGACGTTTGCCGGCGGGGTCCATCCCGCCGATTGCCCGGCGCAAGGCGTCCAGGTCGTTGACATCGTGCACCTGGAGGACGTTCCAGCCGTAGGCGCGGAAGCGGGCTGCCACGTCTTCGCTGAAGGCCAGTTCGGTGTGCCCTTCGATGGTGATGCCGTTATCGTCGTAAATCCAGCACAGGTTGCCGAGCTGGAGGTGCCCGGCCAGGGAGGCCGCCTCCGCGCTCACGCCCTCCATCAAGTCGCCGTCGCTGCACAAGGCGTAAACCTTGTAATCGAAGAGGGGGTAATCGGGCCGATTGTATTGGGCGGCCAGCCATTGCCCGCCGATGGCCATGCCCACGCTGGTGGCCACCCCTTGCCCCAACGGTCCCGTGGTCACTTCAACGCCGCTGGTATGGCGATATTCGGGATGGCCGGGGCAGCGGCTGTGCAACTGCCGGAACTGCCGGATGTGTTCCCACGGCACGGCCAGCTCGCCGGTCGGCTTTCCGTCCGGCCCCAATTGCCGCACGCCCGCCAAATGCAAGACCGAATACAACAGCATGGAGGCATGTCCGCAGGACAGGACGAATCGGTCCCGGTTGGGCCAATCAGGCCGGAGCGGGTCGTAGCGGAGCACCTCTTGGTACAGGAGATAGGCGACGGGGGCCAGGGCCATGGGCGTACCCGGGTGCCCGCTCTTGGCCGTCTGCACGGCGTCCATGGACAGAGTCCGTATCGTATCGATGGCCAGGCGTTCCTTGGATGCGGATGTCGTGGTCACTTTTTCCCCCGGAATGCGTGTTTGGAGAATTATTCTTAGCGAAGCGTGCTGTTTAGGCTTCTCGTAGTACCGGGTACTACAGCGCGAAGCTCGCCCCATCCTACAGCGATCAGTCCGTTGGATTGCAGGATCTGCCCAGCATATCTTTTCGAGGCGGTATGTCCCATCACCCCAAGACGTTGAGCCAGGGCAAATCGCCGCACGCCGTGGTATGCGCCTCCGAAACTGAACTAAAACTGAAGGTGAAACTGAAACCAAAGCGCTATAGTATGAGCCTCTGAAGCGAAATACGTGGAGCCAGGGCGGCATCAATCCCAGCGGAGGATGGCACCCGTATCGGCGCTGGTTGCCATCCGTGTGTATTTTGCCAGATAGCCCTTGGTGAATCGTGGCGGCGGGGCCTGCCACGCCTTGCGCCGGGTGGCAAGTTCCTCTTCGCTGAGCCGGACGTTGAGCGTTCGGTTGGGGATGTCGATTTCGATGATGTCGCCCGGTCGCAGCAGGGCGACGGGTCCCCCGGCAGCGGCCTCGGGGCTGACATGCCCGATGCAGGCCCCCGCCGTCCCCCCGGAGAACCGCCCATCGGTAATCAGCGCCACCTTGTCGTCCAGCTTCATGCCCTTGATGGCTGAAGTCGGCGCGAGCATTTCCTGCATGCCGGGGCCGCCCTTGGGGCCTTCGTACCGGATGACGACGACGTCTCCGGCCTTGACCTTGCCGTTGACGATCCCTTGGTAGGCATCGGTCTCGGACTCGAAGATCACGGCCGGGCCTGCGTGGCGCAGCATCTGTGGGAGCACGCCAGCCGTTTTCACCACGGCGCCTTTGGGGGCCAAATTGCCGTGCAAAATGGCCAGACCACCCTCGGGGCTGTAAGCATTCTCCACTTCGCGGACGCAATCGTAGGGATCGAATCCCAGCTTGTCCGGCCCCAACTCGCGGACGCTGGCAGCCGACCGCTCTACGCTGATGCCCTTGGTGTTGCGCTCGCCCAGGGCGGTTACCGCGGTCATGGCCAGGGCCTCTTCCACCACGGTCTCACGCCGAATATCGTAATCGGCGATGTTCTCGCCCAAGGTCTTGCCGGTGACGGTGGGGCAAGCCAGATGCAGTAAGCCGGGACGCCCACGCTCCAACGTCCCCAGAATCGTGTGAATCCCGCCCGAATTGTGCACGTCTTCCACATGATAGTGGCTGCTCGGGGCCACGCGGCAGACGTTGGGCGTGCGGCGGCTCAGTTCATCGACGCGGTGAATGTCGTATTCGATGCCGGCTTCGCGGGCGATGGCCAGCATGTGAAGGACGGTATTGGTGCTTCCGCCCATCGCCATGTCCAGGATCATGGCATTATCCACGGAGTCTGCGGTGATGATTTCCCGCGGCAATAGCCCATGCCCCGGACCGACCTTCTCGAACTCCAGAACCATTTGCACGATCCGCTCGGCCGCCCGGCGGAACAGCCGCTTCCGCTCGGCACTGGTAGCCACCAGGGTACCATTCCCCGGCAAGGCCATGCCCAAGGCCTCGCACAGGCAGTTCATGCTGTTGGCGGTGAACATGCCGGAGCACGAACCGCAGGTCGGGCAGCCCGCCCGTTCCAGCTCCAGGAGCTGTTCTTCACTGATTTGGCCGTCTTGCCGGGCAGCGGCGCCAATGAACACGTCGATGAGATCGACTTTGCGGCCGTCGGGCAACCGTCCCGCCTCCATCGGGCCACCGCTGACAACAATGGTGGGAATGTTGCAGCGGACAGCCGCCATCAACATGCCGGGCACGATCTTGTCGCAATTCGGGATGCAGATCATGCCGTCGAAGCAATGCGACTCGATCATCGTCTCCACGCAGTCGGCGATCAGTTCCCGGCTGGGGAGCGAAAACTTCATGCCGGTGTGCCCCATCGCGATGCCGTCGTCGACGCCGATCGTGTTGAAGACGAAGGGGACGCCGCCCGCCGCGCGGACGCATTCCTTCACGAACTGGCCGACCTCGTTGAGGTGAACGTGCCCAGGGATGATGTCCACGTAGCTGTTGCAGACGGCGATGAACGGCTTGCGAAAGTCATCATCCTGCACGCCCGTGGCTCGCAACAGACTGCGGTGCGGTGCACGACCGGCCCCCAGCTTGACTTGATCGGAACGCATGGCGAAAGTCCTGTATTCAGATGTGCGTCGGTGGCACGACGGGCGAGCGGGGAACGGCGTGCGCGATCCGCAGGAATGGCGATTGACCGGACTCCCGTTGCGGCACGCTCTTTGTCCGCCGTAAAAGCTTTGCCCGCCGTTAAAGAACGGCTACCGTAACAGCCCTTTATTGTAAGGAGGTACCCAGCCCCTGGCCAGAACGGGGACCGGCCCGTCCGGCCGCAGTCCACCGCCCGTTCACCGCGGACTGGCGTCCCCAGGCCCCCGCAGAGGCACTTGTCCTGCCATTCGTCGCTCCCGCTCCAAGGCCCCGGGAAGGATGACGCGCCGTGGAGGGTTGCGATGAGCTTCCCCTGCCGTTCGTCGTTTCCGCTCCAGCACGTCAGCCGCTTCCTGCGCGTCGTCCGCCCCCAGTGCGTCATCCGGCTCCGGCACGCGATCTGTTTCCAGCACGTCAGCCGCTTCCACCACGCGAGTCGCCTCCAGTGCGTCAGCGATTCCAGCAGGCCAGCCTGCCAGGGGAAGGCGTTGGGAAAAGTGCCGTCAGACCGCCTCTGATGTGGTAATCCGTCGCGGGGGATACCGCAGACGGCAGGCATCGGACAAAATACCGTACAAGTCGTGTACAAGCCGTACATGTCGTGTACAAGTTGAGTGCAAGGCTCGATGCTGGCATCGCGGCTGGCATTGCGGCATCCGGCAGCCATCGGCCGCGGCTGGAGCCGTTGAGCCGCTGATTGCGAACGATTGCGAACGAGCACGAACGAATGCGAATGAAATGGATACGACGGAGGCTGCCATGAAAGAGCGTTGGTTCCCGGCCTTGCGACAGGCGGTGACGGAGATCGGCCTGGGCACCTGGCAACTGGGCGGCACGGAATGGGGTGACGTCGCGGAAGCAGACGCGCTCGACACCCTGGCCGCGGCTGCCGACGCAGGAATCAGGTTTATCGATACCGCGGATATCTACGGCCTGGGCCGCAGCGAAAGTCTGATCGCCCGCTTCCTGAAGGGCCGCTCCGATCGGGACCGCTTCGTGGTGGCCACCAAGCTAGGCCGCTATCCCGAGCCGGGCTGGCCCGACAATTTCACCCGCCAAACCGTGCGACGTCACACGGAAGACTCGCTCCGTCGGTTGGGGGTGGATGCGTTGGACCTTACCCAAACGCATAGCCTCCCCTTGGAGGTGATGCGGGACACGCCTATCTTCGATGCCCTCCGGGAGCTTCGCCAGGAGGACAAGATCAGGGCCTTCGGGGCCAGCGTGGAGAGCATCGAGGAGGCCCGCTTCTGCCTGGGCGTGGAGGGGCTTGCTTCCCTGCAAATCATCTTCAACATCTTTCGTCAAAGGCCCATCGACGAGATCTTCGACCAGGCGAAGGCCCAAGGCGTGGCCATCATCGTGCGTCTGCCGCTGGCCAGCGGGTTGCTGGCCGGCAAATTTACCCGGCAGACCCGATTCGCCCCCACCGACCACCGCCATTTCAATCGCGACGGGGAAAAATTCAACGTGGGCGAGACGTTCGCCGGATTGCCCTTCGAAACAGGTCTGGAACTGGTCGAGCGGATGCGGCCGTGGTTTCCGGAGGGCGTCAGCATGGCCCAGGCGGCCCTCCGCTGGTGCCTGGACTTCACGGCGGTCACCACGGTCATTCCGGGGGCACGGCGGCCGGAGCAAGCGAGGTCCAACGCAGCCGCCAGCGATCTGCCGCCGCTGAGCGGTGAATTGCACAGCCGGCTGGGGAGATTCTACCAGCGCGATGTCGAGCAGCATATCCGCGGCAAGTACTGAAGGATCACCGAGGCGATCCCGGGACGGGGACCCAAAGCGGATTCCCACCCGCGGACCGCATGGTGATTTGAATAGTGATCCGAATGGTAATCCGCTTGGTGAACCACATGGTGATCCGCATGGTGAGCCGCATAGTGACAAGCCCCGCGGCGTTTGCTACCATGTTGACGTTCCGAGATGGTTGGCAACCGGCTTGCCGCGCCGGCTTGAGTTGGCGCGTGGGACGGCTGGGTTGCTGATGTTGGCTGCGAAAGCGTTTTGAGCAAGCTGGGAGATCGCCGGATGAGTACAGGTCAACGCAACAATTATCCCAAGCTCCACAATGCGGCTTGGCCGGGCGTGGTGGGAAAGGGTGACGGTGGCGAACCGCCCATCGAGCTGGATACGATGCTCGATCTCACGGCGGCCGCCGAAGTGGACGGTGTCAAGTTCGACGGATTCGACCTGTTCCTCTACCTTCCGCATATCGATATCGACTCCACGGTCCGCAGCGACGACGCCATCAAGCAACTTGCGGAAAAGGCCGAGAAACGGGGGCTTGAGATCGGCACGGTGGTGGCACCGATCTGGCCGCCCACCGGAGGCGGTTCCGCCATGGGAGACGAAACCGCACGGGGACGCTTTCTGGATCAGGTCCGCAAAGGGTGTCGCGTGGCTCAAGTCTTGCGCGAGCTAGGGGTACGCCCGCACGGCTGCGTGCGGATCGACTCGGCCTGCGGGGTCGGCGACTGGCTCCACGATCCGGAGGGGAACCAGAAGAAGATCGCCGAGACCTTTCGCCAGGCATGTGACATCGCCGCCGACCACGGGGAGAAACTGGCCGCCGAGGGCGAAATCTGCTGGGGTGGCATGCATAGCTGGCGCCGCATGATACAGCTCTTGGAGCTGGTCGATCGGCCGGACGTGCTGGGATTTCAGGCCGACATGGCCCACACCCTGCTGTATCTGCTGGGCTATAACGCCCCCGAGGACGCCATCCTGCCGCAGGATTTCGACTGGCAAAACAAGCAGCAATTCTACGACGCTTACAAACAACTGACGGATGCCCTGCGCCCCTGGACCATCGACCTGCATATCGCCCAAAATGATTGCACGGTGCACGGCTCCGGCTCCCACGACAAGACGGGCCGTCACTGCCTGGCCACCGATCCCAATGGGAAATTGGATATTCCCCGCGCGGCGGGCTACTGGCTGCGAGACAAAACCGGCCAAATCACGCGGAAAATGCGGCACATTTGCTGGGACGGCTGCATGTTCCCCAACGCCGTGATGATGGATGCCAAGACCTGGAACGACATCCTTCGGGCGATGATCGCCGTCCGCGACGCCCACGGCTGGTATGAGGCGGAATGACCGTCCGCGGGGCTTCCGCTCGGCGACGGGATGCGAATCACGGATTTTCGATCAATCTTTCCTCTGGAGGCTCATGTCATGGCGAAAGAACTTCGCATTGGAGTGTTGGGCTGCGGTTTCATGGGCAAGGCGCATTCCAACGCTTGGTCGCAAGTCAGTCACTTCTTCGACCGCGAGCACAAGCCGGTCCTGAAGGCCGTCTACGGCCGCAAGGAAGACATGGATAAATTGGAGCCTTTCGCCCGCCGTTGGGGCTACGAGTCCATCGAAACCGATTGGCGGAAGGTGATCGAGCGGGACGACGTGGACTTGATCGATGTCTGCGTCCCCAACATCATGCACCACGACTGCGTGATCGCGGCGGCCGAGGCGGGCAAGATCGTGGTCTGCGAAAAACCGCTCGCCATGAACGTGCAAGAGGCCGAGGAAATGGTAGCCGCCGTGGAAAAGGCCGGCGTGCCCAACATGGTCTCGTTCAACTACCGCCGCGTACCCGCCATCTCACTGGCCAAGCAGATCATCGACGAGGGCCGGATCGGTCGCCCCTTCCACTACCGCGCCACCTACAACCAGGATTACACCATCTCGACCAAGGTCCCCCAAGGCGGCTTGGCCCTCTGGCGATTGGATGCCAAGGTGGCGGGTTCCGGCGTGACCGGCGACCTGTTGGCCCATTCCATCGACACCGCGGAGTGGCTCAACGGACCGATTCAGAAGGTCACCGCCTACACCGAGACCTTCGTCAAGGAACGGGTCCATGCCGAGACCGGAAAGGTCGAAAAGGTCAACATCGACGATGCCTGCATGTTCCTGGCCGTGTTCGCTAACGGTTCGCTGGGCACGTTCGAAAGCACCCGCTATGCCCGAGGCCGCAAAAACTACAACACCTTGGAAGTCAACGGGGAAAATGGGGCGGTCTTCTTCGACTTGGAAGATCCGCACGTCCTGCAATACTTCCGCTATGCCGACCCCGACATCGGCAAGAAGATCGAGGATCACCTCACCGGCTGGCAACGCATCCACGTAACGAACGCCGAGCACCCGTACATGAAGAACTGGTGGGTGCCCGGCTGTACCATCGGCTACGAGCACACGTTCATCAACAGCTTTGCCGACTTTCTGGCCAGCCTCGAGGGTGGGCCGAAGTTCCAGCCCGATATGCGCCAGGCCCTCCGCACGCAGCGGGTCTGCGATGCGGTCCTGCAAAGCGCCAAGGAAGGCCGCTGGGTGGAGATTCCCGCGTGATCGCCCGTCGGGAGCATTCGCCCGGCCAAAAGTGCGGTTGAAAAGTCGAAGAGCGGAGGGCCGAAACCGGCTTCTCCGCTCTTTGCGTATCCTCGCTTACAAGCGACCGCGCGATCGCCTCACGCCTCGACCGCCGGAAAAGGCTAAGCCGCCTTCACCCGGCGTCTCCTCGCGAACCAGACCAGGCCCAGACCGCCCACGCCGGCCAGCAAGGCAGAGGCTGGTTCCGGGATGCACTCGGTCGCTACGTGAAACCGATCGATGAAAAAGTAGCCGGCCTTGGGCACGAACGGCAGTTGAACGACGATTTCTTCCCAAACGGGGTTCGGTTCGAGCTGGTACCACAGATTCTGGCGGAGCAAACCGTTGGCATCCAGCGGCCGGGTCGCACTTGCCCATTGCGCCGTCGGCAGGTTGCCCTCCGAGTCGCCCACATAAAATGTCACCGGGATCGTCTCAGACGAGGAGATGAAATCCCACTCGATCCAAATATGTTTCAGGGCCGTGACGACGGGGATGTTGTCGAGGTGAAAGACGATCTGCCCGCTGGTGGGTACGTTGCCCGATCGATTGTCGACCCCAACCATCCCCGAATAGGGCAAGCCGCTGACCGACGAATACCAGTTCATGCTGCCGCCGAACTGGACGAAGTCGCTGGCGCGAAGCCAGGAATCCGCCGTGCCCTCATAGTGAGCGCCGGGGGTCCCGCTGGGGCTGGGGCCGGCCACCGGGTTGACGTCGAACTGCCAGTCGATGTTGCGCTGATACGGAAAGCCGCCCGACCAGGGCTGGTAATCCTCCGGAGCCCAATCGAATGAACTTGCAAAGGCCGCTCCCGACACAATCATCATCGCCAAAGTGGCGGAAACAAGAAAGCGATTCATGGCTGCAATCCCCTGTATCAATTCCTGCGCCTGGAATACCGGCGCTAATGCCGGCGCTGGCACCGTTCCGAAGCTCTATGATACATCCGTTAAAGCCGGCGTCAACAAGAAAATCGTTGCGGTCGGCTCACCCCCCCCGGTGGTGGGTTCCCATTGGTGGGCAGACAAGGCCGGGGCGATGCTACCACTCCGTAGCTCACTCCCCAGAGGAGGCGTCTTCGGGCGGGTTCGACGGCGCATCTTGAGTCGGGCGAGTCCTGCGATCCCCGGGCGGGGCGGGGGCCTTGCGGTCCAATGCCTCGAGTGTGCCGGGGACCACAAGCGGCCCCGAGACATTGGCCTCGATGATCTCCTTCAGCTCCTGAGCGTCGATTGCTTCCTTTTCCATCAATCGCTCGGCCAGCGCCTCGAGGGCCTGACGCCGACTTTGCAGGATGTCCCGGACCTTTTCCAGGGAGTCGTTGATGATGCGGCGAATTTCGGCGTCCACCTCTTTGGCCGTGGTCTCGCTGTACCAGCGGTTTCCCCGGTTCCAATCGAGACCGCCGAGATAGCTGGTTGGGACGTCCTCCCGCAGCGCGATGCGGCCCAGGCGGCTCATCCCGTAATCGACGACCATGCTCCGCGCAAGGTCCGTCGCCCGCTGCAAGTCGTTCTGGGCGCCGGTGGAAAGATCCTGGAAGATCAACTCCTCGGTCACCGACCCGGCCAGGGCCACTTGGATCCGGCTTTCCAGCTCGCTTTGAGTAAGGATGTAGCGATCCCCTTCCGGCCGCTGGAGAACGTAACCCAAGGCAGCGATTCCGCGGGGAATGATGGACACCTTGTGAACGGGGTCGGTGTTGGGGAGGGAAAAGGCCACCAGGGCGTGCCCGCTTTCGTGATAGGCCACGCGGCGCTTTTCATCCTCGTTCATCAGGCGGCGGCGCTTTTCCAGCCCGGCCGTCACTCGCTCCACGGCCTCCGTGAACTCCTCCATGGTAACGGCATCTTTATTTTTCCGTGCAGCCAGCAAGGCGGCCTCATTCACCAGATTGGCCAAATCCGCGCCCACAAAGCCGGGCGTGATCCCCGCGATATCGGAGATATCCACGTTGGGGGCCAACTTCACGTTCTTGCAATGGACCTTCAGGATCGCCTCGCGACCGCGCAGGTCGGGACGATCCACCAGCACGTGCCGATCGAACCGCCCAGGGCGGAGCAGGGCGGGGTCCAAGGTCTCGGGACGGTTGGTAGCCGCCAACACAATCACGCCGCTGTTGGGATTGAAGCCATCCATCTCCACCAACAAGGCGTTCAAGGTCTGCTCCCGCTCGTCGTGGCTGCCGACCAGGCTGGTGCCGCGGGCCTTGCCCAAGGCATCCAATTCGTCGATGAAGACGATACAGGGAGCGCGGGCCTGGGCCTGCTGGAACATGTCGCGGACGCGTGCGGCCCCCACGCCCACGAACATCTCCACGAAGTCGGAGCCGGAGAGGCTGAAGAAGGGGACGCCGGCCTCGCCCGCGATGGCCTTGGCCAGCAGCGTCTTGCCGGTCCCCGGCGGACCCACCAACAGCATGCCCTTGGGGATGCGGCCGCCCAGGGCGCGAAACTTTTGCGGATTCTTCAGGAACTCGACGACCTCGCGGACCTCCTCCACGGCCTCGTCCACGCCCGCCACGTCGTCGAAATCGACGCCAATGTCTTCCTGGGCATACATCTTGTGGCGGCTTCGCCCGAATGCAATGGCCGAGCCTGGCCCGCCGATCCGCCGCAAGAGAAAAAGCATCACCAATACGAAGACCAAGAGCAGGACGAAGTGCGGCCCATATTGCTCCCACACGCTGGGAGGCTCCCCGCCCCGAACGTCCTGAAAACCCTTGCTCAGGATCAAGTCGATCAGGGCGCTGTCGTCGGTCCCCATGCCCAGCCGCGAGGTCCGAAACTTGCGGTCTTCCGGCTTGGTCCGCTTGTCCGCAGGTTCGAGGACCTCGACCTTGACCGTACCGACCACCTGGTAGGGTTCCACCACCAGATCGCGGAGGTCGCAGTATTTGACCTTCAGCGTCTCGTTTCCCGACTTCTTGGTGACGATGACATGGGCATTGGGGTTTTGATCGATCGGCCCCTGCTCCACGAGGCGGACGAACTCGCTGTAGGGGATATCTTCCGCCGTGGGGACGCGGAGCATTCCGGCCAGGAGCAAGCTGATCAAAAGACCCACCAATAAATACCACAATATGGCCGGCCCGCGGATCGGCCGCGGTGGCTCCTTGCCTTTCTGTTCGTCTTTACGTCCGTCGTCTTCGCGTTTGGAGGGCGGCGACCGATCTTCGTCGTTCGCGGCAAACAGAAATCGCATGAGTGTGTCAGACTCCCATCAGGAATGATGCCTTGGGCGGTACCGAGCCACCAGCGCCGCCGAGGATGCCCATTGCAATACCGGTTGGTCCTGTCCGCCAACCCGTAACGAATCCTACCACGCAAAGGCCGCCTGATCGCATGACGTACCCGGCATATCTTGCGAAGCATGATGTCCCATCGTCACAAGATCCCAAAAGCCGAGCCAAGCAAGCCGCCCTGCGCTGCAGTACGAATTGGGGGGCGCACCAGACCGACCGACATCCCGTCGGGTTTCGCCTGGGCGCCGCCTCTCGGCCTCGTCTTCCTCTCACGCCGGGAAGACACCCCATCCAATTGTATTATGGCGTATTCGGGCGGCGGGAGAAATGTTCCTCTTGGGATAATGTTCTCGTTGATGTCAAGGCGTGAACCTCAGAAATATCTTGATGTCGAGGAGAAAGCGGCATAAATACTTGATGTCGGGACGAGAACGGCAGCGATATTTTGATGTCAAGGCGCAAATATCCGAAGTATCGTCGCTTTTTTTGACGGTCAGTAGCAATTGGGACACCTCGGGCTGACGCCCGAGGCTCGCATTCGCGCCTGATTCACGCATTCTGGCGGCGATTTCACTTCGGGCTGGCGTCCGGGCCTGGCATTTCGCCCGATGGTTTTTGTCGCAATTGGTTCCAGCGTTGCCTGCCGCGGAGGATGGCCGCTTCCACGTCCTGTTGTTGCGGTGGCGTAGTGTAAGACCCCGCCGGATAGACGCTGTGCGAGTAGGCGGGGTAGGCCTCCATGCGGAGGTGTGCCGGCATGAGGTGGCCGCGACGGCGTTCCCGTTCCGCCCGCAGCGCCGCCAGGTCGATCGGCCCGACGACGATCCGTTCCCCGCCGCCAGGCTCGGCCTGGGAGAGGATGCGGCCGTCGTAGTCCACGATCATGCTGCCGCCCGGCCAACTGAACGGTGCGTACCGGCGCAAGGCCGATCCCTGATTGCAAGCTGCCACGTAGGCCAGGTTTTCGATGGCCCTGGCCCGATTGATGACCGTCCACCAATCCAAGGGCGTGGCCGTTCCCCAGGGGTCCATGTACGCCGAGACGCGGATCAAGACCTCCGCGCCCGCCATTACCAACTGGCGAATGGCCTCGGGGAAGAGCCAGTCGTAGCAGATCGCCGCCCCCAGGCAGCCGATCTCCGTTTCCACCGTGGGGAACAGGGGGTCGTGGTATTCCGGCAAATCGTGGGGGCTGGAGTGCAATTCCCAGGGAATCCAAGGGTGCACCTTGCGATACTTCAGCAGGATGCCGTCCGGTCCAATCAGGCAAGAGGTATTGAAGACATGGCCGGGGTAGCGCTCGTCGCGTTCCAGAAAGCTCCCCGCCTGGATGAACACGCCCCATTGCCTGGCCGCCTTGTGAAAGCGATCGGTGAATTCGTTGGGGACGGGCAGGGCCAGCTTTTCGTGCAGCTCTTCCACGGTCTCGTAAACGGGGGCTGCCAGGGAGAACTCGGGAAACACGATCAACCGGACGTCGTGGAAGGGGGCGTAGGCCGTGGCCGCGAAATGGGCCAACTCCAGCATCCTCCCCACGTTGCGATGCATGCCCACCCAATCCGTGGGATTCGGCAGGTCGGTTTGGCACATGGCCGCGTAGTAGCGTAGCTCGACTTTGCTCATGACGAGACGTTTCGACTCCTTTTCTGAGCCATAGGGTAAAGGGACGTGAAGCCGGATACAAAATCGCGGAACGGGCGGCCCCGGCTAGAGTCCGGCTCGCGGTCGGCCCAGCTCCTCCATTCGGCGTCGCCAGCCCTCTGGGAGCTTGCGCTCGGGATGGCGGATGGCGTCGTCTTGCCGCAAAGCGGCCTGGGCCTGGCGTGCAGCTTCGGCGGATCGCCCCTGCCGCCGCAAGATGTCGGCCAGCCGCGCACGATAGAGGACCTGGCTGGGCTGAAGCTCCAGGGCACGGCGTGCTGCCGCTTCGGCCCGGCTCAGGGCTGTGCCGTCGCCCGTGACCTCAGCCGCCCGCATATAAGCCAGCATGATGTTGAAGGCTACCGAGTCGGAATTGGGGGAGAGCCGTTGCAGTCGCGCGGCCGTTCGGTCGAGGTCGGCCCGCAGTGTGCCCAGTTCGAGATCGCCGAACGGGGCATTGGCGGACGGGGCCTCCTTGGCGTGGTGACGGTCACCGGCCCGATCCCAGGCCGCATTGAGTACCGCCAGCCGACGCAGGAGCGGTTCCACAGCCAAGGGATCGGCCTGAGCGGCAGCCTCCAAGGCGGCTAGAGCGGCGGATGGGTCCAAATCGGACCGCGGTACCCGCTCCATCATCGCTCGACAACGCAGCACGGGCGCGTAAGCCGTGGCATAGCAGGCGATCGTAAGGGCGACCCAGCCGGGCACCGCGTGCCAACCGGGCACTTCGCGCCACCCAGGCGCCGCGCGCCAGCCGTCCCCTTCCCCACCGACGGTCGGCTTCTCACTAACGGTCGGCGAACCACGAACGATCGGCTCACCAGCAACGGTCGCCGCCACGCGATCCTCCCACCACGACAGGCCGATCGCCAGCAGCATCCAAAACGAGTGCGACACCCCAGCATAGCTCCATCCCCCGGAGGCCAACCAGTGGATCATGAGGACCAAGACCGCCGTGCCACAAAGAACCGTGCCACCAAAAAAGTTGTTGGGCACGCGAAGGCCCTGGCGCGGGTCGCGATCCTCCACCCAGAGCCGTAGCCCCCAAAACGTGACTGCCGCTATCGGCAGGCCGACGATCAGCGACGTGCTGGTTTGCGGGGCGCTACTGACGAGGCTCAGCGCCAATCCCAGGGGCCACGCGAAGATCAAAGCCAGCCACAAGCGGCGAATCTCGTTGGCAGGCGGGTTGGCCGCCCGAGCTGGAGTACCCGGGCCGCCCGAGGCGTTTTCCTCGCCCAGGCCATTCATCCCCGACGCATAAAATCGTTGTTCCACCTTGCCGTGGCGGCGGCTGCGGAGGAAAAAGATCGCCAGTATCACCAGCAGGGCCGCCAGGGCGAAGAGGCCGGAAGTCGCCCACACCTCGAACAGGAAATTGTGGGGGTCGCTGATGTCTTCGGAGGCATCGGGGAGTCGGAACTGACCATAGGCGAAGCGGAAGTTGCCCAGCCCGCACCCCAGCCACGGATGGGCCAGGATCATCCGCCAGGTGGCCTGCCAATATTGTCCGCGGAACATCAGCGACTTGCCGGCCTCGTAGAGGACCAAGGGATCGAGGCCACCCCAGGCCAGAGCCGCCACGACGAGCAGGGTCACCACGGCCAAGGTCGCACCGCCCAGGTAGTAAAGCTGATACTTGCGGCGCCCCCACAGTGTGCGGCACGACCAGGCCAGGACCATCACCCCGACGAGGGCCGCCAGGTATCCCGCCCGACTCTTGGTCAGAATCAGGCACAGCCCCAACGCCCCCAGCCCCGCGGCGAGCACCGCGGCACGCCCCAGCGCGAAGCCACGGGCGGACGATTGCACGGCACCAGCATCCGAACCGGCCTTTGGGTCTGGCACAAGGCCCCCGCCGTAGCCACGCCGAAGGCGGGCCGCGGTGTACCCGGTGGCAGCCAACAGAATCATTCCCCAGGGCAAAAGAAAGCCCGCCAGGGAATTCGTCAGGGCAAAGGTGGCCAGAGGCTCGGTGCTGAAGAAGCGGTTTTCAAACCGGCGTAGCGTCTCCGGCTGATCGAGGTACTCCTCCAGTCCGGCCAATCGCAAATATCGGGCTGGATCGCGGCGGTAGGCCTCGCGGACGCCGGGCATTTCTACGCCGTACTGATATAGCCCGTAGCACGAAACGCCCACCGCCACCGCGACCATCACCGCAAGCACCGACCGGGCACGCTGCGACGGCCAAGGGAACTGCCGCAACAGGAGAAACAGGACCGCCGTTCCCACGGCCTCCCAAAGCATATTCAGGGCGGGGCGAGCCGTTCCGTCAACCACGGCGAACAGGGCCGAGAGCGTCTGTACCACCGTCAACACGAGGACGGCTGCGTCGGGCAGGCCGAAACGGCAGCGAATTCGTGGGCGACCGGCCTGAAACAGCCACCACATCACGGCCAAGGCCAGCCACAGCATGATGGTCGGCAGGCCGTCCCCGCGATCCGCTCCCTCGCTGGGGAATAGCGGTCGGGCGGCCAGCAGGGTCACCGCCGCGACCAAAAACCAAGACTGGCGTCCGGCCTCCCTAGCGTCCGCTTCCGACGCTGAAGAGTCTGGCCTGCTCTGTCTGGCGGCGACAGCGGCAACCCCCGCTCCCGTCGCCGGGCGGCCGGGGGAAAAAGCGGCTTGCGATCGTCGCGACTTTTTCGCTCGGGACATCCAGCCCTCCCCGCTAGGTAATGGGTCGCCCGCCGTTGTGCCGATCCCGCTCGACGTGGGGCACGGCCTGATCGGAGGAAGGCTCGGCCGTGGGCCTCGCCGTATTGGGCGAACCTACCAATACCGCGTTTTCGCGGCCCCTCCGCCGCAACTGCCGCCGCCCGGTGGCCTCGAGAATCGCGATCAGGCATAGCATGCAAATGACGAGCATCAAGATCACGGCAGCCCCGAAGCCGTCGACCTGGTGCAGCAACAGTGCCCCCAGGCCGCACGCCACCGTGGTCAGATAGATCGTCAGCACCGCCTGGGGAGGCGTCATCCCCAACTCCACCAAACGATGGGAAAAGTGGTTTTTGTCGCCCACAAAGGGACTGCGTCCGGCACGCAGCCGAATCAACACCACGGTAGCGAAATCGTACAGCGGCACAGCCAGGGCGCAAATCGGGGCCAGCACGGCATGACGCGGCATATCTTCTCCCGCAAACGTGGCGGTCATCGACAGCACGGCCAGCAAATAACCGATCCAATAGCTCCCGCAATCCCCCATGAACAGCCGCGCGGGGGGGTAATTGTGCCACAGAAAACCAAGAATCGCCCCCAGCAAGATCAGGAAGAAACCCGCCACGAAGAGCTGCGACTCGCCCCCCGTCGTCTTTGGAGTAAACAGCATCACCGCCGCCAAAATCGAAGCCGCGATCGCGGCGACCCCGGCCGAGAGGCCATCCATATTGTCCAGCATATTGAAGGCGTTGACCAACACCACGATCCAAAAGACGCTGATGATGGTCCCGAACCACGGCAGATCGATAAACATCGTAAGCCGAAAACCGGAGGCCACCGTGGCCATCGCCGCCGCGAACTCGACGGCCAGCCGAAAACGCCAATCCAGCTTCCAGCGATCGTCCGCCAGCCCCAGCAGCATCAGCACGCTGCCGATGGCCAAGATCGTCCACAGTCGCCCGGCCTGGTGCTGGACGCCGGGCAAATGCACCACTGCGTCGGAAGGCAGCCACGCCAGCACGCCCTCCCGCAGCGCGGGATGAACGGCGGATCGGGTCCAACCTTCTCCGAGCAGTGCCAGGGTAAGCAATGTGCCGATCAAAAAGGGAAGGATCAGTCCCGCCCAAATCGCCAAACCGCCGGCGGTGGGCATGGGACGGGAGTGGATCTTGCGGAATCCCGGACGGTCCACCAGCCCCAGTCGCGGCCCCCAGCGGCGGAGGGCGAATCCCATCCCCCAACTGATCGCTGCCGCCAATGCCAGTCCGCCCAAAATCAGCCAGCTCATGAACCGGTCCCGCTCTTTCTCAGCCCGCATAAAAAAGCGCGGCAATCGTGGAAGAACGCATGGTAACGAGGCTCGCGATAATCGGGGAAGGTCCAGGTATGCGGCTCCCAGCTCCCGCGGCGGAAAAACAGCGTTACCTCGGCAAAAATCCCTTTTCCCAAATACACCCGATGGACGAAATCCTTCGTCGATGCCAGTACCAGTTTGCCGGGAGTGAGATACCCGGGATCGATGTTCACCGGCCGAGGCTCCGCCGCGCTGGTGATCGCCGCGTATTCCTGCTCCCAGGCATTGGTACGCAGCTTGATGTCGGCTAGATCGCCCGGGTCGATGGGCTGGGCCGCCGCCAGAAAGAGCTTCTTCAAATCGCGACCCATGGTCCGAGCGTAGTACTCGGTCTGATCGAAGGGATAGACCTCGCTTTGCAGGGCGATCGGGCCAAAGGCGGCCTCCACCCGCTGCCGTACCCAGTCCAGCGCCGCGGGATAGCGGCTGAAGACCGCCACCACGAGCAAGACAGGCGCGGCTGGTTTCACGTCACCCATGACCGGTTTCCGATTTCATTCGCCAAAGTGCCGCCACAAGCGTGGCCCAAAAACGTGGCTCAAAATCGTGCGTCGAAAACGTCGCTCAGATGCCGCTGGGGGGACCTGCCTCGCTCCCGGTGCCTGCCACAGTCGCGATCCATTCCAGCATTGTAGCACGGGCGTCTTCGTCCGCCGGAGGGTGTTGCCCGGCCGGCGAACCTCCCCGTCCCCCCATGCCCACTGCGGCCGCGCCGCGCAAAACCTTGCCTTGCCGAGCGTGTCACGTCATACTTTATACTTTTGGTCATACCTTTGCGAAGTAAATCGTCAGCGGACGGCAGGCGGAGCCTCGATTCGCTCGTGGATTGTTGCCCGCCGTCCGAACCGAGCCGTTCGGTATGGCCCGACCGGACCAACCCCCGTACCCTATCGAAGTAGTCCTTGTTGCAGGAGAATCGCCCCATGAAACAGCATCTACGACGGCGTGGTTTTGTGTTGGGAAGCGTGGGAAGCGCAGCAGGGATTTGGTATGGGCTGGGCCGAAGCTGGGGTTTTCAACCGCAACCCACCAGTTTTACCGCCGCCCAAGCCTTAAAAGCGGTGGTCTCCGGAAAAAAGATTCCCGTCATCCTCGATACCGATATCGGCGACGACATCGACGATACCTGGGCCTTGTGCCTCCTCTTGAAGTCTCCCGAACTGGACCTTCGCCTGGTGGTGGGCGACGAATATAACGCCCTCTATCGGGCGAAACTGATCGCCAAGCTGTTGCAGACGGCCGGCCGTACCGACATCCCCGTGGGAATCGGCTTGCGTCCCGAGGATCATGGCGGGCGGCAGGCGGCCTGGGTAAACGACTACGACCTGGCAAGCTATCCCGGCAAGATTCACGAGAATGGCGTTCAGGCCATCATCGACACCATCCGGCAAAGCGACGAACCCATCACGCTGATCTGTATCGGCCCGGTGCCGAACATCGCGGAGGCATTGAAACAGGCCCCCGATATCGCGCAGAAATCCCGATTCGTGGGGATGCACGGCAGCATTTACAAGGGCTACGGCGGAAGCGAGCAAATCTCGGCAGAATACAACGTTAAGCTGGTCCCTGACGCCTTGCAAGCGGTTTTCCAGGCCCCCTGGGAAATCACCCTCACCCCCTTGGATACCTGCGGCCTGGTACAGTTGCGGGGCGACAAGTTCCGCCGCGTGTTCGAGTGCCAGAACCCCTTGATCCGGGCCTTGATGCAAAATTATCAGCTTTGGCGCGAGGCCCAGGAAAAGCGGCTACTGCCTCCGCCCACAGAAAGCAGCACGCTGTTCGATACCGTGGCGGTGTACCTGGCCTACGCCGAGAGCCTCACCGAAATCGAAGAGGTCTCCTGCATCGTAACCGACGATGGCTTTACCCGAATCGATCCGGCGGGACGCCCCGTGCGGGCGGCTGTCCACTGGAAAGACCTCGGGGCGTTCGAGGACCATCTCGTGCAGCGCCT
This sequence comes from Blastopirellula marina, assembly GCA_020721965.1. GTDB lineage: Bacteria > Planctomycetota > Planctomycetia > Pirellulales > Thermoguttaceae > Thermogutta. Next base: position 10,594 of record DYLS01000050.1, on the reverse strand, counting down.
AACCGGCTGACCACCGCGCCGCCGCGATTACCCGCCCTGGGAAGGTGGCGACCCACTGGCAACCCACAATGGAAAGTAGCAGGGAAACTATCGCGCAAAGTTATATCAAGGTTCCAGCATGGCCCGAAACGTGCTTATCCTGTGCACCGGAAATTCATGCCGATCCCAAATGGCCGAGGCCCTCTGGAACGACTTGTCCAAGGGGGCATGGCAGGCGGTCTCGGCCGGTTCCAAGCCGGCGGGTTACGTTCATCCCTTGGCGATCCGGGCCTTGGCCGAATTGGGGCTGGACATTTCCCAAAATCGCAGCAAACACCTGGACGAGTTTCGCGGCCGGGCCTTCGACCTGGTCGTCACCGTCTGCGACAACGCCCGGGAATCGTGCCCGGTATTCCCCGGGGCGAAGCAGATGGAGCACTGGCCCTTTCCCGATCCCGCCGAGGCCACAGGGTCCGACGACGAAAAATTGAAGGTCTTCCGTCAGATCCGCGACGCGATTGCCGAGAGAATCCGCACCTATTTGGAGCTTGGAGCCTAGGTCTCCAGCCCGGGGTTGTTGGCTTGGCTCAACATCTTGCGGGAATGGGGCATAACGCCTAGCCACGCGCGCCGAGTACACCTCACGCATGGTGGGTACGTCTCGCTCATGCTGGGTACGCCTCACGTAGGTTGGGTACGTCTCACGCATGCTGAGTACATCATGCAATCCGGCGGACTTTACGCCGTAGTGCTAGGCGGCCGAGAATCGGCGCGTCCCGCTGCGGCGGGTCACGGGACGCGGTAAGCCCCCGGCCCACCCCCTGCTTTCTGGGAAAAGTAACCGGACGGCGCGGGGCGTCGAACCCTTGACGGCGCTACCCGGTTGGGGCTAGACTGCGGGTTTGGAATAGCTGCGCGGCGAGTCCGCGCTGAAACTGCGCGCCGGTGGATTTTCGCCGCCCCGTGGCAGGGAAAAGCGGTTCCCCAACAGCCTAGCGGGGCGAAAACACGGTAGCTCACTTCAGGATGCGGCGCGGCAGGCCGTTCCGAGAATCATCGTTCCCGTAGCCATCGCGTGCTCGCGGCATCGACAACCGCAGCACCGATTCCGTGATGTGTTTTCCTCGTACATCGGGGGAAGCGCGCGTCCCAGCAACCAATGGGTAAAAAGACGTGGCTAACACTGCTGTGATCGGCCTCCAATGGGGCGACGAGGCCAAGGGCAAGATCGTCGATCTCCTGACGGAAAACCACGACATCGTCGTGCGATACCAAGGCGGCGCAAACGCCGGGCACACGGTGGTCACGGGTGGCCAAACGTTCAAGCTATCGCTCATCCCCAGCGGGATTTTTCGTCCCAACGTCCAATGCGTCATCGCTAACGGCGTGGTGGTCAATCCCAAGACCCTGCTGGCGGAGATCGACGGCCTGCGCAAGCGCGGGGTCCGTGTGGGCGGCAATTTGATGATCAGCAGCCGGGCCCATGTCATCCTCCCTTGGCACGTGGAAGAAGACCGCATCCTCAACGAATGCCCGACCGGCGAGGCCATCGGCACCACGCTCCGCGGCATCGGTCCCTGCTATCGGGACAAGATCGGCCGCTCGCAGGCCGTCCGCGTGGGAGATTTCTACGAAGCGGGCTGGCGGGAACGTATCTCCGCCGTCGCCGAGAGCAAGCGGCGGATGCTGGAACCGCTGGGCGTTGCAGCCGATAGCCCCGCCCTGGATGCCCAGGCAATCTGCGGTGAATATGCCGATTACGCCGAGCGCCTTCGCCCCTTCGTGAGCGATACCACGCAGTTCCTCCTCGACGCCGTCGACTCGGGGCAACGCATTCTGTTTGAGGGTGCGCAAGGCGCGCTGTTGGATATCGACCACGGGACCTTCCCCTATGTCACCAGCAGCAACAGCTCCGGGATGGGCATCCCGGCCGGGGCCGGTGTACCCGGACGGCACATCCACAAGGTGCTGGGCGTGGTCAAGGCGTACTGTACCCGAGTGGGCGGCGGACCTTTCCCTACCGAGCAGGACAACGAGATCGGCCAGCACATCCGCCAGCGCGGTCAGGAATACGGGACGGTGACGCGACGCCCCCGCCGCTGCGGCTGGTTCGACGCAGTGGCGGCTCGATACACGGCCCGGCTCAGCGGCACGGACGCGATTGCCGTCATGCTGCTGGATGTGTTGAGTGCCTTGCCGGAAATCCGCATTTGCACGGCCTACGAGCTGGACGGCGAACGGACCGACCGCTTTCCGGATCACGTGGAGCGACTCCGCCGCGTCCAACCGGTATTCGAATCGTTGCCCGGCTGGCAGAAGGAAATCAGCGACGTTCGGCGACTCGGCGACCTGCCCGCCAACGCTCGAAAGTACCTGGATCGCCTGGGCGAGGTGGTCGGTCGCCCCGTGGAAATCGTTTCCGTGGGGCCTGACCGCGCACAGACGATCTTCGCTTGAGGCAGGCCGAGGGTTGGCCCCTTGCGTGGCCCCGGGCCAGTTCGGCCAGCACCGTCGCAGGAAGCGGATGCCCGAACGTTACGCATTCGGCTGTCCAGCAGCGCACAGGACGCTCAGAAGAGGATCGGTTCACCGCAAGCGATGAACGAATCAATGGCACCCTCCCAATCCGAATTCGACGTCCCGCCGGAGAAACGCCCGCGGCACATCGCGGCCATCATGGATGGAAACGGCCGCTGGGCACAGCAGCGGGGATTGCCCCGGGCGGAAGGCCATCGCCAAGGGGTGGCCGCCGTCCGCCGCGTGGTCGAGGAGTGCATCCACCTGGGGATCGAGCGTTTGACCCTCTTCTGCTTGTCCAGCGAGAATTGGAAGCGTCCCCGCATGGAGCTGGAGTTCTTGCTGCGGCTGCTGGAACAATACATGGTCGAAGAGCGGCCGGACATGGTGGCCAAGAACATTCGCGTCTCGATCATCGGACGGGCCGAGGGCATCCCGCCCCGGGTCCAAAAGGAGATGGATCGCACCCTAGCGGAGTGCGCGGGCAACACCGGCTTGCAGCTCTGCCTGGCCATCAACTATGGGGCCAGGCAAGAGATCGTGGACGCCGTGCGGGAGATCGCTCGGGCGGTGGAACTTGGCCGCCTGAAGCCCGACGATGTCAACGAAGAACTCATCGCCACGCATCTCTACACGGCAGGCATGCCCGACCCCGATCTCCTCGTTCGCACGGCCGGCGAGATGCGGGTCAGCAATTTTCTCCTCTGGCAGATCAGTTACAGCGAGCTTTGGGTGACGGACGTCTGCTGGCCGGACTTCGCGGCCGAGCACCTGCACCAGGCGATCCGTGACTACGCCCGCCGCGTCCGCCGCTTCGGTGGTCTTGTTCAAACCAAGGGCGCTGGCACCTCGGGCTGACGCCCGAACCTCATGCCCCGGCGCGTTTCTCGATGCCGATTCCGAAGCCGAATCGGAATCGCCCAACACGAGCCACCAGCGTAAGCTGGTGGTGGAACGGCCAGCGTAAGCCGGTAGTCCAAACCCCAGACCGCTACCCGCCCTCAAGCCTTCGACGCAGCTTCCTCCACGGCGGCCAGGCACTTCTTCATGTACGACAGGCTCTCTTCCGCCAGACGCTGCGGGCCGGGCGAGTAGTCGAAGACCTCCACGGAGACCCAGCCGCGATAATCGATCTCGCGGAGCGTGCCAAAGATCGGGACGAAGTCCAGTGCCCCAAAGCCGGGGCCTTGCCGGTTCGGGTCGTTGGCGTGGAAATGCACCAGATCGCCGCGATGCCGCCGCAAGAGGATGGGCATCGATTCCGCCTCGGTGCTCATGGCCTTGCAATCGAGGTGGAGTTTGATGTGGCTGGAACCAAGGCGGCGGAGGACTCGCACGGCTTCCTCGGCCGTGTTGAGAAAATTGGTCTCCTGGGGCGACAGCGGCTCCAACGCCAGGAGCACGCCTGTTCGCTCCAATTCCTTGTGCAAACTGCCGAGGACCTCCACCGCGTAGTCCTCGGCCTGCTGCCGCGTCATGCCGGGAAGCACGTTCCGCTGTTGCGGCGACCCGAAGACCAGCACCTCGCCTCCCAGGTCCGCACAAGCGCGGATCAGCTCCAGGAGATATTCGCTGGTGTTCCGTCGCACCATCACATCGGGGCTGGTCAGGTGATAGCCCTCGGTCTTGGCCAGCAACCAGTGCAGGCCCACCGTCTTCAACCCCAGCGATTCGATCGTCCTTCGAATCTCGGCGCGGCGAGAGGAGGAGACCTCGTTGATGTACGGGGCAAGCGTGAAGGGGGCGATCTCCACGCCTTCATAACCCAGTCGGGCGGCCGCCTCGAAACCGGCCTCCAGGGAACGGTCCGTGAAAGTCTCGTTGCAGATGGCGAATCGCATGATGCCTCCTCTTCTTTCGTTGACGCAAGGACCCATGCAAGATGGACGGTCGGGCGGCCCAACCCCGGCCCCCTTCGGGCCCACCAGCGACTGCCCTAGAATATCGAAATCCGGTAGAAAATGAAAGCATGGGGCGCCGAGCCTGCGTCCGGCCCATCCGTTTTGATCCTCGTCCAGCGAGAAACAGCCATGCCCGACCCCGCTTCTGAAGACCGATTTTCCGAATGGGAAATCGCCGCGACGGATACCGACGAGCACTTCATGGCCGTGGCCCTACAGCAGGCAGAAAAAGCCGCCGCGGAGGACGAGGTTCCCGTGGGGGCCGTCATCGTCCACGGCAGTCGGGTGGTGGCCGCGGCGCACAACCAGCGGGAGCGGCTCCGCGACCCCACCGCGCACGCCGAAATGATCGCCATCACGCAGGCGGCCGAGTCGCTCGGCTCGTGGCGATTGGAGGATTGCACGCTGTTTGTCACGCTGGAGCCTTGCCCGATGTGCGCCGGCGCCATCCTCCAGGCCCGTATCCCACGCCTCGTTTTCGGTGCCGATGACCCCAAAGCGGGCGCTGTCCGGTCGCTCTATCGACTGCTGGAGGACCCGCGACTCAATCATCGCTGTGAAATCCGGTCGGGCGTGTCCTCCGAAAGATGCGCAGCGCTGTTGTCCGAATTTTTCCGCCGGCAACGGGCGCTGGGCAAAAAGTGACTCGCCTGGCGGCCCGCTGCAAGGCCGATCATCGACCTCGCAAATCGCAGCGGCTGTGGCGTGCGGCAGCCTTCCCCGCGCGGCCCCTTACGCTGCGGCCCGGCACCTCCGCAGGGCGTCGATCAGACGGTCCAGGTCGGAGTCGTCGTTGTAGGCGTGAGGGCTGATCCGCAGACGCCCGCTGCGGCAACTGAGCACCACATCCGCGGCCAAACAGCGGCGCCTTGCCTCGTCGGGGTCCACTCCCGTCAGCACAAAGGTGACGATACCGGATGCCGCATCGGATCGACGATCGCTGACGATCTCGGCCCCGAGGGATCGCAGGCGCTGGCAGGCCCGGTGCGTGATGTCCAAGACGGTGACCGCGATCCGGGGGACTTGCAATTCGCGGAGCATTCCCACGGCCGCCCGCAGCCCAATCATCCCCACCATGTTCTGCGATCCCCCTTCCAAGCGTGCGGCGGTGGGTTTCCAATCCGGCACGATCTGGTCGAACCGCATGGCCTGGACCACGCTGTTCCAACCCACGCCTGTGGGTCGCAAGAGATCGAGGTGCTGGCGGCGACAGAAGAACAGGCCCGCCCCCTCGGGACCGAGGAGCCACTTGTGGCCATCCGCCGCCAGGAAGTCGACCTCGGCCTGATGTGCGTCTAGTGGAAACACACCAAGCCCCTGAATCGCGTCCAGAAACAAAAGTGCGCCGTGGCGATGGGCCAGGTCGGCCGCCTCCGCGGGATCCGTTCGCCGCCCGCTCCAATAGCTGACCCAACTGAGCGTCACCAGCCGCGTCCGCCGGTCGCAGGCGGCCTCCAGATCGGCAAGCTCCAATCGCCCATCGCGGAGGGGCACCCGCCGAACCTCCACGCCACGATCCCTGACAGCCAGCCAGGGATATTGGTTGGAGGGAAACTCATCGGCGGGGAGCACCACATTGTCGCCCTCCCGCCAAGGAAAGCCCTCGGCGACGATCCCCACCCCGTGGCTGGTGTTGCGGACGAGGGCCACTTCCTCCGCCGCTGCCCCGATCATCGCTGCCGCCTCTTGCCGCAAGGCCTCGCATTCTTCGGCCCAGCGCGGCCAGCGGACGTCCCCATGCTCCGTTGCCTCGTCGCACCATCGGCGGATGGCCTCGCGGGCGGGCTGCGGCAGCGGCGACACCGCGGCGTGATCCAAATAGGCGTAACGCTCCGCGACCGGCATCCACGCACGCATCCGCGTCCGCAGACTCGTTACAGGCTCAGCCCCAGGATTCGGGACATCGCATGGCTGCATGGCTGACTGCATGGCCGCACCGCTCCTGCTTCAGGCCGATCTTTTTTCCCGACAGAGGCCCTTTTTCCCGTAGCCGTTCCCGGGTGGAATCATGCGGAACACTCGGTATTTTCACGAGCCGTGCGACAAGCACGCCCTGCTCTTGGCCTCTGTTGCCTCAAGGGAACCCAAAGTTTACTCCAGGAAACCAGAGAATGCTTCGGTCGCCCCGGCGCGACACCCCGAATGTTCCGCGCGCGCTTACCTTTTTCCGCGCCGCGCCGGTTTTGCCTTGGCGCGCTCCTTAGGATGCCGCGGGGCCTTGCGGAACAGCGACTCCAGCTCTTCGGTCAGCTCGGCAAACCGTTTCATGGCCGCCTCCACGGTTTGCGGCTTCTCCAAATCGACACCGGCCTGGCGGAACAAGTCCAGCGGATCCTTGCTGTTCCCTGACGACAAAAGCCGCAAATAGTCGTCGCGGGCTGCCGCGCCCTCTTGCAACACGCGGTCCGCCAGCGCGATCGCCGCGGATAGTCCCGTGGCGTATTTATAGACATAAAACGCACGATAGAAATGCGGAATACGGAGGCACTCCAGCTCCAACTGGGGATCGATCGCAACGTCCGGACCAAGATAGTCGTTCAATAAAGAACGATAGATGGATACGAATAGTTCCAGTGTGGGCGGTTCGCCGCCTTGTACGGCCTCGTGCACGCGTTTTTCGAATTCCGCGAACATGGTTTGCCGATAGATGGTGCCGCGGATGCCATCCAACTCATGATTGATGATCGCTGCCCGCTCTTCGTCGGAGGCGGACTCTTCCAGCAGCTTGCGGCTCAAAAGCTGCTCGTTGAAAGTGCTCGCCACCTCGGCCACGAGTATCGGATATTGATAATAAATATAGGGCTGATTCTTGGCCGAATAATATGTGTGCATCGAATGCCCGGCCTCGTGCGCCAAAGTAAAGACGTGATCCAGCACGTCCTCTTTGTAATTCATGAGGATGAGAGGATCGCTGCGATAGGCGCCGGAGCTGAAGGCCCCGCTCTGCTTGTTGCGCGTTTCGTAGCGGTCGCACCAGCGGCCCAGCAGCCCCCCGCGCAGAATCCGGCAGTATTCCTCGCCCAGCGGCTGGAGGGCCGCGAGAACCATATCCACGGCCTCCTCCCAGGTTCTCCGCTGCTTCATGCCGGGCACCAAGGGCACGTACAGATCGAACGGTTGCAAGACCTTTAACCCCAGGCGTCGGCGGCGCAGCGAGTGATAACGATGGAGGTGTTCCAGGTGGCCGCGGACGGTCCCGATCAGGTTATCGTACACGCGGACCGGCACGTTATCGGGAAACAAGGCGGCCTCCAAGGCGCTGCCATAGTGGCGTGCTCGGGCCAGAAAATTGTCGGAGTGGATCGATCCGCCCAGGGCCGCTGCCAGGGTCCGCTTGTGACGCGCGTATTGCGCATAGTAGCGGTGAAACGCCTCTCGCCGGACCTCCCTCTCGGGCGACTCTAATAACATGAGGAAGTTCCCGTGCGTCAGCGGCACCGGCTTCCCAGCTTCGCCCTGGACCACCCCAAAGTCTAGTTCCGTGTCGTTGAGCTGGCGGAAGACCTGCCTCGGCGATTCGAGCATTTCGGTGTGCATGGCCAGGAGCCGCTCCTCGGCCGGGCTGAGGGTATGCGGGCGATAGCGAAGCAGCCGTGTCAAGAACTGGCGGAAAGGCTCCAAGGCCCGATCGCCCAGGAACTCTTGCATCCGCGGCTCGGGGATGGCCAACAATTCCGGCTGAAGGAAGCTGGCGGCCTCGTTGACCCGGCTCAATTCCGCCATGTATCGGCCGAACATCCGGCCGGCTTCGGGATCCGCCAGGTCTTCGCTCATGCGAAGGTGCGCGTAAACGCCCAGCCGTTCGCCCTGCTGATCCACGGAAAAGTGAAACGATAGGGCCTCGGCGATAGTGGTCGGCCCCTCCGCCAACCGCCCTTGAAAGCGGGAATACTCGCTGAAACGCCCCTTCCATTTGGCAAAATCCCGCTCCCAGGCCTTGTCACTCTTGTAGAGGCTCGATAGGTCCCAGCAATATTCGGGGTTTTGACTCTCGCGCGTGGGGAGGTCCGTACCTTCCGTGTGGGTTCGTGCTTTGGCCATGCGTCCAATCGCTTCTTTTATGAGGTTTATGGAAATCGTTCGGAAAACAGTTTGACCCGCTGCCTGTCCGGCCGCCGATGCACTCGATCCCCTGTGCGCTGGCAATAGGGGACAGTTAGACTCAAGCTAAGGCGGAAGACGACCCGACGTCAAGGTGCGGCGGTTGCAAGAACGGAAACGCACGCCCCGGAGGGCGATAACCAACATGTTGCGAAGCCTGCTGGAAGTACTTTGGGTATTCGTTCAATTGGGGGTAACCTCTTTTGGTGGCCCTGCTGGTGTCATCGCCATCATGCATCGGCTGGTGGTACAAAAACGGCGCTGGCTGAGCACACAAGAGTTTTTCGATTATACGGCGGCCAGCTATTTGATTCCCGGCCCAATCGCTGTGCAGCTCGCCCTCCATTTAGGGTATCGCCGGGCGGGGATTGGCGGCGCCCTGGCAGCCGTGGCTGGCTTTGTGACCTCGGCGGCTGCCATTACCTGGCTGTGCGCCATCGCCTATGTCCAGAACCAGCAATTGCCTCAACTGGATGCCTGTCTTCATGCAGTCCGCCCTGCCATCTTGGCGGTCATTCTGGTCTCGTTGTGGGAATTGGGCAAGGGCGTGTTCGGCGCTAAACGGGATTTCCTGCTGCTGGCCGGCACGGCCGTCGCGCTCTTGGCAGGCGGCAATCCCATCTTGGTCCTGATCGCTGCCGTTTTCCTGGCCACCATGATCCCCCGTATGCTCGCTCGAGTGTTCTCCGCGAACTTACGGTCGGGCCGCAAGGACGCGGACCATCCGGCCGACCAAGACGGACCAGCGGGCATCCTCATCGCCCCCCCTACCGTATGCACCGGCCTGATCGCAGCCGCATCATCAGCGGCAGGCATGACCCCTTGGGCTTTGTTTCTCGGCTTCGCCAAAATCGGTCTCTTCCTCTACGGAGGTGGTGGCGTCATCGCCGCCTATTTGACCAACGACTTCGTGAAGACCGGAATACTCACCCATCAACAACTGTTGGATGCCTTGGCCATCGGAACCAGCACGCCCGGACCGATTCTCACGGTCGCCACCTTCATCGGCTACTTGCTGGGCGGCACCCCCGGGGCCATCGCGGCAACCCTGGGGATCATCGCTCCCTGCATCGTCCTCGCCTCGCTGTTGCACTCGGTCGTGCGACGGGTCCGCGATCAGGCTTGGGGCACGGAGTTTTCCAAGGCCTTGACCGTTGCGGTGATGGGCCTGATCCTCGGCGTATGCCTCGAATTGGCCGGACAGGTTTTCACCCAACCATTCCCCATCGCCCTGGGTATCGTGTGCCTGTTCCTCCTGACGTGGCTCCGGACTTCTCCCGTGCAAGTCATCCTCGCAGCGGCACTGGTGGGACTCCTGCTTGGATCCTGAACGATGTTGGCCAATACCGCTGGCAAACGCCTCCAGCAAACGACGCTAGCGAACACGGTAGTGAATGGCGCTGGCCTTGCAGCCCCAACAAGGTCCCCGCTTTGTCTCCCCTTGCACACCACACCGCAGCCCATAGAGCGGATCGAAGCGGCCATCGCAAACAGCAGTAGCAGCAGCACCAGAAGAAAAGAAGAGGAATAGGAAAACCGGGCAGGCGTGAGACGTGCGGTGTTCACCTACCGCAGCGACGCCAATGATGCCCGCATGTGCGTGCCCGGCCTCGCCGCTTTGAACCAAAATCAGACCTTTTTTGATCTGGAATCGGCCACAGAATCGAAGCTTTTTTGACCCGGCATCGGAGCCAACATAATACTACAGCGCAAAGTCCGCCTGATTGCATGCCCTGCCCAGCATATCTTGCGAGACATTATTTTGCGTCGCACAGGCTGTTGAACCAAGCAAACGCCCCTGCACTGTAGTACTCAGACCTCTTTTGAACCGGAATCAGACTCAGCATCAGACCTTTTCTGATCCGGAATCCGCCCCAGAATTGGAGCTTTTTTTCACCCGGCATCAAAGAGCTATTTTGGCGAGGAATCAGAGGTATTGGCCACTACTTGATTGGCCTGCGCTTTATTGTGGTTCCGCCGGCTCTACCGCCTGACCACCGCATAGGCGTTTTGAGATCGATTCTTGGCGACCCGTCCGGCAACGCCCCACAGTACCGTGAAACTCCAGCAAATGGAGGATAGGGGATTCGAACCCC
>DYLS01000188.1 GCA_020721965.1 Blastopirellula marina | reverse complement strand
TCCTCGTTGGATGAAGGCTTCTGCTGGACTGAGGGTTCCTGGTTAAGTGAAGGTTTCTGGTTGAGTGAAGGTTTCTGGTTGAGTGAAGGTTTCTGGTTGGAAGAAAGCTTCTCGTCGGGCAAAAGTTCACGTGCAGGGGACGCCCAGCTCCGTTCGGCTATCAGCCGCATTAGGAGAGGTGCCCCCGGTGACACCGCGCGGTTCCAGTGAACGCGAATACCACGGCCCCCCTCGGGGTTTGTTTCGACGGACCAATCCGCCAGGGCGTTTGGTTCCATCGATTCAACTCTCTGGGGCACCCAACCCTCGGCCAGCGGCAGAACCCAAGTCCAGACCGGCCCCTCATCGCTCTCGCAAAAGACGAGGGTCTCCGCGGCCAGGCCGTCGGCTCCCCATTGCACCCGGCTGGCGCTGCTGCACGTGACGGTGGGGCTAGGATCGCGAAGATCGAGTGCGACCTGTGCGCGGGGATCAAAGCAATTCACCTGGATCAATCGGCCGCCAGCCTGGGAAGGCAAGGGCAGCGATTGGATGACGCGCCCGCCTTGCGATGTCAAATCGGTCACCTCCAGGGGTGGACGGACAATCATTTCCAGGCGGCACGACCGGCGTGCAAACTCCAAGGCGGTCAACATCGGCATTGGGAACGGCCGATCGGTCCACAGGGGTGCCACCGCCTGAATGCGCAGAACTCGCTCCCGCCCTTCCACAGGCGATTCCGGTCGGATCATCAATCTCCCGGGTGAACCGTCGTCGGTGTGCTCTTCGGACCAAGCAGGTTCGCTTCCCGACAACACAACGTTGGTCACGCGAACCGCCGGCGGCAAATCGATCGCGATCTCCGCGAGAGGCTCCCCCACGATGTCCAGCGACCATTGCCACATCAAATCCAACCCACCAAGCGAAATATCAACCGCCGCTTCTTCGTCGTATTCCGCCAGCGGAATCGAGCGATCGACGAATTGGGGCCGGACGATCACTAGCTCCAACTGGGCACCGGCGGGAAAGACGATCGAGGGGCGGTTTGGCCCGACTGTCCCGGCTTGATCAGCCACGATGGCCCCTCCCTCAACCGTCTCCAGTCGGAGGGCTTCCGGGAGGGTCAACGCCAATTCGCCCCGCAGGGCGGGCGGGAAGCGAATTTGGAAGTTGAGGGAACCATCCGGCTGCGCCCGTCCTGCTACCGACCACGCAAATCGCAGCTCGCCACTCTCCGAAACACGTAACCGAGTTTCCCCTTGGGGAGTTACTCCGACAATCGCCGGGGAGAGGCCCATTGCCGGTGAGGCTCCCGTCACATGCCACATTGGGTCTTGGATGGCGATATTCGTAGGGTCTAAGACCAGATCAGCCGGATCCTCGCCCCGCAGTACGACCGCCAGACGAGCCTCCTCTCCACGCAGGGACTCGCCGTCCAGCACTGCGGAGTAACGGGCATCGGCCACGTAGGTCCGCACCGGGGCTTCCAGCGCCTCGCGGTTCAGCGCAGATACCAAGGCCTCGAATTCTTCCCGGGCGACGGGATAATAGGGAACGCGATCACGGACCGCATCGAGATCTCCGAGCGGGACGAAAACGCGCCGGAATCTGAGGGGTGGCAAGGATGGAGCAGGAGACGCCGCAGGGCCGGTTGCAGCGGTCGCGCCGGTTGTTTCCTCACCCAAAGCCAACTCCCCGCCCAACCTTGGGGCTTGGAAGAGGAGTAGCAGCGCCCCCGCGACGGTCCACGCGAGGAGGCAGCCCTGGGCATTACTGAAGATGCCCCGGAACATCATGGCGCCGGCTCCGCTTGAATCTCTGCCTGGACCGTCTCGGTGGAACGGGCTTGACCTTGGCAGACGACGGTATCGGACGTGCTCCCTTCCTGGGAAGTCTCCCCCTCCCGTCGATCCCATCGCGGACTGAGAAGACTTCGCCGCAATATCCAGGCCGTTACGACCAGCGCCGCGCCGAAAGCCGAGGCCTGAGCGACCAAGACACCCCAGTCCTGGCGAACGGCAAAGACACCAAAAACGATCGTCAAAAGAAGCCAAGTGAGCCAAGGGCGGCGGACGGACGGAGCGTAAAGCCACAACAACCCCATCGCCAGTACCACTCCGGAGCAGAAAACGACCAACCAGGTGCGGCGAACAATCCACACGCGGGTCACATCCACCGGATGGAGGGAGCTGAAGACGTAACGATTGGCTTGCGTTGCCGTCTGCCGCGGCGACCCCGACGCGCCAATCCATCGTTGCAATTCTTTTTCGGTAATGCCCGGCTGTCGCTTCCAACCTAGCCCCTGCCAATCCCACTGATACTCCGCCATCCAGGGTGGTCCCACGGATAGAAAGTGCTCCGTGGGGGGGAGGATCAGCTCCCAATACCAGTTGCTGCCGTAGGCGTCCGGCCCCAGCCTCGGGAACTCCACACGCTGGCGTCCCCACCCCAGATCCACCCGCGGCAACCCGTACCACACATCTAAGACATGCGGCCTGCGGCGCGTTTCTTCCGGCAGGGCGGCCAAGGAAATGATCAGACCTTTTGGCGTGGGGGCCGAAACCTGCATCGGCTTGCCGTCCAGGATAACCTGTACCCCTTCCCATTGAGTGCCCCGCGGCAGGACTAGTTCTACTTCATCCAGCCTGGTGTGAAATCGGAACAGGGCCCGTTCCAGACGCCCGATCGGGTCTAACCAGGTCTGAATCCACGCCCGGTCGATCATCACCCGGCGGGACGCCGGCGAGCGACTCCAGCGAATGTGTGCCGAACCCACACGCCCAACCGCGGCAAAAAGGGCAACTCCCTCGGCCGTTCGAGTCAGGCTTGTTGCCTCACTTGTGCCCCAAGGCGGGGAGACCAGCTCAAGTGTTATATCTTCCTCCATCTGGATCGAAAGCGTTTGGCGGATGTCCGTGGCATCCAACGGTTGAACTAGTGGTAGATTCCACTCACCTTCGCGTGCGGCCACATCGTCGGGCAGGGGTACGGAATACTGAAGGTTGACGTCCGACTCGCCCAAAACCGCGGCGGGAAGGGGTATCTCGATGATCGTCTCTTGCCCCCCCTGCGTGCTTTCTTTCGCAGTAGCGGCTACAGCCCCTTCGGGCCCAACAGCCCCCTCGGGACTTGACGCCACAGCCGTCACATCCAGCGTTATTTTCCGCCGATCGAGCAGGACGGTAAGCTCGGCCACGGACACCGCTCCCGGCACGGCCAGCCGCCAAGGCTGCGTTCTCGGCTCATAATCCACCCGAAAGCGAATGCGTTGCTCGATTTCCGCTCGGTTAAGCCCAAGCGTAACATGGGTGGATACCTGAGCGCGGACCTCCTGCGAATGCGTGTCCCAATCCGCCACCAACACGGCTGGCTTCGCATTTACCCGAAAGAGGCTGGCATTCCACCCGCGATCCCCGCTGCTTCCCGTGGTCAGCGCCGTGACGCCTACGCATTCGGCAATTCGCGGCCTCCAGTCGATATTGGTGGCTGGGACCACCACCAATTCGGCTGGCACGAGCACATCCCCATGCGGGACAGGCAGATTCAGCTTGAGAGGGCGTTCCTCGGCGGAATGGTCGCGATGGAGTTTGAGCGTGACCTCCAGCTTTCCCAAGACACGCTGCTGCAAAGAGAACGTGGTAACTCCATCTTTCGTGACGATGCCCTCGGGCGGAATCACGGATGCGGGTGCGACTTCATCCAACACCCAATCGTTCAACTCCACGGCCAAGGCACTGCACTCCGCGCCGCGGATCTCGTAACTCAAATTGATTTCAGCATTCGTTCGCGAGGCATCGACTTCCAAACGATATCGGGGCGCCACCGTTATATGGCTCTTTCTTGGAACGCACCTGACACTCAAGTCGAAAGGGAACCCAAAGTATTCGAAGGCATAAACTGCTTCCTCCGCCGCACCAGTGAGTTTCAGTTCGATTTGCCGGACGCCGCGTACATCCCCCCACAAAAGCAGCGTGTCGTTGGGGACCACCAGACCCATGCGCCCAGTCTGGCGCACCGCTCCCAGCACCTCGAATCCCGCGAGCTGCATCGGAGTGTCCCCTTGAGACCCAGCCCGCTGGGCGAGTAAGCGGACCTCTACTGGCCCCGAAACCGGTCGCTCCGTTGCAAGCTCGATGACCTTGCCCCCCTTGCCCGTCTCTGTGCTGTTGGATTCGCTACCCGATCCCACGCGCAAGGCGGTATCGCCTGCGTTCACGCTCACCACATCGCAGTCAGGCGGGAGTCGGATAGAAATCCGTTCGAGGGGACCGCCATAAGGTTTGAGCGAAAGCCTGGCGTCGAAAGCCACCTTGTCGGAACCAAAGCGGACGAGGGTTTGCCCTTCCACCTCCACGACCGCCCCCCCCTCGGTCTGGTTGGCTGAGTCCTTTTGCCAGGCAATTTTCAGCGACGGTCCAATCCCGGCCAACTCCAGCCGCGACCCTCCTTCCGGAAGCGTAGCTACCTGTAGCACACTACTCCCGTCACGATTGGTCGCTAGCAGGGGCGACTCCGGAATATCGAGCTGTAGCCGGGACACGGCCGAGTCAGGCAGGCTCAAGGATAGCATCCGTTCCCGCCCTTCCTCCTTGATCGGCACCAGCAATTCGAGCCGAATCACGTGTGTCTCGTTGGGATCACCCCGCAAAAAAGCGGTGTAATCCCATCCCGGCCGATCAGGAATCAACCACATTTCCCCGCCACCTTGATACTCCGGCGGCTTCACAAGCACTGCCTCCCCCATGCGAAGGGGAACGCGAACCGTCTCGGAGTCCTTAACGCCAATGGAAATCTGAGCTGCCAATCGGGCAACCGTACCTTCGGTTTTGCCTGTCAAAATAACCTCATTCACCACGAACCGCGGTGCAGCATCGGTCTGGACCAACCCGTCTCGAATGCGGACCAACTCCTCGAATTGCTCCATCGTCCAACCGAGCATCAACTTCAACTTGCCATCGGCGTCCCGGATATAGATTTGTTCAGGCTGGGCCTCCTGAATCACGGGTCCAGTGACGGGTTGGCTCTGTGGCGGCGGGGGAGGAGCAGGCGCGGTCGGGGGCGCCGTCGGCTCGGCCGAGTTTCCCGCCGCCGGCGGCGTCTCAGGGCTGGGCGCGGCCTCTGAGAAAACGGCGCCCGCCAGCCTGAGCAGCAAGGAACAGCCCCCAGCCAAATCAGCCCTCTGATATGGGTGGCCTCGAAGGACCGAATCGCAATCCGTACTGCAATCCGAATCGAGTCCAGCCGTCCCGAAAAAGAGGAGCGCGCATGCCAAGACCCGAACCATCCACGCCGTTCCGAGGCGGACAGCACGAGACGGTTCCGTGGAGCGGTGCTCTGGTTCGCGAATCGGCTCGAGATCCAAGGGCATTCCCCTAAGAGTCGGGGTTATCAACTTCTGTCCAAGTTCAAAGGAAAAGAGGTCGGGCTGGCGCGACACGGTCGTGTCTGTACGTTCGGCACACTCATCGCCCATGCTCCAGTTTACTCAACCCGCAGGCATTCGGCAAAGCTCGCAGAATTCCCTTTGCCCGCCTGGCGCGGCCCCCACAAGCCAAGCCCGACGGTGCTCCCCAAGATAATCCTGACGGTGCTTCCCAAGGTAGTGGCACCCCAGGATAAGTCTGACGCTGGCCCCCAAGAAAAACCTGACATGCGATATTCGTGATTCGTAACCGTTCACGACTGAGCTATAACTGGACTTTTGCAAATTGGGGGCACAAGCCCCTCTAGGCCCCTAGGAGAGGGTTAGCCTGTGGGCAATTAGGCGCGAAAATGGTTTGCCTTGTTTG
>DYLS01000187.1 GCA_020721965.1 Blastopirellula marina | reverse complement strand
GCTTTTCCTAAATCAATTTCCACATCATCAAAACGCTTGAAGTTTTTTATCTTTATTTTGGTAAGCATGGCAATCTCGCTTTCAATGAACTTGGTCGAGAATCAGAGGGGATTGTATTCTCGGGACAGGGTAAGGTTCAAGCCCATTATAACGAAAAAAGCGGCGTCCCTCCCTCCGCCGCCCACTGATTACCGATTACTGAACACTGATCACTGATTACTGGATCACTCCCAACTTCCTCCCCACCTTTCCAAACGCCTCCAACCCCTGATCAAGATCCTCGCGCGAATGCGCGGCAGAAATCATGACTCGAATCCGCGCCTTGCCCTGCGGCACGGTGGGGAAGCCAAGCGGCATGGCAAACACGCCCGCTTCAAACAACTCGCGGCTGAATTGCTGCGCCAGCGGAGCCTCACCGAGCATGATCGGGGTGATGGGCGTCTCGCTGACGCCGGTGTTGAAGCCGAGGGTCTTCATTTCGGCCTTGAAGTATTTGGCGTTGCTCCAGAGTTTGTCCACGAGTTGAGTCGAGTCTTCGAGCAGGTCAATCGCCGCGAGACAGGCCGCCGCATCGGGGACAGTCATCGCGGAGGAGAACAGGAACGGGCGTCCGCGCTGACGCAGCCACTCGACGATAACCGACTTGCCCGCGACGACTCCGCCGACCACGCCGAAGGCCTTCGACATGGTGCCGACTTCCACGTCCACTTTGCCGTGCAGGCCGAAGTGATCCACGATGCCGCGCCCGCCCTTGCCGAGCACGCCCTCGCCGTGTGCGTCGTCCACCATCAGCAGGATGTCGTATTTCTTCGCCACCTCGTAGATGGCGGGCAAGGGCGCGATGTCGCCGTCCATGCTGAAGACGCCGTCCGTGACGATGAGCGCGCGGCGATACTGACTCAGGTTGGCCTTGATCTGTTCCTCCAGCGAGGCAGGATCGTTGTGTTCGTAGGCGATGATCTTTCCACCGGAGAGTCGGCAACCGTCAATGATGGAGGCGTGATTCAAGCGGTCAGAAAAAATCATATCTTCTTTCCCAACCAGCGCGGGGATGGTCGCCAGGTTGGCGGTGAACCCGCTCTGGAAAGTGATGGCCGCTTCCACGCCCTTGAACGCGGCGAGGCGCTTCTCCAACTCCACGTGCAGGGTCATCGTCCCTGCGATGGAGCGGACGGCCGCGGGCCCGACTCCCATCGAGTCGGCGGCTTTTTTCGCGGCCGCGACGATGTCGGGATGGTTCGCGAGACCAAGATAGTTGTTCGAGCAGAAGTTGAGCACGCGCTTGCCGTCCACCACCAGCCACGCGCCCTGCGGCGACTCGATGGTGCGGATGCGGTTGTACAGTCCCTGCGATTGCAGGTTTTCGATCTCTTGCTGGATCCAATCGGTTTTGGACATGGGGACTCCGTGAGAAGAGAATAGAATAGAGAGTAGTGAGAAGAGAGTAGTGCAGTTAAATTATAGGACGGAAAATAATAACGACTGTCACGATTTGGGCATGACAGCCGTTTCGATTTGTTCGTCAAACAACACAATCCCGCTCGCGTCCACATCCGCCAGCAACTGGCGCACAGTTTTACCAAGCACGGGGTGGACGAGATCCGCGGCCACATCCGCCAGCGGGACGAGGACGAAGGCGCGCTCATGCAGGCGCGGGTGCGGGATGACGAGTGGCGGCGAGTCGAGGACGAGGTCATCGTAGAACAGGATGTCGAGATCGATCAGCCGCGGCCCCCAGCGGAAGGTCTGCTCGCGTCCCAACTCGACTTCGAGCGCCTTCAGTTTTCGGAGGAGGGATTCTGGCTCGAGCGTCGTCCGCGCGTGGACGGCCATATTGAGGAACGCGGGTTGGTCGGTGAAGCCCCAGGGGGGAGTCTCAAAGATTCTCGAGGCCGCGGCCACTTCCAGGTCAGGTTGAAGCGAGCGGAGGGCGGCACGCAGGTTGGCGAGTCGGTCTCCGAGATTGGTCCCGAGGGCGAGGTGAATGTCATGAGTCATACTTCTGCGAATATATCACGATTTGGTTTATACTCTGCCCATCCATTCGCCAATGGAGGACGCATGAAAACTGAAACCTTTAAAACGTTTACCGCTTCGATGATTGCCATTGTGACGGTGGTCAGCGCGCTGGCGGCCTGGCGCGCATCGGTGGCAGCCTCTGACGCCGGCGACGCCGATTTTCGCGGGCTGGTGGCCACCGTCAATGCCGAGGAGGCCTGGGTGCTGAGCACCATCAAGGTGACGGAGCACTACCAGGCATTTCTCAGCTACACGCGCTACAACGAACTGGGCTATAAGATCTACGACGCCCTGCAGGCCAATCCCGCGGACGCCGACGCGCTGACACGGCAAAAATCGGATTCGTGGGGCATTGCCTACGGATTGCAGTCCATCTTTTCCCCTCGCGTTACCTGCGTCCCGATGGGACGTATGACAGCCAGCGCGAAATGGACGAGTTGCTGGCCGATGAACAGCGCGCCCGCGACACCCGTCCCGACGCGCGTTACAGCGAAGCGGACAGCCTGCGCGCCAAGGCCAACCTGCTGGTGCAAATGCTGATCCTGCTCGGCATTTCCTTCTGGTTCTTCACGCTGGCCCAGATCGTGGATCACAAGGTCAAGTACCTGTTCGCAGCGTTCGGCGGTTTTTTACTGTTGGCTGGTTCGTTCGCCGCGTTGGCAATCGAACTGGTGATGTGAGGAGGCTGAGATGAGCGAATCTACCTCTCCCCAAACGCGCGCCGAAAAACTGGTCTCCTTCCTGATCGCGAGCGTGGCCATCCTGGCGGCCACCATCACCACCATGCAGACCTACGCGGCGGGCAAGGGGAACGAAGCCAAGCGCGCCTCGTCACAATTTGCCATTCAGGCCATGCAATCCAAGACCAGCGGACAAACGCGGGTCAGCCATGAACGACAGGGCGCCTACCAGACCTGGTACGAACTGGACTTGCAGGCCCTGGGCGCCGAACTCGCCGGGGATACCGCCGCCGCGGCCCGCTACCGCGCGGTGCGCGACCACATCGCCACGCTGGTGCCAATCTTTGCCGCTCCCTACTTCGACCAAGCCTCTGGCTTCAGCCCGGACGTCGCGAAATACGAGGCGGACACTTACGTGGTGGACAGCACGCGCTTCACCGAAAAGTTCACCGCCTACAACCAATTGAGTAACGTCTGGGACGACCGCGCCAACACCTTCATCGTTCATCTCACCCTGCTGGCGGTCACACTGTCCCTCTACGGCCTGTCCACCACCCTGCGCGGGACGATGCGCGGCGTGTTCATCGGCTTGGGTACCGTCATCGCCGCGATCGTCGCGTTGTGGGCGTTGATCGTCATGATCCTGCCCGTCCCGACCATCTCGGAGGACGCCATCAACGCCTATGCGGACGGCGTCGGCAAGGCCTGGTATGGCGACGCCACCGGCGCCATCGCGGACTTCGACCGGGCGCTGTCCATCGAGCCAGACTACGCCAACGCGCTGTACGAACGCGGCAACGCCCACTACTTCGACAGAGACTATCAGGCCTCTCTCGCGGACTACGAAGCCGCCTGGGACGCCGGCCGCGAAGACACCAACACAGGCTGGAACATTGGCTGGAACTACTACATGCTCGGCCGCTTCGACGACGCCATCGCCATGAACCGCCGCGTCCTCCGCGAGGACCCGAGCCTGCTCGGCGTCCAATTCAACCTGGCTCTCGCCCTGATGGTCCGCGGCGACTTTGCCGAGGCCGAAAAGGAATACTACAAAGGCGTCAATGACGCGGTGGCCGAGGTGACCAAGGCCCATGAGCAGGGAGTCCAGCCGCCCTCCTCCTTCTGGTATTACATGGATGCTTCCGCGCAGGACATTGAAAACCTTCTGCTCGAACTGGACGGGAACGCGAAATACTGGTCGCAGGTTCCCAGCCAGAGCCTGATCGCGGTCGATCACGAGCAACTGCGGGCGCAGGCGCGCAATATGTTCCAACTGCTCAAAGACACCACCACCGCCCTCGAGTTCAGCGGCACGGCCCCCAACCCGAATGTGACCTTCAGCGCCACGCCCTTCCAATTCGCGCAGGAGGAATTGGACGAAAACGGCAAATTTGTGCGCTACAATACCGCCACCACCTTCCCCTCGGGAATCAACGAGATGGTCGTCCTGTTCGATTACAGCGGCGCGGTCGCGGGTCAATCGGAGATCTGGAAAGTCTATCGCAACGGGTACGAAGACCCCACCCTGCGCGTCATCGGCGCCTGGAAATTGCAAGAATCGGGCGGCGCGGCCAAGACCATCAGTTACGCCTACAGCAATCTGTTTGTCTTTGCCTCGGGCGAGTACACCGTCGAGTTGTACATCGACAACCATCTCGTCCAGCGCGGAACGTTCATTGTGGAATAATTTTTGGCCTTCCGTTTTTTACGGGAAAACCCAAAATCTCAGCCGCGAATTACGCTAATTCACGCGAATTTTTAAAATCAAATTCGCGAAAATTCGTGAAATTCGCGGCAAAGAACTTTTCGTTCGGCAGTCGTTCCCGCCGGAAACGGGAGAGACTAATTTTTTCAACAGGAGCATAAATGACAACCGAAGAGACAATCACCGAGCAAGCCAAAATCAAACAGCCCCCTGTCCTGTTCGGCAAGACGCAGGCCATCATCGGGAGGATCGCCGTGCAGTTGGGCGGTCCGCTCATCACCTACTGGAACAACCCAATGGGCTCCGTCTGTCAGAATGACGTGGTGGCCCTGTACGAGTTGCTGGAAAAACTAGGGCGGCAGGAAAAGATATATCTCTTCATCAAATCGGGCGGCGGCAACGGACAATCCTCCCTGCGGCTGGTGAACCTGCTGCGAAAGTATTGCGACCGTCTCATCGCGCTCGTCCCGCTGGAATGCGCCTCGGCCGCGACCATGATCGTGCTCGGCGCCAACGAGATTCTCATGGGGCCGATGGCCTACCTCACCGCCGTGGACACATCCCTCACCCATTCCCTCTCGCCCATCGACCGCGACAACGACCGCGTCAGCGTCAGCCTCGACGAGTTGACGCGCGTCATCCGCCTGTGGGAAAAGAATGAAGGGGAGAAACGGGAAAATCCATATCAATCGTTATTCGAGTACGTCCATCCGCTCGTCATCGGCGCCGTGGACCGCGCCGAATCGCTCTCGATCATGCTTTGCAAGGAACTGCTGGCCTTCCACATCACCGACGAGAAGGTCGCCGACCAGATCGCCAATACTCTCAACTCGAAGTACCCCTCGCACACCTATCCCATCCTGATGGAGGAAGCGCGCCGCATCGGACTGAAA
This sequence comes from Blastopirellula marina, assembly GCA_020721965.1. Classification (GTDB taxonomy): domain Bacteria; phylum Planctomycetota; class Planctomycetia; order Pirellulales; family Thermoguttaceae; genus Thermogutta. Next base: position 503 of record DYLS01000187.1, on the reverse strand, counting down.
GCGGACCCCATGCCCGCGGCCGTCAACACGCTGCTGCTGGAACTCAACGAACTCTACAGCGAGATGGGCCAGCGCGCCACGACAGACTTCGACCAGATCCATTCGCACAGCAACGAGATTCTCAACATCTGGGAGGCGGCGGGGATTCAGATCTACTACAAACAGGACAAGGACTGGTTCTACCGCATGGAGGAGCGCCGCTGGATCACGCTCAACGACAACTCTGCCTGGCGCCGCCTCGAGCAGGTGGACGGCAAGACCGAGGAGAGCATTCTCCACATCGCATGAAACCGTTCCTTCCAACCGATCCTGATTTTGAAGCGCGCATTCGTACCAGTTTTGTCAGTCAGGGGATGTTGCGAACGATATTTTTAACGTGAATATCGCGAATTCGCGAATGACACATTCAAAATAATTCGCGCAATTCGCGCCATTCGCGTTGAGACTATTTATAGTATTACTCCGTGAAAACTATGCCAATCGCGAAGATTTTGCCTCAGTAC